>SMYC01000308.1 GCA_004356105.1 Acidobacteriota bacterium | reverse complement strand
GCCACCACCCTTCTGACTTCTGACTCCTCAAATCCCGCAGGGATTTCAAGGGGCACAGAGGGCAGCGCCTTGGCTAGTCCTAGCCAGGTAAACCTGAAAGCTCCGCCGTCCGCATGAGACGCCTTAAGAATGGCCACAGAGACACAGAGTTTCGAAAACACCGAGTGCTCTTCGCTCACGAGAGATAAATTCTCAGACTGAACGGAGTAGAATCTAAAACGCGAACAAAATCCTCGCTTCTGGGTTAGTTACTAGTCCCGGACCCGCTAGTCCTCAGCGCTCGTCTTCGGCAGCCGCTGTTGGGATTTCACCATCCTGTGACACGATTTCCCATCGTTTTCTGAGCGCTTTCAATCGTCTAGCTCGCGTAACTAGCTGAATCCAAAACGTTCCGTCGATGCGCGGTGCGGTACAGGAGCGGCACGTTTCTTGCCTCTGTTTTGGGTCATGGAAGCTCAGCCAGATACCCCAAATGCGCCGAAAGGCCAGCCGTCGACGTCGAAAGCGAACAGTGTCGACGCTTCGGACCAGATTCCAGGAGGGCGCTACCACATCGTGGAGCGTCTCTCGACGGGCGCCATTGGCGCCGTCTATAAGGCGCTCGATACGGTTCTCGAACGCCCGGTCGCCATCAAATGCGTTCGACTCGATACGCCGTTTGCAAACCGGACCCCGGACGAGCTCCGCGAGCGATTCGTACGCGAGGCGCGCATCGTCGCACGGCTCCAGCACGCCAACATCGTTACCATCCACGATATCGTCGCCACTCCGAATCGCGGCTTCATCATCATGGAGTTTATCGAAGGCCGCACGCTCGAATCTCTCAGTGAATCGGAAGGACGGCTTCCCCTTGCGCCCGCCGTCAAGATCGTCGCGCAGCTCGCGAGCGCTCTGGATTATGCGCACGAGCACAACGTCGTGCATCGGGACGTCAAGCCGTCGAACATTTTGGTGTCTTCCTCCTTGAACGTTTGGGTCGCCGATTTCGGGATTGCAAAATCGGAGCTCTCGACGAACTTGACGATGGCTGGTGGCGTTCTTGGGGCTCCCGACTATATGTCGCCGGAGCAGGCTAAAGGCGAGGATGTGGATGCTCGATCCGACTTGTTTTCCCTTGGTTGTATTCTCTTCGAGCTCGTAGCGGGCGACAAGCCGTTCCGCAGTCCAAGCCTCACGGGCGTTTTGTTGAGCATCATTAACGACGAGCCTGTTTTTCCGCTTAACTGGCAGAGCCTCGGGCTACCGATGGAGCTCAAGCCTATTCTTCATCACGCGCTCGAGAAAAAACGCGAAAAGCGTTTTGCGACCGGCGCCGACCTCGTCGAAGCTCTCGAAAAATTGACCGACACGTCGAAAGACCATGCGGACGCGGTGGAGAGCGCCGAGGAACCTGCCCCAGAATACCCTGAACTCGAAGAGCTCCGGGCGGCCATAGTGAAAGAGACCCGGCCTTCGCCAAGGCTTCGGCGGGCAGGCCCGCCAACGCTGGAGCCGGCAGGCGCCCCGCAGTCGGAGCGGGAAGAAGCGACGACTTCTGAAGCTGAGACGGTAGATCCGACGCCGGCGCTCGGGGATCTGGTGACAGACCCTGTCGTGAGCGATGCCTCTCCGCCCGAACAGGAACAGCTTCCGGAGCCGAATCTCGAGGCTCGCGCGGACGAGGCTTCCGCGAGCGATCCAAGCGGCCCCGACGGGACCGGCAGCGTTTCTAGCCCCTCGGAGACCGAGGAGGTCGCCACCGAGGAGATCGCCCGCGCGGAGATCCAGGAGGTTGCCCCCGAGGGTGTCGCGAAGGTTCAGGAGCCGGCGGCTGTCGAGGACGCCACGGCGGCGGCGGCGGCGAACGGGACCGTCGAGGCTACGAGCGCTGTGAGTGACGAGGCACCCGAGATGGATCCGGAGCGGATAAAGCAGCTCAAAGATGGGTCGCAAGTGCTTCAACTTTCATCGACTTTGTCACAAGACCTGCAGGGTGTCGAGATCACACCGGAAGAGGGGTTCCTCTTGTCGCGCATCGACGGGTCTGTACCTCCACAAGACATCATCGCGGTCAGTCCGATGGCGGAAAGCGACACGGAGCGCGCTCTTTTGTCGTTGCTGGATAAGAATCTCATTCGTCTCGGCGCCGCTGCGGAAAGCCCGGCACGCTCCGAGCGCAAGACGGAGCCGGAGCCTTCCAAACCGAGCGTCGATGAGGCCGTGATCGCCGAGCTCGATCGCCTACTCGCATTTGGTCGCAATCGGGACTTTCCCTCCCTGCTTGGACTGTCTGTAACAGCAGCCGAGAGTGAAAGGAAAAGTAGCTACCTCAAGTTGGTAGGGAAATATCATCCCGATCGGTTCCCGGGTGCGGATGAAATGGTCCGCGACAAGCTATCCCAGCTTTGCGCCGCGGCCTCCGAGGCATGGAAGGAATTCGAAACGGCCCCCGATGTCCTCGACGAGGCATCGCGCGCGTCGAGTCCGAGCAACGGCCACGGTGACCCAGCTCCCATCGGCAGCGAAGTCCACGCAAGGGGCCTCTATGGCCGTGCCCTGAGCTCTTTCGATAACGGGAAGTACTGGGACGCGATTCAGCTCGTTCGAAAAGCTATCGCCGGCGACGAACAAGTCGCGGAGTATCACGCCCTTCATGGACGAGCACTGCTACAAAACGAGAAGTGGTACAGACAGGCCGCCGATGCCTTCCTCAAAGCCACCGAGCTCGAGCCGAACAACGTTACATATATCGGTACGTTAGCCGCTGTCTACCAGGCGGAGGGCATGACGATGCGCGCAGACAGCTTGCTAGAGCGCGCTCAAGCCATCGACCCCGCTTACGTCCTTCCTGAGATCGGCGCGGGGAGTGACTTGGTCACGGACTAAGCAAAGGCTCTGCTCCAGACTCCCGCTCCTTCTCTACTCGGCGGATGATTCTGCGGCACGGCCAGTAAGATATTGAGCTACATTCGTAGGAATGTCCTCAGGCAATTGGAAAGGCTTCGTGCACTCTCTATAATCCCAGCCAAGGAGGATAGGACATGAGCGACGATCTCCGCTATCCGATTGGCAAGTTCCAGTTTCCCGAAAACAGCAGCGACCAAGAGCGGGAGGCGCTCTTGCAACAGATTGAGGATACGCCTGCCAAGCTGCGTGAGGCGGTGAAGGGGCTCGATGACGAGCAGCTCGGAACACCCTACCGTCCCGACGGCTGGACCGTCCGCCAAGTCGTGCACCATATTCCCGATAGCCATCTGAACAGCTATGTGCGGTTCAAGCTTGCGGTGACGGAGGACTCTCCCACGATCAAGGCCTATGACGAAGCCGCCTGGGCTCGGCTCGCGGATGCGCAAACCGCATCGGTTGAGACTTCGCTGCAGCTTCTCGAATCGCTACACGAACGGTGGCTGCAATTTCTGCGCTCGCTCGGCCCGGACGAGCTCGATCGCTCGTTCAAGCACTCCGAGCTCGGCTCGGTCACTGTACGTCAGAACATCGCGCTCTATGCATGGCATGGCCGACATCACGTCGCCCACATCACGTCCCTCCGGGAGAGACAAGGATGGTAGCGGCGGCTTCTCGGCGAATGCGCGCGTAACCGGTCCAACTCGAAACCGATACGCGAGCGCGGCCTCTAATGTGAGCCCTGCGGCGTACCAATTGGAGAAATTGATGCCATCTCGCTCGACCGTTTTCCTGCTTCTCGTGTTTTCTTTTTCGGCGTTTTCAACTAAAGGGTCCCAAGAGAGTGAGACCGAGCGCACGCTAGTCCTGGATGGAGGCAACTTGTTCGACGGCCGCGGTGGTCCGGTGCAAACCGACCCTCGTATCGTCGTGACCGGAGAGGCGATTGTCTGCGTAGGAAACGCCGAAAGCTGTCCCGCTCCCGACGGCGCTCGGAGAATCGAGCTCGATAACGGCTCTTGGATACTGCCCGGGCTCGTGGATGCTCACGTTCATTTTGGGCAGACCGGCTGGTTCGACGGGAGACCGAGCTCGTTGGATTTTCCCGAGCTATTCCCTTATGAGCAGACCATGGCGCGCCAGAAGTCACAGCCCGAGCGTTACTTCCGAGCTTACTTGTGCTCGGGCGTGACCGCGGTATTCGATACGGGTGGATATCCTTGGTCGTTGGATTTCAAGGCGGCGGCAGAGCACAATCCGAGAGCACCCCACGTCGCCGCTGCTGGACCTCGCATCACCCACGCACCGCCCGCGGCGCTGAATCTGTCTGCCGAGCAACAATACCTTCTGCTTTCCGACGAGGAAGCGGGGCGAGCCGCGGTGCGTTTCATGGCGGCGTTTGGCGCCGACGCTATCAAGGTCTGGTTTTTGCGTGTTCGTGAGCAAGAGCGGGAAGCTATTGATTCACGGGTGGCCGCAGTGGCAGACGAGGCTGCCGCGCGAGGCCTCCCACTCATCGTTCACGCCACGAGCTTGCGTGAAGCCAAGGTCGCGCTCCATGCGGGAGCCCATCTACTCGTCCACGGCGTGGACGACCAGCTCGTGGACGAGGAGTTCCTCTCTTTGGCCAGAGAGAAGGGGACGATCTACACGCCGACGCTTCTCGTGAGTGACGGCTACCGGCGCATGTTCGAAGCGGTGAAGCGCGTCTCGAAACCGGAGCTCGATGATCCCAATCGCTGTGTGGACGAGGGAACACGACAAATGATCCTGAGTAGCCCCGAGCTCTACAATCATCCGAGCGTTCGCGCCTTCGATCAGGACCTGAAAGCCTATCGGGAGCGGCTGGACGCAGTCTATGTGCGAAAAGTAGAAAACCTGCGCCGTGTCCACGAAGCAGGTATCCCGATTGCCTTGGGAACCGACGCCGGAAATCCAGGCACCCTTCACGGGCCCTCTATCTATGCCGAGCTGGAGGCGATGCAGGCGGCCGGCATCGAGCCGGCGGAGCTTCTCGTGATGGCGACGCGAAATGGCGCTCGTGCCATGGGCCGCGAAGATATTGGCACGATCGCGGCAGGGAACGTCGCCGATATCATTATCGTTTCCAAGAACCCGCTCGAGGACGTGAAGCACCTGCGCCACATCAGCCATGTCATGCGGGCGGGAAAGCTTCATCGTATCGAGGAGCTGGCTCGACCGTAGTTACGCCCTACAACAAGGCGGTGATGGCGACGAGCGCGAAATAGACGACGACCCAGAAGACGGTCATGCCGATCGGGAAGCGAAAACGGTACGGGTCGTAATCTTCCACTCGCAGGTTTTCAGGACGGGTGCGTGCTCCGGTCGGGGCCTGACTGAATGCCCAGGCGTGGGCGATCAAGGCGCGGCCGGCCGCGGAAGCCGATTGCCCCGCGGAACGGATCGTGGCGACGAGCTGTTCGATGAGCGCTTTGAACGGTTTTCGATAGAACCAGTCCGTGTCGACGCTGACAGTCGCTTCGCCGCCGAGTTTTCCGAGCAGGAGCCAGAACGCGATGGCGGTTCCGGCTAGAAGCTGATACGCCGACACAACGTGGTCCAGCGTATATGGATGGTATTCTGTAGCGTATGGAAGAAGCCCGTAGAGCAGGCCGGGCACGACGCCGTAGAGTGTGCAGAGAACGGCTCCGACGCCCATCGCGACGAGCATGTTCAGCGGGATTGGTCGCAGCTCGAGATCTTTCTTAGGTCCGAAAAACGTGAAGTAGGGAAGTTTGAGTCCGGTGTGCAAGAACGTTCCGATGCTCGCCAAAGTCAATAACAGCTCGACGATGGGCAAGTGCTGTTCCGCCGCGGCCGAGATGATCATGGACTTGCTGATGAATCCGTTGAATAGCGGGAAACCGGAGATCGAGCACGCTCCGACAGCGTAGAGTATGACGACGAGCTTCATTCGGTCGGCGATGCCGCCGAGCTCCGTCAGCTTGCGAAGCCCGGTCGCATAGATAACGGCCCCCATTCCCATGAACAAGAGCGATTTATAGAGGATGTGGCTGAATGCATGCGCCGTCGCCCCATTGAGCGCGAGATCCGTGCCCATCCCGACGCCGGCCACCATATATCCGACCTGACTGATGATGTGATAGGCGAGAAGGCGGCGAATGTCGTTCTCGAGAACCGCGTAGACGACGCCGTAGAGTGCCATCGCGACGCCTGCCCAAACGAGAACGTCCGCGCCTGGAAAGAGCCTCAATAGCACGTAGACCGCGGTTTTGGTCGTGAACGCGCTCAGAAAGACGCTGCCGGTCACGGAGGCTTCAGGGTAAGCATCCGTCAACCACGCATGAAGCGGCGGGATGGCGGCGTTGATGGCGACTCCGAGAAGGATCAACCAGAAGGCGAGGGGGTCAGTTTCAGATGTTGTCAAGGCAGAGACGCCGAACTCTCCGCCCCGATCTAGATGGATGAGGATACCCGCGAACAAGAGCGAGCCGCCGAAGATATGAACGAGCAAGTAACGATAGCCCGCGCGGCCCGAGCGCTCCGTCCCGCTCTGCCAAATCAAAAATAGAGACGAGACGGCCATGAGCTCCCAGAACACGAACAGGGTCGCCCAGTCTCCCGCGAGGACCACGCCGAGCGAGGAGCCCGCGTAGATGAGAGTGGAAACCTGCTCTCCGGCGCTGTCGTTGTGGAGCGCATACAAGATGCCCACGAAGGTCACGATCGCGAATATCAGCGAGAAGATGAGGCTCAGCGGATCGACATGGAGGAGCGTGAGCGAATATTCGCCGACGGTGAGTTGCCAGCCGGATGCAAAGTCCAGCGATCCCCAACTGATGAGCGCGGCCACGGTGCCGCCCGCGAGCACGACTCGCCGCGCGGTTCCGCGAACGAACGGCACGATTACCGCGGTCAGAAAGAGGACGAGACCGGGATGTATCATTGTCTAGTGGTCTAGTTGGTCTCGTTGGTCTGGTCGGTCGTCGTAATAGTTCACGTCGCGCTGCACGAACTTATGTCCGACCCATTTCGATCCAAAGACGATGAGGCCGCAGCCAAGAACCCCGTACACGAAATCGAAAGCGGGAAGCTTGTGCCAGAAAAATGTGGCATGGGCGAGGTGGCGAAAAGCAAGCTCGAGAGCCGCTGTCGACAGGACGAAAATCGCAGTAGCGATAGTGATGCGTTTCATTCGCCGCCCCCCGCCAGCATGAGCGGAGCGGGTGCCACGAGGCTCTCGGCCGCCTGCCAGGCGAGCTCGTAGAAGTGAAGCCCGATATCGGGAAAGATGCCGAGCAAGATTGAGATCACCGCCGTCACGGCCAAAGGAAGCCAAAGAAGAACAGACGCTTCCTTGAAGCGAAAGGGTGCGTCGCTCTTTCCGAAGAAACCCGTATAGACGATCGGAAAGAAATAGGCGAAGTTCAAGAGACCGCTCAAGACGAGAACACCGACATAAATGGTGTGATCGGCCTCGAGCGCTCCCAGCCCGAGGTTCCATTTGCTGATAAAGCCGGCAAATAACGGCATCCCCGCGAGGCCGAGGGCGCCGAGTGTGAACGCGCCGAAGGTCACTGGCATCTCACGCCCGAGCCCGCGGAGATCAGCGATGTACTCTTTGTGGGTTTTCGTGTAGATCGAGCCGGCGCAGAAAAATAACGTGATCTTCATGAATCCATGCGCTGCGATGTGGAATATTGCGCCGACGAGCGCGTGCAGCGAGCCCAGCGCCGCGCCCAAAACGATGTAAGAAAGTTGGCTCACGGTCGAATAGGCAAGCCGCCTCTTTAAATGATCCTCTCCGAGCGCGCGTATCGAAGCGATGAGAATCGTTGTCCCCGCGGCGAAGGCCAGGATGTTCGCGAGCCCGAGCTCTCTGATGAGGTCGACCCCGAACACGAAGCCCACGATCCGTACACATCCGAAGACGCCTGCTTTCACGACAGCGACGGCATGTAGAAGCGCGCTCACTGGCGTCGGCGCTACCATCGCGGCGGGGAGCCATCCATGTAGCGGCATGATGGCGGCTTTGGCGCCAATTCCGATGATGAAGAGCACGAAGAGCGCCTGAAGTGTTCCGGACGACGCACTTCCCGAGAGAAAGCCTCCCGGCTGGAACGTTGCCCCGGGCGCTAGGCTCGCGCTCCAAACGACCGCGACGAGCAGCGCCTGTCCCGCGATGAGTGTATAGGCGAGATATTTGCGACCGCCGGCAATGGCTTCCTCGTTGCGGCGATGAATCACGAGCGGGTAGGTCGCTATGGTCAGGATTTCGTAGAAAATGAAGAATGTCGCCAGGTTGGCCGCGAACGCGATCCCAATAGCGCTCGAAACGCAGATCGCAAAGCTCGCGTAATAGCCTGTCTGGTGGGTATAGCCTCCGCTCCGCATATAGCCGATCGAGTAGACGGAGGTGAGAATCCACAATGACGATGCCAACAGCGCGAAAACCATTCCGAACGCGTCGGCACGGAGATGGAGCGCCCAGCCGGGCACGAGCTCGAGCGGCTGGCTCTCGACCACGCCGCCATCGAGCACCGTAGGGAGCAGCGAGAAGACGATCGCGAACTTGATGACGGCTGCCGCGAGTGTTACAGCTTCCCGGAGGTTCGGATGGTTGCGAAACACGAAGATCGCGACCGCGGCGACGAGAGATACGAGGACCGCTGCTAAGGGGCCGCCGGACATCAATAGCTCGCTCACGAGGGAAGCCCTGGTTGGATGAGCTCGGTCACGACAGTTTGGTTGAAGACACCGAGGAGAAGCACGAGCACCGCCAGCGTCAGGATCGGCGCGAGCATGGGCAAGGGAAGCTCACTCGTGTCGCGCGTTTTTTCAACGTTCTCTGGGCTGAGATAGACTTTCTCGAGCACGCGGAAAAAATAGACGGCCCCCAGGAGGCTCGAAAGGATGAGCGCTGCGAGAAACGGGATGTAGCCCGACTCGAGCGCGGCGAGCGCGAGGTAGTACTTGCTGAAGAATCCGGCGGTCGGAGGAAGCCCGATCATGGAGAGTGCGGCGACGGTGAAGGCCGCCATCGTCAATGGAAGCCTGCGACCCATGCCCGCGAAATCGCGCACGCGAAAGACACCGAGACGCCACTGGACTCCGTTCACGACCATGAAGAGACAGCCCTTCATGACGGCGTGGTTGACGACGTGCAGAAGGGCTCCCGTCAGCGCGAGCGGTGTTCCGATCGCGATCCCGAGCATGATGTAGCCCATCTGACCGATGCTCGAATAGGCGAGCATCCGCTGAACATCTTTCTGAGCGAGCGCCATCAACGAGCCCGCGACCACAGCGATCACAGAGGCCCAGCCAAGAAGAAGGAGCGGCTCTCGCGGCCCCGTACCCGCGACGAACACATAAAAGAGAATTCGGTAGAGCGCGTAAGCGCTCACTTTTGTCATGACGGCGGCTACGAACCCAATCACCGGGCCGGGAGCGTAAGTGTAGGTGTCAGGAAGCCATCCGTGAAGGGGGAAAAGAGCGGCTTTGATGGCGAGCCCTATCACGATGAAGGAAACGGCGACGACGATGACGGGGGAGTCTGACGTCTCGGGTAAGCGGGCCGCCATGTCCGCCATGTTCAGCGTGCCCGTCATGGCGTAGAGGTAGCCTACTCCGATCAAGTAGAAGCTCGCCGCCACCGTTCCAATCAAGAGATAGCGGAAGACGGCGACGACCGATTTGCTGCCGCCCGATGAGAGAAGCGCATAGGCGGAGATGGACGAGATCTCGAGAAAGACGTAGAGGTTGAACAAGTCGCCGGTCACGACGATCCCTTGAAGGCCCGTGACGAGAAGAGCAAAGAGACTGCAAAACGTTCCCGTGCGGCGCGCTGTCCATCCGCTGAGATAAGGTCCGCTGTAAAACGCGGCGAGCACGGCTAGGAAGCTCACGAGAGTCGCCATGACTCCACTCAAAGGATCGATGACGATCTCGATTCCCCAGGGCGGAGGCCAGCCGCCGACGTGATAGCTCAACACCTCGCCCTCGAGGCTTGCGCGAAGCGCAAGGATCGAGGAAAGCAGAGAGCCCGCGGTCGCGAAGAGCAATCCGGCGCGCGCAAAGCGCCCGCCACCCATGGCAAGGAAGGGGATCAGAAGCGCGCTCGTGAGAGGCACGAGAACGATCAGGATCGGTGTGTGCTCCATGAGTACTACTTCAGCTTCTCGATTAGCTCGGACTCATCCAACGTTCCAAAACGACGGTGAATTCGGATGAGGAGCGCAAGAGCCACGCCCGTTGTGCTGACGCTCACGACGATGGCGGTCAGCATCAGCGTGTGAGGCAGCGGGTTGATGTAGTTGCGCGCGATAGGAGTCTCGTCTCCTTGGCGCACGATCGGCGGCGTCGCGTCGCTCTTGTATCCCAAGATGATGAAAAAAACGATGACGGCGACCTGAAGGATGTTCATCGCCATGAGCTTCCGAACGAGATGCGGTCGGGCAAGGATGCCGTATAAGCCGATGAGGAACAATGAAGCTGCGAGCCAGTAATTCACGACGCTGAGCGTTTCGGCTTCCACGCGTTATTCCTCCGAGCCCATCGTCAGGACGTCGAAAATCAATACCATCACCGCGGTGACGGTGATGAAGACACCCGTCTCCACCGAAAGGGAGCCCATCTCGCGCAAGTGTCCGCCATGGAAAGGAAGAGGGAGGCCGGAATAGTCGAGAAAGTTTTTCTCGAAGAACAAGCTGACGAGTCCCGTGCCCGTGTAGACGAGCACTCCGATCGAGCCGATCGCCACTGTGTAGGTCGGGAGAAGCTTGAGGCCGGGCGCTCGCCCGCGCACGAGACGTACGAGAATGATGGCGGCGGCGCATATGGCGCCGCCCTGAAAGCCTCCTCCGGGGCTCGTATGTCCGTGGACGACGACGTAGAGGGCGAAGAGGATGATGAAGGGGATGAGCAGTCGACTCGTTGCGTCAACGATGTCGCTTCCGAACTCATAGGGCATCGCCTCTTTTTCAGTAGGGCCCGAGCGAGCCGGGGTAAACGCGCCGAGCACCAGGAGACAGGCAAGCCCCGCGGTGAGGATCACCACTGTCTCGCCGAGCGTGTCGTAGGCGCGATAATCCGCGAGGACGGCGGTGACCATGTTCGAGGCGCCGGTCTCCTCTAAAGCGCTCTCGATATAACGGGGTGAAACGTGGGTCGAGGCAGGTGCGTTAGGATCCGCCATGGTAGGCAGATCTCGCGCGGCATAGAACAAGATGGCCGCGGCGGCGACGAAGGGTAGCCATGCGATTCGTTGAAGTAGTTGCTGCACGGTCTAGGTCACCTTTCGGTGCGTTCGATAAATAGCTGAGACGAAGAAGACGGTTGTAATGGCTGCGCCAATCGCCGCTTCCGTGAAGGCCACATCGAGTGCGCCAAGAAGCGTGAAGAAAATAGCGGAGAAGAAACTGAAAGCGCCAAAAATGACCACGGCGCCCAAGAGATCCGACACTTGTAGCGCGGCAATGGCACACAAGACCATCATCATGAGAAACAAAGTTACGATAGGTGCGATCATAGCTGCCAGGATGTTTTAGTCATTAGTTAGTGTCACGTGGGGATTCCCAAGGGACGAGGCCGCTTCGATAGGCGGCTCGGCCGAGCGCGTGTGTGGCGGTGGGGTTCGCGAGACCGACGAAGAAAATGATTAACACGATCTTCAAGCCGTTGAGGGTGGCGCCTTCGAGCACCGCCGTCCCTAGCACCATGAGAGCCACCCCGAGGGTGTCGGACTTGCCCATGGCGTGAAGTCGTGTGTAGAAGTCTGGAAGTCGGAGGATACCGAGTGCGCCTGTCACAATGAAGAAAAAACCTGAGCCGAGCAGAGCGCATGCCAAATAATCGGTCATGGGCCGGTCTCTTTGCCTTCGAAATATTTTGCGAGCGCCAAAGCTCCGATAAAGCTGATGAGCGTATAGGACAGTGTAATGTCGACGAAGATGTCCTCGCGCCCGGTAATACGGCCCATCAAGAGCACGAGCACAATCGTCTTTGTTCCGACGAGCCCTAGACCGCTCAAGCGATCCCATAAAGTCGGGCCGTGAAGGAGCCGATAGAGCGACACCAACATCGTGAGCGCAATGCCGACCGTGAGTGCCATGATAAAAGTGGTCATTGTGATCAGAGCCGTTTGGGTCAGTTCTCGTTAGTGCGGAACAGCGTGCGGATGCGCTCTTTCATGTTCGAAGGTGACGGTTGTGTGCTCAAAAGAGGCTCCGCGGCGTCATCGGTGAGCGCGTGGACGACATATTCGTCGCCGCGCACGTCGATGGTCACGGTCCCGGGGGTGAGTGTTATGGAGTTTGCGAGCGTTGCCCGCGCGATATTGTGCGGCAGGGGATAGTCGAATTTTACGACGGTCGGCCGGATCTTCATTTTCGGGCTCAGTACGATCTGCGCCACCTGAAAGCTCGAGACGACGATCTGCGTCGCGAGCCAGGGCACATAACCGACGAGGCGAATCCAGGGAAACGTCCAAAAGGGATGGCGCCCTGCCGGGCCTAACGGCGGAGAAAGCGCATAGAGCCAACACGTCGCCACGGCGATCGCCACCGAGCTCAGAGCACCTGCGGCTAAGTGGAAGAGGTCTATCTTGCCGGAGAGGATGACCCAGAAGACGAAGAGCAATCCGGCGAGTGGTGCACTTTCATAAAACGGGAGAGGCCCCGTGGAATTTTGCGAATTATTGGTTGGCGGCACCGCGTTTGCCTCTATCGGTATGACATATGAGCGGTTAGAAAATCATATCATGAAATGTAATATAGTGGTCGCATGGCTTCCCCCTCCGACACGGAGAGCTCGCCTCTAGGAAGCCAGCGCGTCTCCCATCGCAAGCATTCGGCAGACGACGCCGCACTCGATCGCGAAAACCTGACACGTTCCGCGGGCACCGTCAGTATCGGCGTCATGGTCTCGCGAGTGCTTGGCCTCGTCCGCGAACAGGTGCTCGCCTATTTGTTCTCGGCGCGCATCGTGTTAGACGCGTTCTACGCGGCCTTTCGCCTGCCAAACTTGTTTCGCGACATGTTCGGCGAAGGCGCCTTGAGCAAAGCCTTCGTCTCGACGTTCTCGGAGATCCAAGAGAAAGAGGGAAAAGAAGCCGCGCTTCGTCTGGTGAGCGTGGTGTTGAACGCGATGATCCTTGTGATGGCTGCGCTGACCTTGGCCGGCATCCTTTGTGCCGATGGCCTCGTAGCCTGGGTCTTTCCCGGCGCGGGCTTCGACACGCCGCTCGCTCCGGATGAAAGCTACGGCTTTGCGACGAAGCGGGACCTCACGGTGCGGCTCACGCAGATCATGTTCCCGTTCATTTTCTTCGTCACCATTGCCGCCCTCGTCATGGGTGTTCTCAACGCACGCGGCCGCTTTCTCGTTCCGGCGCTGGCTTCGGCGTTCTTCAATATCGGATCGATCGTCGTCGGCGTGACAGGCTACGCAGTAGCACCTCGCTACGGCCAGCATCCGGCGATCGGGATGGCGATAGGCGTGCTGGTGGGTGGCCTCTTGCAGCTTTTATGGCAGCTCCCATCTTTGTTCCGACTCGGGTACCGTTATCGCCCCAATTTCGACTTTCGCGACCCGTGGCTCGGGAAGGTGTTGCGTCTTTTCGGGCCGGGAGCCCTGATTGCTTCGACCGTTCAAGTCAATCTGTTGGTGAGCTCGATCTTCGCGTCGAGGGGCGAAGGGTGGATGACGTGGATCATCCAGGCTTTTCGCATTTTGCACTTACCCCTTGGCCTCGTCGCCGTTGCGGTCTCGGTCGCGACGCTCCCGGCCCTCAGTCGCGCGGCGGCAAAGAAGGACATAGACGGCTTTCGCGACACGTTCTCTTTCGCGACGCGACTCGTGATCCTGTTTACCGTGCCCGCCACGGTCGGTCTTCTCGTGCTGGCGCCTCCCATCGTACGCCTGATCTTCGAGCAGGGTCGTTTTGCCCCGTCCGATACGGTGCAAGTTGCTGGCGCTCTGCGTTTCTACGCCGTCGGCCTCTTGAGCTTCGCCGCCGTCAAGATCGTGACGGACGGCTTTTATGCGCTTCAGGACGTTCGCGCGCCGCTCCTCGTCAGCCTCGCGACCATGTTGTTGAACGCGGCTCTCAACTGGCTCTTTGTCATTCGGCTCGGGCTCGACCACCGTGGCCTGGCGCTCGCGACGTCGACGACGATGACGATATCGCTCGTTTTCCTTTGGCTTCTGTTTAGAAGGCGAAGCGGGCTCGGGCGTCTCGGTGGCAGGACGGCGCTCGTGACCCTCGGTAAAACGGTGGTAGTCTCCGCAGTGATGGGTGCGGTTGCGTTTCTTACCTTTCGAGGCCTCGACAGCTCTCTCGGACATGACGTGGTGTGGACGCGACTGCTGCAGGTAGGCAGCTCCGTTCTCGCGGGCCTCGCGGTGTTTTTTTTCGGGTGCAAGCTCCTTCGAGTCCGAGAGTTGGATCAAGCGCTCGCGGCATTTAAATAAGACCTTCGGAGGTGAAATGGGATTGGTAAAGACGTGTATCCTCCTCGTGCTGTTCTCGATGGCCGAGACCGTTGCGACGGCGCAGATGCGGCAGCGGCCGTCGATCAATTATGGCGAGCGGAGTACGTTTGAGTTCGAGCTGCGTCGATGGCGCTCCGACCTCGTCTCGGAGATGCGTCTTTCGAATCCAGACCTCATCGGTAGTAACTTCGACCCGGTGCTCGCTCTCGGTCTTCCGCAGCAGCGAACCTTCGACTATCACGTTGGGGTTCGTCTGACGAGGAGAATCAAGATCCGCGCAAATTGGTTCCGAGCTCGCTATGACGCCGACGTGATCGTGTCGGAGGCTCTGACGATCTCGGGGACGACGTTTCCGACGGGCGCGACCTTGACCAGCTTTGTCGAGCTCGAACAAAGACGGGGAGGGATCCGTTTCGACCTTTGGAGCGGACAATATGGTTACGTCGCTGTTGCAGGAGAATGGGCGCGTTTCAGGGCGACGACCGACTTCAGCTCTTCCGGCGTCTCAGTGACTCCGGTGCCCCTCACGATGGACTTGCCAATCTTTGGCCTTGCGTCGCGGCTCTATTTGACGCCCGCCCTCGCGGTGAGCGCGGAGGCGCTCGGGATGAAACGTGAGGAGATCGGAGTCATGACTGATGTCGACATCTCGGTAACCTACAACGCCGTCCCGAGCCTTGGCTTTTCCTATGGCTATCGGAACTCTTACAACCGGTTCAAGAACGTAGAGCCTGAATCTCGGGCAATCTTTCGGTTGCGCGGTCAGTATTTCGGCGTGACGATTAGGTTTTGAAGAATTCGTTCCTTCATTACTTAGAAGTCGAGAGAGGACTGTCGCCGAACACGATAACAGCTTATCGACGGGACATCGCAAAGCTCGAGCTCTTCGTGACGGGCAAACGCAAGACGCTCGCGTCGCTAACGGCTGGTGATCTCCGGGATTTTCTTCGGGACTTGCATCGTCATGGGCTTTCCCTGCGCTCGATCGCGCGTGTGAGCTCCGCGGTGCGAGGCCTCTATCGGTTTGCCGCTGCCGAAGGAACGATCCGAATCGATCCGGCAGAGCAGATCGACTCGGCCCGGCTTCCGAAGAGCTTGCCGCGCTACTTGAATTTGGACGAAGTCGATAGCCTTCTCGAAGCGCCCGATACCGCCATGCCGGAAGGGTTACGTGACCGGGCGATGCTCGAGCTGCTTTACGCCACCGGTCTCAGAGTTTCGGAGCTCATCACATTGAGGATTGACGATTTCAATTTCGACATCGGCTATCTCGTGTGCCAAGGAAAAGGGCGTAAAGAGCGCGTCGTACCCTTTGGGCGGTCCGCGAAACAGTGGATCGAGCGCTATCTCCGCGGCGGCCGTCCGTCTTTCGTGCGGAGGGCGCCAGATGCCGAAGATGCGATGTTCTTGAGCCGCCTAGGAAAAGCGATGACGCGCCAACGTTTCTTTCAGATCCTGAAAGCCTGCGGCCGAACCGCCGGGATCCGAGGCGCCTTGTCACCGCACGTCGTGCGGCATTCCTTCGCCACTCACCTGCTCGAGCGGGGAGCCGACCTGCGGAGCTTGCAGCTCATGCTCGGCCACTCGAATATCGGAACGACGCAGATCTACACGCATGTGAGCCGCGAGAGGCTCCGGCGCATTTACGACAGCCATCATCCCCGCGCGAAAGCTCCCACCAAGTGAACTAAAGTGTCTCCGCAGGGGGACGCTTATGCCGTTGGAGGCGCCCCTTCATCGGTACGAATCTTGCTGTGGATACATGTACGGTCGCCGCCGAGGAGGTTGTCATGCCAAACGTCCTTCGTGTGGTCCTCTTTGTCTCCATGGCCTCGGCTTGCGGGCACCATCATCCCGTGTATTACGAGCCAATAACCGACTATCATCATTATCATCGGCTAGCCTGCGACCACCTCGTGGAATGCCGATACAGCGGAGGACACCACCACTATCGGCCGCACGAAGATCACGAGAGCTACTGGCACGTCCATCGAACGCGGGAAGGGCGGTACATGAAGTGCTACGTGGAGCGGAAGCGCCACGGGTATCGATAAAGGATGGTCTAGCTCGTTGAGACCGACAACGACCCAACGCATCGAGCGTGCGCGTTGCGTTCGTCGTGAAGTTCCCGTCGGGCGTAGTGTGCGAAGACTCAGCCTTAAGGGACTCGGCGGAACAATCGGGTCGTCCGAGTCGAGCGGCGACTGAGGATCGCCGCGGCAACGCGTTTGAAGGCGCCTTAGTTTAAGCTTTCAACGAGGTAGCTGATTTGAAAGCTCCAAACCCACTTATCGTTCGCGTCCGCCGTGGAATCGAATTCGCGATGGGTGAATGGCGTCAAGAAACGACTGATTCCAATGGCTCCTCGGAGTGCTCCTTGGGGCGAAAATTTGTACCCGATGCGGCCATTGATGGATGACCGCCAAAAGTTCGGAAAATTATCACCTCTGAACCGACGGAAGCCGAAACCAAGGTTTGCAAAAAGGCGTCTGTGCGAGAACAAAATTCTGCCTGGTTTCGTTACGCGCCCCCACTCGACGGAAGGCTCGATGACCCACCCGTCGACGTTGGTCCCTTCGAAGTCACTCTCACCCCAAAAGCGTATCACCGCAAGATCCAACCAGAGTGGTATTGCCGGGTGGCTCTCGGTTTTGTCACAGCCCTGGCCAATAGGGAGAAAACACATAAAAGGAGCGCCGACTGTACCTCCGAATGCAACAAATGGACCTGGGCCGCTCAGCTTGTTCATCGCGCCTCCGGTTCCCCCGCCGCGACCCCCTGCGTGCGCGTGCTCCATCTCCATCAAGAAAAGCGCCGCTGATATCGTCGCTACAACTACCCAATGCTTCATGGCTTTCCTCCATATCGCCATCGGTAGTAATAATACAATCCGCATCGAATAGACGGACCGAATTCTTCGAATTCTGCTGAGCGCTACGGTTCGTCCAGATATTCGAAGACATCCGCCACAATCCGTTCATCTCCCCAGTCCAGACGCGGATCCGTGTCGCGGACGATGTGGTGGCTTTTCGAGGGGTCGGTCGGTATGAAGAGAAAGACTTCCGAGTTGTGCTGCCCGACTACATAGGCGGGGCGGCCGTTGAACTGAACCTTGTGCGACTCGTTCTGCCAGAGGAGACGATAAGGGATGACCATGAAGGTGCTGCCGAGCAAGAGCAAGGTCGCGAGCCCTCCACACAATATATAGCGGATTCCCGCCGGTGATCCTCGCCGTTTCAATTGGACGAGCAACAGCACGCCGCCAATGGTGAGCAGCAGGAGCGCGGCGGAGTATGCGGCTTTGCGATTTTGGTGACTCGGCCACGCATCCGCTCCCAATGGTGTCACGTCGATGCTCGTCACCGAATCGGCGTAATACATCTGGAGCCACGCTTGGTGAATGTCCCAATAAGTCCAGGTGACACCGGCCAGCATAAGGGCGCCCGCGACGAAGAAGCCGGCCACGAACATGGAGGGGTCTGTGCCGAAGAACCGATCCATGAATGGCTCGACCCCATAGCTTGGGCTCGCGAAGAAACGACGCCTGAGGGCCAGGCTCGCTCTGACGACGATGTAGAGGCCGGCGAGTGCAAGAAATGTCCATGCCGAGTAGTACACCACGGGAATCATTGCCTGGACGCCCAGACCCAAATGATCCGCAAGACTATCCGTAGAGAATCCCGGCGGCACGTGGAGCGCCATTCGAAACGCGGAATTCGTGATGAAACCGAGAAATGTCAAAAACACGACCCCGCCAGCTGTGAGACCGAAACCCGCGAAAAGCGCGAGTGTAGTGCCCGAGCTTGCGGGCTCGGGCGTCGCGGTCTCCACCGTCTCTATCTTCGGCACGGGCACCGCGACGACCTCCCGCAGCGCTTCCTCCAGCGCACCGGCACTCGCGAAGCGTTCCTCGGGGTTTCGGCGCAGCGCTTTTTCGACCGCGCGTACGAATACGTCCGAAAGACCCTGGCGTTCGTCCCGCAGCAGATAGTGCTCACCGTTCTCGTGCGCGCGTCGTAGGGACTCGATGCGCGTGCCCCGTACCGGGAAGTGGGCGGTTACCAAGTAGTAGAGAAGCACGCCGAGGGCGTAGAGGTCGCTCTCGCGGGACGGAGTAGCGCCCTGCCAAAGCTCTGGCGCCATGTAGAGTGGCGTTCCTGCGGGGTCCGATTCAGGATTGCCCGGAGACTCGTCGGCGCCACGGCTACTGCTGAAATCCATGAGAACGGTACGGCCACCAGCCTCTCGCTTGACGTTCTGGGCTTTGATGTCGCCGTGGACGAGTTGTTTCCGGTGGACGGCCGCGAGCGCGCCGCAGAGCTCGATCCCCATCTGCGTTGCCTCGGTCGCGCTGAAAGGACCTTCCTTCTTGACGATCTCGCTGAGGGTGCGTCCTTCCACGAGCTCCATCCAGATCCCAACGCGCCCGTCATGTTCGGCGGCCCCGAGCACCGTCACGACATTCTCGTGACGCAGCTGTGCGAGGTTGCGTCCTTCCAGAAGAAGCGCGTGCCGCTGAGCGGGCCCGATGCGCTCATCGTGATGGAACAGCTTTAAGGCGACTTCGCGGTCGAGCTCGCTGTCTCGTGCGCGGAAAACCTGGGCCGCGGCGCCTTCTCCGAGCTTTTCGCCCAGCTGGAGCTGGCCCCAGATGCTGGGTCCTTGGGGCGCCCGGGACTCACGTGCTGCGTGCCTGGTCCGGGTGCGCTGAAGCTCCGTGACATGGCTTATGTCTCGAAGCAGGCGGACGAGCTCTCGCTCTTCCGGATCATTCGCTTTCGCCTGAGCTTCCGACCAATCCACGGCTTCGGAGTCCGAGACAGCCTTGGCTATACGGAGGAGGCGGTCGTCTTCGCTACTCACTTCGACCTCATGGTCTTCATCTCTCTTGCTAGACGGACAAGCGCGCGACTTACCGCCATTCGGGCGGCATCTGGGGTCGATTTTCCGAGCTCGTGGGCGATTTGGTCGTACCGGAGGCCGTCTTCGAGACGCCCCGTGATGGCTGCCTGGTCCGCGAGCTCGAGCCGTGCGAAGGCTTTCTCGTAGAGCACGCTCTTCTCGCTGTCCAAAGGGCCTGCGAGTGGGCTTGGGCCTGGGTCCGCGGCCTCATCAGCGGTCTCTTCTGCCGCAGGTCGGCGCCCGACTTTCCGGATTTCGTCGACGATGCGCTTGTCTACCGAGCCGCGAACGTAGCCTAGAAAAGCGCCGCTATGTTCGGGGTCGAATGCCTCGTCGCGCTTAAACGTCTCGAGGAGCGTTTTTTCAACGAGGTCGTCGGTCTCGAGCACGCCGGGAGCGTAGCTCGGAAGTCGACTGCGCGCCCAGCGCTGAAGTCGGGGGAGATATCGGTGGCACAAGGCGTCTCGCGCCTTGCCGTCCCCCTGCTTCGCCCTGTCGAGGAGCACGACGGTCGAGAGGTCTGACAGCTCTGGGCCGGGTTGGACTGACATTTCACGCGTATCGTAATTCCCACGCGTGCAGTTTTCAACGTGCCGCTAGGCGATCTCAGATTTCCATGGCCGCGAGACGCCGCGCGCCCATGCGCATGGGAAGCCATACCGCGAGTGCGTTCACGACGAGCACGCATGAGAGCGTGCCAGCGATGATGAGCCACGCGCGGTTCTCGAGCGGTAACCCGCGATACTCCGCGTTCAGATAAAGATATACAGGGACGGCTTCGAGAAACAAAACGACCGCAACGAAGGACGTTGCGGCGATCATATAGAGAAGCCCGCCAGCGCTTCCCGCGATCTGGGTGACGTTCTCGAACTTGAATCTCGGAAATATCGCTCCCATCCCAACGCCGAGCCCCACGATGCCGAAAGTGACGCATAGAATCGTTATGGCTGATAACACGGTCATGAACATGGTGGCGCCAAGAAAATGGTTGGAGGCGATGGTAAGAATTTGAGACAGGACGACGAGCGGTGGAATCGCTGTCCAGAACTTGCTCCACAGGAACTGATCCACCGTGAGGGGTGATGAGCGAACGATCCAGAACGCAAGTCCTTCCGCGGATACCGATGTGAACACGAAACGAACCGCCACCGCGGCGAGCACGAAGCCCGCGAGGCCGAGATTCAAGAACGAAAAGAGATTTTGAAGAAAGAAAGTAGCGAAAGTAAAGTTCGACGGCAGCACGCTGAAGTTGTAGAGATAGACGACGATGAGTGCCAAAAGCAGCAGAAGCTGGGACCACTGCGTCGCGTCTCTCACGAACGTCCGCATATCCTTCAATAACAGCGAGCGAAAGCGTACTTCGAATGGGCGCGTGATGGCCTCTAGCATTCGGTCCACGACAGGTAGCGTCGAGAACTTCGCCGGCCGCGACTCTTGCGCCCGCGAATAGCCTAGATAGTAGATGGCGCGAGCAAGCCAACAGCCAAGGACGGTGGTGGCGGCGGCCGTGCTCCACAAAAGCGCCAGAGGCATAAATGGAAGGGGCTGGGCGCGGCGTCCAGCAATGAGCAGGCTCGTCGCCCACGAGCTCGGAAGGAGCGACGCGCTCGGGGTCTGGAAAGCCGCGAAGAACTCGCTGATGTCGTAAATGGAGTGCGGGTTCAAGAGCTTCTCCGGCTGCTGTACGCGAATGAGAAACACGAGGAGCACGACGAACAACGCGGCGAGTAGAACGAGCATCTCGCGAACCCGCCGCGCGGGGAAGACGGCCATGAGCACCGATGTCACCATGCTGCCAACGGCAACGGCAATCACGACGAGCGGGGCGAGCGCGAGTGCGGCCGCACCGAGAAACTGCCAGGGCGCCGGCGACGTGAAAGCGAAGGCCGCGTAGATCGGAATGCTGAAGAGCACGACCATCCAAGAGGACTGGAGGGCGGTCAAGACGAGCCTCGAGCCGTATAGCGCCGGCAGAGAAATCGGACTGCTGACGAGAAGAGACAGATCGTCAGACAAGTATTGCGTGGAAAGCGCGGTGACGACGGTGCTCGCGAAGAGCAATGTCAAGATGAAAGTCGAGGTCGTGGCCAGCACTTGATGGGTGAGCGGTGCGGTGAACTCCGCGAATTGACCGATATAGAGCAGCATTCGGTAAAAGCCACCGAAAACGAACAAGCCGAAGACGAGCCCCACAAAGGCGAACAATAAACCGCGAAATACATCGCTCTTTCCGGCGCTCCGTCTCCGGTTGCGGAAGGACTGCCATGAGGGAACGAGCAGTGCTATGACCTGGCGAGGGGTGAACTCAAATCTCAACGGCTCAGCTTTCCTCGGATTCGCGAAAGCCATCGCCGGAGGTCAATTTCAAGAAGATCTCTTCCAGGTCGTGACCCTCGGTCTTCGCGTGGTTCTCGAGCTCATCCATCGTGCCGCAGGCGATGAGCTCGCCGTTCATGATGATCCCTATGCGATCGCAGAGCTCTTGGGCGACGTCGAGTGTATGGGTGGAGACAAAGATGGTGTGGCCCGTGTCGCAGTACTCGCGGAAGACTTTCTTGATGAGCCTCGCGCCCTTGGGGTCGAGACCGACCATCGGCTCGTCGACCACGAGCACTTTCGGCTGGTGGACGAAGGCGGCCGCCATGACGAGGCGTTGTTTCATCCCATGCGAGAAGCTTTCTATGAGCTCAGCACGAACGTGGGACAGCTCGACGAGCTCCAGGAGCTCCCCGATGCGGCTCTCGAGCCCGTTGCCGTCGAATCCGTAGATGCCTCCAATGAAGCGCAGAAACTCGTTGGCCGAGAGTTTCTCGTAGAGGAAAGGTCTATCGGGAATGAAGCCGAGGGCCGCTTTGGCCTGGACGGGCTCGCGTTTGAGATCGTGGCCTCCGAGAAGAACACGGCCCGATGTGGGCTGCAGGAGGCCCGCGATCATCTTGATGGTCGTCGTTTTGCCCGCGCCGTTCGGTCCTAGAAAACCGAAGAGCTCACCGGCAGGAACGTGGAGCGAGAGGTTTTTCACCGCCTCGTGGGAGCCGTAGCTCTTTGCGAGCTCTTCGAGTCGGATCATCGGGTCTCCAAGACTTCGATCGTTGCGCCCCGACCTATAATCTTGAGGATCTCGTACTGCGACTCGAGTCCTCCCGTGAGGAGGCGCACGTGCATGGGGTCGGCCGGGAACTGCCCAAAAGTCGGGTCGACGGCGAGCCACTTGCCGACCCAAACTTCAGGCCATGTATGGTAGTAGAACTGGCCTCCCGTATAGGCGAGCCCGGTGGCGAGCCGCGTCGGGAGGTTGACGGCTCGGGCGAGCGCCGCGAACAGAACCGCGTGCTCGTTGCAATCTCCCACACGGTTGTCGAGCACCTCTCGGGCGCTCGGGACCGAGAGCGTCGGCGATTTCTCTAGGTTCTCGAACACCCAATCACTCAGCGCCCGCGCTTTGTCGACATCCGCGAGCCCTTGGGTCACCTCTTCCGCTTGCTTGCGGATCTCGGGGTCGTCGGACTGAATGAAGGCATCGGCGCGGAGCGCGCGTCTGAGCTCATCCTCGGACAAGACGTCGCGCCCGGTATAGGGTGCTCTCTCGCGCTCGATGTGGAGATTGCCTTCGTTGAGGCTTTGCCTTCCGCCCACCATCGCATCGAAGCCGTCTGGGAACCGTTCGAGCTTCAAGACGACCGCCTGAAGCTCTGACGCCTCTCCGGCGAAGCCAATCGCGGGGACGGCCGAAGCGAACAAGATGTCGGGCGCTGCGCCAGCCTCTCGTGCTTGAAGGCCACTGCCAGGCGCTTCTTTCTGGAGCGTCCAACCGAGCGGTGTCTCTTCCTGAAGCACTTCGCCCTTGTCGTTGACCCAAGCGGTTGTCGTGAGCCCGGCGAATGTTGTTTGGAGGCGGTACGCTTCTTCTTCGCGCCCGCCCCAGCGCACGATCTCCAGATCTTTGACTTCGATCGTCGCTTCGCCTTCGGTGAGCGTCATCGGATCGAAAAGATGGACGCGATAGGTTTCCCCGCTCGTCCATCCGTTCGATGCGAGCGAGTAGTACAAGTTCAATGGCAGCAAAATGGGTTCGTCGAGTGTTCTTGTTTCCGTCCTCTCCGACCGGCTCGAACGGATGGTGAGCTCGAGCTGGTTGCCGTTGACTCTCCCGAGCACGGTCGTCTCGAACGGAGACCGACGCGTTGATGTTGTGATCTGGAACTTGAACGTTCGAAGCTCTCCTCGAGGTCCGGTCGTAGCCGAACCTTCCATTTTCATTTGACGCTCCCGTCCGAGAAGCTTTAGCGTGAACTCACCGCTCTGCTCGACGCGATAGCCGCTCTCGAGAGGTGTGAGACGTTCGCGGATATAGCCGATCCGCTCGCCGCGATAGAAGACTCCGCGCTGCGTCAGCTCGGCCTCGTCGGGCCCGCTCGACGCGGACAGGTCGATGAGGGTCGCGGTTTCGGAGCGCGCGTAGTTTTGCGAGATATGTAGGCCGAGAAGCCCGAGCCACATCGACACGATCGCGATGGATAGAAACCGCCCTGGGCGAATGCTCATAGAGACGTGAGACGAATGGAGGTGAAGTCAGTATAGCATGGGCACTTACATGGGAGTCCGTCGGTGCGGTTGAAGGTCGCGAGCAGTCGTCCCGAGCCCGATGTGATGCGTCTTGCCGTCGCTCCGCTCGGGAGAGGTGGAGTCGTCGCCTATCCAACCGAGACATTTTACGGCTTGGCCGCGTCTGCCTTCGACCTCGAAGGGTGTCGCCGTGTGTTCGAGATCAAGGGCCGCTCCCTTTCGCGCGCTTTGCCGCTCATCCTCGCGAACACTTCGCAGCTCGCCGACGTCACGGTGGCGCCGTCGGCTCTGATGCAACGTCTCGCTGAGGAGTTCTGGCCGGGGCCGTTGACGCTAGTGGTGGAAGCGTTGCCCGGGGTCGCCGCGGCATCCGAAGATGGGACGGTCGCGCTCCGCATCAGTAGTCTTCCGGTTGCGAGGGCGCTTGCATCGGCGGCGGGGCCGGTGACATCGACGAGCGCGAACGTCAGCGGGAGTCCGCCCGCGATGACGGCCGAGGAGGTCGAGGCCGGGCTGGGCGATCTCATCGATGTGGTCCTGGACGGGGGCGCCACGAGCGGTGGGCGCGCTTCGACCATCGTCGACATCACGGGATCGACGCCGAAGCTCGTTCGAGAAGGGCGGATCGGATTCGGCGATGTGTTGGCCCTCGTTGAACATGACGGAAAGTGACTTCATTTCTTGACTTAAAGTCGCCGCAAAGTTAGTATGGAGTTCAACTTGCAGAGATTGTGCTCGAATATGCGGCCATCCCGTATATCTGCCCCTCGCGGAAAATTGCGCATGAATTTTAAGAGTAGAGGCTTCCAGGCAGCCGGGTTCGTTGCCGTTGTCGTGTTGGCAGGCTGCGCCCCGAAGCGGGATTTCACTCCTGCCACCGTCCCCTCCTGGAACGTCGTCCAGGAAATGAAGCTCTCACCTCCAGAAATCCTCTCGGACGGCGAGCGACGGCGCTTCGAAGAGGGCTGGAGCGCGCTTCAGCTGGGAAACCTCGATGCCGCGGAGTCCAACCTTGCGCGGCTGGGCCGAAAATATGGCCGCAGCCCGGAGGTCACCACGGCGCTCGGGTTTCTAGAGCTGCGCTTCGGTAACTGGCCGGCCTCGGAGCGATATTTCAGCATTGCGCTGGCGGAGCGTTCAGGCTATGGGCCAGCCGAGAGCGGCTACTTCCTCGCGGCACTCGCTACGGGAAACGAGGAGCTGGCTTACGAGCGTCTGCTGCAGGTTCGAGAAGCTTCTCCCGATCATGCGCTCGTCGATCGCTATGCTTCCATCTTGCAGGTAAACGTGGCCGAGGCTCGGCTCGGTACTGCGAGGAAGTTGATGGATCAAGGCCGCAACGAGGACGCCGCGGGCGCTTATGCTCGGGTGCTCGAAGTCGCCCCCGAGGTCGGCGGGCTCTACATCGAAGCCGCAGAGGCCGCCCATGCCGCCGGCTTGCACCCGCAGGCCGTGATACACGCGGAGCGCGCCACGGAGCTCGAGCCTCGAAACGGCGGAGCGTTTCGCATCCTGGGTGAAGCTCGTTACGCGAGCGACAATCTTGCGTTGGCGCTAGAGGCTTTTCGCGCGGCAGCGCGGCTTTCTCCCCGTGATGCCGACGTCATAGCGCGCTTCGAAGCCATCGAAGCGGAGTACGAAGAGCAAAACTTGCCCCCGGAATATGAAACGATTGGTGAAGCGGATCGGTTGACCCGGCAGCAGTTGGCCGCCCTCCTATATCTCGAGCTGAGGGGCGCCTATGATGGTGTGCCGGAGACGACCCAAGTTATCGCGACGGATATTGGCGACAGCTGGGCTCGGACGTTCATCCGCCATGTCGTGGGGACGGGCATTCTAGAGGTGTTTCCTAATCATATGTTCCAGCCACAGGCTTTCGTCCGCCGTGCTGATCTCGCTGACGGCCTTGCGGCCGCTATCGAGATTCTTGCGCCGACGGCTTACGATATGGCAAGGGAGTCATCGCGTTTCGACCAAAATTTTCCCGACCTGTCATCGGAGAACATCCATTACGAGTCGGCGGCCCTGTCGATCTCGCTGGGCTTCTTGATGGCTCGGGCGAGCGGGGATTTCGATCCTCAGAGTTTAGTGAGCGGATCCGAGGCCGTGTCGGCGGTCGAGGTGCTCGCGGCGCACATGGCTCCTTGAGCAAGACTCGCGTACAATAGCAGGCACCAAAGCAAAACTGACTGGCCGAGGGAGTGTGGGGCCAGAGACCGAAGGGAAAGGGAACCGAAAATGGTAACCGCTGAGCTCTTCCGTCAGGTGCCACTGTTCTCAGGTCTAGAAGAAGAAGACTTGGCCAGCCTCATCAACGTAGCGTCACGCCGGAAATATCCCAAGGATGCGGTGGTGTTCTTCGAGAACGATCTGGGCGACGCGCTCTTCATGATCCTCTCGGGCCGGGTCAAGGTCACAATCCTCTCAGATGACGGCCGGGAGATCATCTTGTCCATGCTCTCGGAGCATGATTTCTTTGGCGAGATGAGCCTTCTCGACGACGAGCCGCGCTCTGCCACTGCCATAGCACTCGCGGAGACCGAGATCCTCGTCCTCCATCAGAGGGATTTTCTGTCGATTGTCGAAAAACGGCCGCGCGTGCTCATCAACCTGCTCTCCGTGCTCTCGTCGCGTTTACGCAAGGCCAATCAACAAATCGGCAATCTCGCGCTCCACGACGTCTATGGTCGCGTCGCGCGGATCCTTCTCGAGATGGCGAGCGAAGACGGCAGCCGCCAGCCGGATGGTCGCGTCATTTTTCGCCGTCCGACGCATCAGGAGATCGCGAATATGATTGGCGCGACGCGTGAGACCGTGTCGCGAATGATCAGCGACCTCGCCAAGCAAGGCTATATCGAGATCGCCGGCAAGAACGTGATCATTCAAGACGCCCTCGCAAAAGAGTTTACCCGCTCTTGACGCCTTCGCCTTCGGCCCCATAGGATTGAATTAGTCCTCCAAAACCCTTGGCCGGTAAATTGCTTCGAACTTTCTTTCATTCCTGGGAGCGCAGGCTCGCTTATACCGATGACGGCGAGCGGCGTGTTCTGCCGTTCGAGTGGGGCGCCGAATATCTCCCGAGCTTCGCCGATTGGACAAATCCCAGCTTGGCAACCGGCCTAGCGGCCCGAACGGATGACCCAACGGGTAAACAAGACGCGCGCCATGTGCTTCACGAGCACACGCAAAAAGCGCTCGCGAAGAGCGCGGACTATTTCGAGCCAGGCGACGTGAGCGATCTCGAACTGTTGGACGGTGAGCTCACCTTCACGTCATCGGCGACGACCGGTGTCCCGGAAAACGATCGCGTTCATGCCCGTTTCTATCCGGCGGGCGCTAGTAGAAAAAACCACGGGCGTGGCCCGGCCGTGGTCGTTCTGCCTCACTGGAACGCGAAAGAAGGCGCTCAGGACGGGTTGTGCAAGCTCCTGAACCGATTTGGGCTGACGGCGCTCAAGGTCGCCCTGCCTTATCACGAAGCGCGGCGCCCGGGAGGGCTCGAGCGCGCGGACTTCATGCTCAGCCCGAATGTTGGGCGTACGCTTCAGTCTTTTCGCCAGGCGGTCCTCGACGCCCGCAACGCTGCATCGTGGCTCGAGAGCGAAGGCTATGGTCCGCTCGGCATCGTTGGCACCAGCTTGGGCTCAGCCATCGCATTCGCGGTCTATGCCCACGAGTCGCGGCTGGACGCCGCCGTGTTCAATCACATCTCGCCTTACTTCGCCGACGTTGTGTGGCGCGGCATCTCTACACGGCAGGTGCGAGAGGGACTCGAGGAGGGCGTCGGCCTCGAGGAGCTTCGCCGCCTGTGGCTGCCTCTGAGCCCGTTCAGCTATTACGAGCAGCTTCGCGACCGGAACCGGCCGTCCCTTTTGATTTACGCCCGCTACGACCTTTCGTTCCCGCCGGATCTTTCGAAGCAGCTTTTGCGCGATATTGGGAGGTTGGGCATCGAGCGGGAGGTTTACGAGCTCCCGTGCGGGCATTACACAACGGCGAAATTTCCCTTCAACTGGATGGATGGGCTCCGCATTGCCAGGTTCCTGTCGAGGAAGTTGAGATCGAGCTCTTACTCTCCGAAAAAGTAGGTCGCGCCGAAATAAAACTGGCGCGTGTATTGGTTGAAGCTCTGCGGGATATAAAAACGATACTCGACGCGGGCCGCAACATTGTAGAGGAAGTAGATCTCGACACCGGCGCCGAAATGCGCGGCCGCCTCGTATTCCGCCGTGTCGAGAACGACCTCCGACGAGACGAGCATGTCCTGGCCGGTTTCGTTCGTCTCGAACACGACATCGGTTCGCGTCTTTTTGCGGCGGACCAACCCGCCTCCAGCGACAATGTAGGGGTGGAACGGCTGTCGCCTCCCGATGTTGTAAACTAACGTCCCGTCTATCTGGTAGCGGTTCGTCTGGAAGCGAAATGCCGGTAAGGCCTGGACGTCGTCGATGGGAACTCCATCCTCGTTGTAGACGCGGTTCGATCGGGCCAAGTTGAAGCCTGTCTCGAAGCTGAAGTTGTCGTTGAATCGGAACCCGAACAAACCGCCGACGACAAACGTCCGTCCGAAATTCAGCTCCGGATCATGCAGGCTGGCGAAGCCGGCGCCCCCTCCGAGCTTGAATTTGTGGCTCTGAGCTTCGACGGATCGAGTGGCCGCGAGCGCGCAAAGGACTACCGCGGTGATGAGTGCGGCCGGGCGAAGATGCATACAATAACCTCCTGAAGGCGAGATTCTAACAATTTGAAGGCGTCGGCGGGAGAGGAGGCGCATCCTGCTCTCGAGGTCCGCGAGATCAGGAATAGAGAAGCCCGTCCTCTGAATCCCTTGTTGCAAGGATGCGCCCTGTCGCTTCCACTTCGCAAACCTTTTGCCAGGATATCCCTTGCGAGATATCCACGCCAGTCGCTACAGGGTGGTCTTTCGACCGTGTCCTCGTGTTCGGTTGTGGGAAATGTTTGGTCGATAGTGCTCAGTGCGCCCTCACAATAATAACGAGACCGGACTTTGACCTCGTAGCCGAGCGAAATGGTGTCGAAGCCGCGGGCGGCGCCTTTGCCGCTGAAGCGCGTGCTCTTGGTGGCCTTGACGCGCTGCCCCTCGACGATGAGGAACTCGTCGTAGCGCCACTCGGCATAGCCATCCGGATTGACGACCTCTCTCGCGAAAGCAGCCGTCGAGGGGAATTGGAGTGCTAAGCTAAGCCGAGCACCAGCAGCGTGAAGAACGAGCGAGCATCGAGCAACCGAAGCGTTCGCATGTTGGCCTCCTTTTAAGGGTTCTTTCCCCTGACAAGGAGCAAGCCTCATGCCGCAGAGTGGTTGTTATAAGCAAAGGACTTACGTCGATCAGTGTCCCACGTGGAGGTCGGTCGGAGTATTGGTGGCGAGGACATCGGCTCCGCTTGCGCGGCCGGGGCGCGGTGGCTAATATGGCGGGCACGATAAGACTGAGAATGACAAAGGAGTAACTATGCGGTTTTTGATCGTTATGCTTGCGCTCGCCGTAAGCACGGGCGGCTTCGCCCAAGACGACGACGCCGAGCGGCGCATCATTAATTACATCAAAGAAAATGCGAAACCTGACGAGCGGCTCGTTCTCTCTGTTCTCTACAACGAGGTTTTTACCACCCCCGACGAGCGGGCGGCGCTCGACAAGCTGACCGGCGCGTTTTTCCGCATCCCGCTCTTCGTCATCGAGTTCGAGGACCGGCAGGGGCGTCTTCCTACTTTGGAAGATATCGCGGGCCAATTCGCTTTCTACGGACCCGAGGCCGCTGATGTCGTTTTAAGCGTGATGCAATCCGACCCTCGCGTCCCGAAATTCATCGAGCGGGATCCGAAGACCCGCGAGATCACGAGAATCGACATCGACGCGGTGAAGGCTGACGAGCGGTTCAACCGCGCGGTGGAACGGACGCTCACGGGCTGGGAAGGCAAAAGCATCCCCGCTATCTCGGGCACGAGCTATAGCGGTGAAGAGATGAACATCGGCCAGTTCTCGGGCAAGGCCGTGCTCGTCTATGTGTGGTTCACGAACTGCCCGCCATGTGTGAAGATTGGGCCAGAGCTCGTAACGCTTCAAGAGACCTACGAAGACCAAGGCTTCACGGTCCTCGGGCTCAATGCGGACAGGATCCTGAAATTGAAATATGACGACGCCTATCGCGCGGAATATGCGAAGAAAATCGGCGTGAACTATCCGAATCTCCACCTCACGGACGACGTTCGAGCCTCGCTCGGCAACGTGAACATCTTTCCGACGTTGTTTCTCGTGGACGGCTCAGGCACCATCGTCAATCACTTCGTGAACTTTCAGTCTCGCGAAGTCCTTGGCCCTGCGATCGAGAAGGCGCTCGCGACGTCAGAGAGTGGGGCCAACTAATATCATTCGGTCCCATGCGGAGGTCACAATTTTGTTCAACTAGTCGAATCGAGATGCCGTTCGATACGGTATCGTAACGTTCGAAAAGAAACGGAGCTCAAGTACATGACAAGAAAATTAGGGATGTTGGGATTGGTTCTCGCTGTGGCCGCGATGGTCGTGGCGCCAGTCGTCATGGGTCACGGAAACAAGGCCGGGTCTACTTCTGTGACGATCGGTGGCGGGGAAGTCAAGGTCGATTTCACCGGACCGGAGTCCAAGGGTCGGGACGTGCTGGCCATGCTTCCTCCCGGAGGCTATTGGCGGATGGGCGCGGATCGCGCGACGACGCTCACGACGGCTGTCGACTTGAAGTTCGGCGATATGGTGGTCGCCAAGGGGAGCTACAAGCTCGTCGCGCATTTCGACGAGGACAAGAAGTGGACGCTCATCGTGGCGGAAGACCTTACTGGCAGCTTCAAGCCGACCAACATCGTCGGTAAGGTTGCAGGAGTCATCTCCAAGCTCGATACAGCGGTCGACAACATGACGATCAAGCTCGAGGTGAGCGACGACGGTAACCAATGCCAGATCATTCTCGATTGGGGAACGGCACGGCTGACGGCTGATTTCTCGGCCGCCTAATCAGGCTTTCCATGCAACTTTTCCCCGCACCCGCTCGACGGGTGCGGGGTTTTTTGTTCCTGGCGCTTGCCTTGTGGACGAGCTCGGCTGGCGCCCACGAGCTCTGGCTGATGGCAGGGAAATATCGTCTCGCTCCCGGCGAGCTCACCCGGGTCTTTATCAATAGCGGCGATCAATTTCCCGAAAGCCTTTCGCTCGTCAGCGAGCTTCGTCTCGAGACGGTGGCGCTTCATGGACCGCTCGAGACTCGGCCGATCCATACGTTTCGCGTGGACGGAAAGTCGTTGAGCTTCGATTTACAAGCGACAGCCATCGGAAGTCACGTGGTCGCTCTCGGGACGCGTCCTCGCCGCGTCCGTCTCAAGGCGAAAGACTTCCAGGACTATCTCGAAGAGAATGGGCTCGAGCGCATCCTCGCGCTTCGTGACGAGCTCGGCGAGAACGAGGATGCGACCGTCGAGCGCTACTCGAAATGGGCGAAGGCGACGATTGATGTCGATGTCACCATGGGTGATTCGGGGTCGGGAGAAAGCGATCTAGACAAGGAGCCGTCATGGTCGAAACCGGTGGGACATACGATCGAGATCGTACCTTCCCGCAACCCGAACCGCGTGCGGCCTGGAGAAGAGCTCGAGGTTCAGTTGTTCTACCAGGGCGAGCCGCTCGCGGATATTCCGATCTTCGGCGGGAAGGCGGGAGGGCCTCGCGGCGAGATCAGAACGAGCACGGATGGAAGCGGCAAGGCGGTCGTGACGATTCCGTCCGACGGGCGTTGGTATTTGAGCGCCATCCATCTCGTGCGGGTGGACGACGATCCGCAGATATTGTGGGAGAGTTTTTGGTGTACCTTGACTTTCGAGATCGCAGAGCAAGGCGAGAGGAGCCCCTGAAATGAAGAACGTGCCGATCATGCTGCTCGGATTCGGCAATGTCGGACAGTCGATAGCATCGCTGGTCGAGCAGAACGACGGCTATACGCGTGAGGGCGTTCGATTGACGATCCACTCGATCTTCGATCGAAGCGGCGGCGTGGCCGCCGAGGGCCACGAGCTAGGGGCACTCGTAGACGGCAAGAGAAAGCAAGGACGGGTGCGCGCGATCGAAGGCGCCCGAGAGATTACACTCGATGGCGCTCTCGATGCCCTGTCGGGAGGCGTGCTCGCCCACATCTCCTTTCTTTTTAAACCACACACCGTCGTTCTCGAACCATTGGAAGAAGAGCTATAGTGGTAGCGAGCGAGCCTGGGCAAGCCCCGGAATTTTCAAAACAAGGACGGTTGTTCGGGGCCGTCTGGCTCGGCGACGCTGCGCAATACTGGATAGCGCTCTAAGAGCGACGCGGGTGCGAGGACTTTTCGTTTTTCGATGCGCGCGCGAATTTGGAGTGCATTGACGACGGCTTGGCCACGAAAGTGGTTGTTCGTAATGACGTAGGTCTCGGAGGCGCTCTCGCTGATTTCGGAGATCTTCTCCATCCACGGGTCGAGCTCCTCTTCGCTGTAGAGGTAGTCGTAGCGGGCATCGCGGCCGGCATCTTCCCGGAACCAGTCCTGGTAGTTCCTCCCGTGAAGGCGTACGTAGCCGATAGGCCCCGTGGCGTGGCTCGAGGGACCTATGGAGCGGCCGATCCGCGGCTGGTCGATATTGCAAAAGGCTATGGCTTTTTGTGTCAGAAAGTCGAAGAAGGATCGATCGTTCCAGGACGCGTGGCGGATCTCGACGACGAGGGGATAGCCAAAAAAGCGGTCGAGAAGCTTGTTCAGATAGTCGCGGCTCTCGGGATCATTCTTGAACGACCACGGGAACTGAAGAAGGAGGCCGCCGAGAAGCTCGGCCTCCATGAGCGGGGCGAGTGCCTGTTTGAACGCCTGCTCCTCTCGAGAACCCGCGCTTCGGTCGTGGGTGAAGCCTTGAAACAGCTTCAGAGTGAACCGAAAACCGGTTTTAGCGGGGGCGCGCCGCGCCCAGGATGCCGTCGTTTTCGGGCTTGGGATGCGGTAGAAGGGACTGTTGACCTCGATAGTGTCGAGATAGCGCGCCAAGTGCACGAGACCGTCCGTACGGGGTGTCTTCGGATAAACGATGCCCTCCCAGTCCGGGTAAGACCAGCCAGCGACGCCAACGCGCACCGGCGAGCCGGCCTTGCTCAGCCTGCGGGAAGATTGAGTGTCTGAACCCACTCGTTGGCTTGGTCCCGCGAACGCAGTGTGCGGTAATCGCGCCAAGCCTTCCGCGCCTCGCGGTTACGCTCGACGTAATCAGCGAACTTGGACCCGTCGTGATCGTCCTGGATGATTTTGTCGAGCTTTTCCTTGAGCTCGCCATCGAGGGACTCTGCGAAGGCGTCCTGTTCCTTTAGCGTTTCCTCCATACTGGGTTTGGGGACTTGAATGTAACGCCCGCGTGTATCCGATTCGAGCGCCCAGACTAGCTCGCGGGTCTCTGGGTCGTCGTGGTCTTCGAGGACGTTGAATACACGGCCCGAGTCCCCATCAAGATAGTAAGTCCGTTCAACGGAGTCATCGCTGAAAGCAACGAATACCGCTTCCAGATCGACCTTCACAGCTTGTTATCCCTCCTGTGCTTTTCGGCGTCCTTCGCCTGGTTTGGATGCGACATCGTGTGAATGTGCGTGGTAATGGCAGTTGGCGTTTCGGCGTGTCGTCAAGAGCTCGTAGTTGGTGAGTGGGTGATTCTAGCTGAGTCCGATTACTTGCGGCAAGCCCGGCTTCTTTGAATTAGGCCGTCCGAGAAACCAAGTATATCAGCTTCCGGCTGCAGGCCTTCTTTGTTGGGCATGTGCCCTTGGTGGGGCGGTCACCGTTTTGACGAGTCATGCGAAAGACTGAAGGATGGAACCCTATTCGAAGCAAACTTATTTGTGTTTCCAGACGGGTTGTCGCCGCTCGCGAAGAGCGAGAACGCCTTCTTTCGCGTCCTCGATGGACATGAGCTGATTGAGGTAAACGCTTTCCAAATGCCGAAGCCCTTCCTCGAAAGGAAGATTGACAGCGTCCGAGGTGGCGCGACGGGCGAGGCGGAGCACGGGTGTCGAAAAACTCTTCAAGAACTGCGTCCACTTTTCGACTTCCGCATCCAGTTGGGCGGGAGCCATGACTCGCGTGATGAGGCCGATGCCTTCCGCTTCTTTAGCGTCGTAGGTTCGTCCCGTGAGGATCATCTCGTAGGTGCGGCGCAATCCGATGAGCCGTGGGTAGATCATGGGCGCGGCGGTAGGGAACAAACCCGCCTTGAGCTCCGGCTGGCCGAGCTTTGCGCCCTCCGCGGCGAAGCAAAAATCACAGACGGCCGCGAGCTCGCATCCCGCGCCGAGCGCCATTCCTTTCACGACGGAGATACTCACCAATTCGAGCTTCGTCACACGGCGAATGACCTCGTGAAACGTCTCGATCAATTGGTAAACGCTCTCGTCGGTATGCTCGGCGATGTCGAGCCCGCTCGAGAACGCCTGATCGCTGCCGGTGAAGACGACGACTTTGAGGGACTCGTTGAGATCGAGCTCTCCGAGCGTTTGGTGGATCTCTTCGAGTGCCGCCAAGTTCAGGGCGTTCGCCGCCTCTGGGCGATCCAGTGCGATCCGCGCAATACCGTTATCGACCTGAAGGCGAATATTGTTCAGCGTTTTGGGGCTGCTCGGTGCCTCCAGAGCTTCGAGGGATTCGTCCATTAGACACATGCTAGCACATGGAAATGGCGGTGTCTCTGGCCTCCGCCCAAAATTTGTGCTAGAAAAGACTCAGACTCGACCTTACCAATCATCGAAAACCCTGAATGCCGAATGCTGATCCGGTCTACTTAGATTACAACGCGACAACACCCCTCGCGCCCGAAGCGCTCGAGGCGATGTTGCCATTTCTCCGCGAACACTTCGGAAACCCGTCGAGCATTCACGGGTTCGGGCGTCCGGCAAAAGAGGCTCTCATTGAATCGACCGACGCCTTTGCCTCTTTCTTGGGGGCGAGGCCTGAAGAGTTGGTGTTCACCAGCGGGGGAACCGAGGCCGACAATCTTGCGCTTCTCGGTGCCGCGGCCGCGCCCCGAGACGACGGGCGCCGCCACATCGTTACCTCGAATGTGGAGCATCATGCGGTGCTTCAAGTCATCGAGGAGCTCGAGCGCCGGGATTGGCCCGTGACTATCGTGGAGGTTGACGAAAGAGGCGAGCTGACGCCGGATAGACTCAGAGACGCGCTCCGCCCGGACACTCTTCTCGTTTCCATCATGGTGGCGAATAACGAGACCGGCGTTGTGCAACCCGTGGCTGAGCTCGCGACGGTGGCCCACGACGCGGGGGCGCTTTTTCATACCGATGCCGTACAGGCCTGCGGCAAGATTCCTCTCGACGTCCGGGAGCTCGCCGTCGATATGCTGGCGATATCGGGACACAAATTCTATGGCCCCAGGGGCGTCGGGGTCCTTTACGTTCGTGAAGGCACGCCGTTTACGCCGGTATTTCGTGGAGGAAGGCAGGAGCGCGGCCGTAGGCCGGGCACCGAGAACGTCGCGGGCATCGTGGGGCTCGCGGAGGCCGCGAGGCAAGTTGACAAGCTTCTGCCGACCGAGTCGAAACGGCTCGCAAGCTACCGGGACGCGCTCGAGCAAAGCGTGCTTTCCTCCGTCATCGACAGTTACGTGAACGGTGAGGGGGCGACACGGAGGACGCCGAACACGGTGAATTTTCGTTTCGACGGTTTGGAGGGCGAGGCTCTCGTCCTCGCTCTCGACGAAGCAGGTTTCGCTGTCTCCGCGGGCGCTGCTTGCGACGAAGGTGCTGTCAAGCCGTCCCACGTGCTGGCGGGACTGGGGCTTTCGACCGAGCAGATTCGAGGCTCGATCCGGGTGAGCTTGGGGCGTTACACTAGAGAGGAGGATATCGAAGTTTTTGCGGAGGTCCTGCGAGACACCGTGGCGGCTTTGCGTGGAAGAAATTCGTAACGCGCGCGAACGCCTCGTCGTAGCACTCAGAATACCAACACCAACGCCAACACCAACGCCATCAAAACGACAATCTATTTCAGGGTGAGGCTAAGGTGAACTGTTCCAAGTGCGGATTTCAGGGTGTGCCTTCGAGCGACCCTTCCTGTCCAAAATGCGGTGTTGTGTTCGGGAAGCTCGGGCGCGAGCGAGGCCCGCGCCCCCGTCCGCAGCCACAGCACTCCGTGACGCCAGAACGGTCGCCGGCGTCCAGGCTGTTCAATGTCGTTGCCATGTCGGTACTGATGTCGGGTGCGGCCTATTACGGCTTACAGCTCTACGAGCACTACGTCCCGTCAGAAGGCTCGCCGGAAACCTCGCCGGCCTCGTCGATTGAGCCTCGGTCTGCCGATGAGCGGGGCATTGTTTACGGGGTCCAAGCGGTCGAAGCCCCCGACGCGCGCGGTGCTCAGGCGTTGGTCTTGGGTGGGCTGTCTTCTGAGAGCTCCGAGCCTGAGGTCATCGCTGCGCCCGAGCCCGAGCCGAGCTCACCGATCCCGCGGCTTCCTGATTTGACGCGCCAGAGCGTGACGCCCGCGCTTCTCGAGCGGGCCGAGTCTCTAGCGCGCGAATATCCCGGTGTCGAGTGGCTGCGGGAATATGTCTTAGCCGCGCACTTTCTGCTGGCTGGTCAACAGATTCGCGCCCGCCGATTTCGCGAAGCCCTGACTTATGTGAACGGCTCGGAGGATTGGGGCGCGGAAGCCGGGGATATCGCGACGCTGAGAGCGGTTATCTTCGGCGAGCAAGAAGAATGGGAGGTCGCCAAGAGCTGGGCGAAGACCGCGATCGCTTACGGCCAGACGTCCCAGACCGCTGAAATGTACCACATCGTTGGTAAGGCCCATTACTACCAGCAGGAGATCAGCAAATCCGTCGAGTTTTTCGAAAAGGCGCTCGATCTCGACGAGAGTGCGAAGATCCGAACCTCACTCAACAAGGCGCTCTCGGAAGTGCGAGCCGGTGGAGGCAACAAGACGCAGCGGCTCGCACATTTCATCGTAAGCTATGACGGGGGTGCTATGGAAAGCACCGGCCGGATGGTCATCGATACGATGGACCGCAGCTATGCGAGCTTGAAAACCCAGCTCGGCTTCGAGCCGCCCGAGCGTGTGGTCGTGATCCTCTATACGCGGCGTGACTATAACGAGATGGGCGGTCCTGATTGGTCGGCGGGCCTGTTCGATGGAAAAATACGCGTTCCCGTTCGCGGGCTGCAACGGCTCGATGAAAAGATCAAGACGACGCTCCACCACGAGCTAGCCCACGCGTTCATTCACGCTCGGGCGGGCAAGAATGCCCCGAGGTGGATTCACGAAGGTATCGCGGAATATGTGGAAGGTGTTCGCACGGAGGATAACGGGGACCTCTTGGGCCGCATTTTGCGAGAAGGTCACAGCTTCGAGACTTGCCTGCCCACCGCGCGATGCGATCCACGCATGTTCTATCCGGCCGCCTCCTCGATAATCGACTACGTGATCCAGCAACGCGGTATGGGAGGTATCCGCGACATCCTGACGGCGCTCGGTGAGGGTGAGGACATGGATTCCACGTTGCGCCGGATTGTCGGCCACGACGTTCGGGGGCTCATCCGCGATTGGGAGCACTTCATCAAGCGCCGATACGGTTGACCCCACTTGAATGACATCGTTGAAATAGTGTTAAATGAGTCAGTAAGGAACCGTCACCAACCAATCTCCAAAAAAAAATGATCCGAGTCGTCTGCCCGCACTGCCAAACCAAATACCGATTCGACGAGAGTCAGCTCGGTGGAAAGTCGCGCGCGCAGGCGAAATGCAAGAAGTGCGGGGGCACGATCGACATCACCAACACCAAGTCGGCCGCGACGGCTCAGAGACCCAGTATGGAGGCTCCGCCATCGGAACCGTCCTCAGACGACACCACCGCGCGAGTCCAGAAACTCCGCTCGGACGAGCCCGTCGGCGAGCAGACCATCACCGGGACCGCGGCAGTCGAGAAAATGGAACTTCCCGCGGACAAGAAATACTCGCTAGCGGTGCTGCAGGGAAAGGCGAGCGGCCAGATTTTCTCGATCAACAAAGTGCGCACCGTCATCGGCCGCGCCGACTGCGATGTGATCCTCGACGACCCCGAATCCTCCCGCCAACACGCCGCTCTCGAGGTCTTAGGCTCGCGTATCGTCGTCTCGGATCTGAAGAGCACGAATGGCACATTCGTGAACGGCGAACAAATCGACAGCGCGGAGCTCCAAAATCACAGCGAGTTCCGTATCGGTGAGCACGTGTTGATGTTGATCGTGACCGACCGAGAATAATCAGCCCTCTTCTTCGATCAATCGCGCGAGAGCAGCCTGGGCGGCGTCTAGCTCGGCCCTTTTCTTCGACGTCCCGGTGGCTTCGCCGAGCTTGCGCGGGCCGACTTTGAGCTCGATCTGGAAGGTCTTGCGGTGCTCGGGTCCAGATTCCGCGGTGACGAGATATTGGGCGGGCTCTAGACTCCGAGCTTGGAGGAATTCCTGAAGAGCGGTCTTGGGGTCTTCCACGACGGCCCGGCCCTCGCGGACGTCGTCGATGAGGGGCGCGTATAGGGACTCGAGAAAACGGCGCGCTTCGTCGACATTGGAGTCGAGATAGATCGCGGCGACCACGGCCTCGAGTGCGTTGGCTGAGAGTGCTTTCTTCTTGCGGCCGCCGGTCTTCTCCTCGCCCTTGCCGAGGAGCAGAAACTGCGGGATTTCCAACCCGATCGCCAATAGCGAGAGCGTTGACGCGCTCACGAGATAGGCCTTGATTTTCGATTTTCGGCCTTCCGTCAGGGTCGGAAAGTCCCTATAGATGAAATCGGTTACGAGAAATCCGAGAATAGCATCTCCGAGAAACTCCATGGACTCGTTGTGCTCGCTGCTTTCGGATTCGTGAGCGAAAGACTTGTGCGTCAGAGCTTGCTGCAAGAGCTCGGGACGACGAAATCGATGTCCGAGCCGGCGGTATAGCTCTTCGAGATCTGTCGTGGACAGGGTGGTCACAGCGGGTTCGCGCTCTGTTGATGTGGACACAAGCGATGCCTGGACGGTTGATCCTTGAGTCGGGGCCGATAACAGGAATGCTAGTAAAGATAGTACTACAATACTTTGAGGAGGACCATCGTCATATCGTCGTGCTGCTCGGCGCCGCCCGCGAACGCGAAAACCTCGTCGATCAGCTTTTCGCGCAGCTCCTCCATCTGGAGGTCGGCGTTCTCCTGAAGGATGAGGCGGATCCGCTCTTCGCCAAAGAGCTCGGAGCTCGGGTTCATGGCCTCCGAGATGCCATCCGTGAAGAAGAGGAAGACGTCTCCCGCGCACAACTTCACGACATCCTCTTGCAAAATACGCTCGAACTGGGTTCCGCGATCCAACGCGAGCCCGAGCCCATCTGGTGCGAGGACATTCAGCTTGGGTTCGGCGCCGTTTGTCGAGACATGAAAGATGGGGTTGTGTCCCGCGCGCGCATAAGTCATTTGGCGTTCGTTCATATCGATGACGGCATAGGCCATGGTGATGAAACTCCGGCTGTCGAGAGTCGCCGCGAGGATCTTGTTGGCTTCGACGAGAAGTTTCCGGGGCGAATGGTAAATCTGGCTCAAGGACAGAGTGAGGCCCTTGAGCTCCGCCATGTAAAGCGCTGCCGACGTACCTTTACCCGAGACGTCCGCGATGAGGAGTGCGAACCGTCCGTCGCCTAGAGGAATGAAGTCGTAGTAGTCTCCGCCGACTTCATTGGCGGGAAGACAGAAGGGTGCGATGGAAAGGCCCGGAACGTCGACGCGATCCTTCGGCAGTAGACTCATCTGGATCGTTCGGGCGATGCGGAGCTCTTCCGCCATGCGCTCTTTTTCCGACGATTGCCTTAGTAGATCTTGAATGCTCGTCGTCATCAAATTGAACGACTCTGCGAGCTCACCCAGCTGATCGCGCGATCGAACTTTCACCCGATAGCTGAAGTCTCCCTGGCGCACGTGCTCGGTGCCTTGGCTGAGCGCATGCACCGAGCCCGTAATCGATCGAGCGAGCACGAGGCCGACGAAGATTGCGGCCACCTCGATCACGAGAAACAGACCCGCGAGAAGCGCCATCGCCGTGAGAAGCACCGCGCCGAGATCGGGGCCATTCGGGCCGAGTTGGAGCGCTCCCGAGGCGATGCTGGAATAGAAGCTATTGAGCGGGAAACCGAACTGCACAAATGCGAGCTCGGACTCTTCCGCATGGGGGTCGTCGAGGCTTCTCGTTGGCAAGAGCGTCCACCATGGGAACGTCAAAGCTGCAGATTCGGCCGAAGTTGTGTTCTGACTCTCTCCGTTCGACGAGGCGGGTTGGCGGATGAAGACACTTTCAGCAGTGGCGTTATCGGTGTCGCTCGTGAGCACTTGATCGATATGGAAGCCCAGCTCTTCCGCAGATTTTTCGAGGACATCGGACAACGTGGTGAGCACGATGATGGTCGCGTTCCCGACAGACTCATGAGGTGTCGAAACGCCGGCCGTGTAGCCGACGCCGCCATACTCGATGCCGCCGCGATAACTGTCTGAGAACCACTGCGGAAGGTTCGTGCCCAGGCTCATTGAAAACCCGACATCATCCGTAGTCACGACACGTTGAATACGTCCGCGGCGATGCTCGAGGTAGATGGCGCCCCAGCTGGGCTCGGACTCTCCCATTTCTAGGATGCGCGCATCGAGCACCTTGCGAATGCGTTCATCGGACAGACGGGAGCTTGCGCTTCCGCCTCCACGAAGCTCGAAGATCATCAGGTTGGCGGCATTCGCTGCGCGCATCTCCGCGTCTTTGACGGAGCTCACGAGCATGAAAGAGCTAACTTGTCCGAGCGTGAAATAGCCGCTGAGTGCAAAGAACGAAAGGATCAGGATCGTGGGGACGAGCCCGATCAGCAGATACGAGATGATGAGTTTTCTTCGGATGCGCCACAGCAGATTACGCCGCAAGCCGGAAAGCCCCCAAATCACGAAGCCGAGCGCATAAGCCCAAAGGCCTATCGTCGACAGGGTGGAGAGGGAAGCGGGGATGAGCTCGAGCGCGCCGAGAAAGCGGAGGGCGCAGAAAACGAGAAGAAGCTGACCGCGTCGCTGGTGAAGAAGAAAATATTTGAGCCCGCGCCCGCGGGTCGCGTCTTTTGTTGTAGGTGCCGTGGGCGGCAACTGGTCGGCAGCCATCAACTCTGCGGGGAATACTTCATTAGGGAGCGATGTTCGCAATATAGCACAGGCGTTCGGCTCGCGCTTGACCCGAGCGTGCACTCGTGGCTATCCTACATTGCTGGTATCTGTTTATGGGGGCGTTACTTAAGTTTGCCGGCGTTGCGATTTGCCTCGCGCTTGCCTTTGGCGAGCCTGCGCGCGCGCAGGAGGATCGTCTCGTTCTCGACGGTGTTATCGTCGCCGAGAACCCAGCGCACTCGATAGCCCTCGTTCGTCGCAGCGGGGCGTCCCGAGGGCAAACGCTGCGGATGGGGCAGGAATATTACGGCTATGTCCTCGTTGCCGTAGGGGAGGGCTCGGTACTTCTAGAAAGCATCCGCGGTGCGCTTCGGCTTCACGTGGATGGACGTGCTGCAGCTCGCCCAAACGGGCCGAGGGCACAGGCGCCACCAGAGGCAGCAGCCGACGAAGACGATGGCTGGGTCTTTCGCGAAATCTCACGCGCTGAAGCCATTGCTCGCCTCGAAAAGGAGATTCCTGTCATCCTGAGCGAGACCGAGCTCAGCCCTCGCGTCGAGGACGGTGAGATTCTGGGCCTCGAGCTCCGTCGCTTGCCAGATGGCACGCTATTGTCGGAAGTGGGGCTCCTACCCGGCGACCTTCTCCGAAGCATCAACGGAGAGCGTCTGGTTGGGCTCGACGCTCTCTGGGGATTGCTCGCTCGGCTCCGAGACGCGCACGAGCTACGCGTTGTCCTGGAGCGGCGCGGCCAGGTGCTCCGGTTCGCCTACTTGTTGACGGACGGAGAGTGAGACTGAAACTGACACGCTGATTGGACCGCCGCCCGGTCCATCTCCCCGCCCGTCCAGAACGCCGCGAAGCTCTTCATGCTTCGCTGCCTCTCTTCCTCATCCGAGCCAAGCCTTCCCAGATGGTACAAGCTACGAATATAGGGAATCGGCCAATAAGCGAGGGATTCGGACGCTCCAGTGATCTCGCGGAAGCGCGCTTCAGCGTCGGCGGTGGATCCGGCCTCCTCGAGCGCGGAAGCGTGGGCGAAGCGGATGGGGAGGATGGGCAGGGGAGAAAGGAGCCCATGCTTTTCTAAGGTGCTGGCGGCACGCTGAAGCGAGGCGAGACGGCTCTGTGGGTCGAGCTCGGCGCGTATATGCAAGGCGTAGGCATTGCTCGCGGGCTTTGCCTCGACCTCGAGTGCCGCGGCGAGCTCGAGCGCTTCGTCGTGCCGACCTTCTCGCGCGCGGGCGAGCGCGCGCCAGTAAGTGACCTCGGGAGTCGCGACCGCGTCCTGCAATGCGGAAAGAGCGCTCTTCGGAGAATGGGTCTCGAGGTGAATGTGTGCTCGAAGGCACTTGGGGATGGCTGCGATTTCGCTGGGCTCGGTGAAGACGCGCGCAGCTTCGGCCAAGGCGTCGACAGCGAGTGTGGCCTGTCCCCGAGTGAGCCGTGATGTCGAGAGGTGGATATGGCCCACGAAGCGCCAGAACTTGTCATGGGAAGCGGCGAGTTTCTTGGCGTTCGCCTCGGCTCTCTCTCCGTCCCCTCCGAGCATGGCGCGGTTCCAATTCTTGAGCGCGAGCTCGTGGAGAAAGTCGTCATAGTCGAGCGAGGATGGTGGCTTCGGACGCACGCTCGAAGTCTATCCTCCCGCGCCCTTCTTGTCCTCCGACACGTTTTGTTGATTGAATAGGTTGGATGAAGCGGCTTCTTTTAGTCTGGAGAACGGTCTATCGAGCCTCGGTCTATTTCCATCGTGACCGATGCTACGATCGTGCGACCGTGATTGCCTATTTCGGCCTGCTGTCGTTCCTTCCTCTAGCGGTGTTGCTCGTGACGCTTGGCGCGCTCGCTCTCGGTAAGGACGCCGCCGAGAAAGGCACGGAGCTCTTCTTGCAAAACGTGCTCTATGGTCTTCCCCCTCAAGTCATGATCCAAGTCAAATCAATGCAGCAGCAGATTTGGTCGGGCGTAGGCTACCTCGTTCTCGTGTTCTGGACCGCGAGCAAAGTGTTCTCCAAGATCGAGACCGGCCTGGATCAGGTCTTCCGCGTCGACAAGAGGCGTCCCTTCGCGCTGCGCAAAGTGCTCGCCTTCGCGCTCGTCGGGATTCTGAGCGTGCTGCTCGTCGCCTCGGTCGTTGTGGAGGGGCTTCTTTCCACCATCGACAGATTCATTGATACGACGGCGCTCGCGCCTCTCAAGGAGCTGCCTATATATCAAAATGTGGATAGCTTCGTGAGTCGCTACGTTGCGCCCTGGTCGCTCACGGTGCTGGCGTTTTTTTCTGTCTACTGGCTGATCCCGGCGCGCTCCATCCCGTGGCGGGTGGCGCTCATTGGTGGCTCGGTCGCGGGCTCGTTCTGGACCGCGCTGAAGGTCGGGTTTACTTATTACATCAGCCATATGGCCAACTACACGCGTACCTATGGGGCGCTCGCGACGGTCGTGGTCTTTCTTCTCTGGATCAACTTGTCCGCTTGCCTGTTGTTGTGGGGCGCTGAGCTCGCCGCGGTCGTCGGCGGCTTTCGTGAGGAAAAGTCTTCCTGAGGCTAGCGGGTCTCGGAAGGGCGGATCTCGACGGAGATTTCACCGGGAAGTGCCATACCGAGCACCTCGCGCGCTCTCCGCTCTATGACCGATGGGTCCGTTCGCAATGCGTGGATCTGCTGCCCGAGGCGTTCATTCTCTGACTCGATCGCGTGGACCTCGCGTTCGAGCTGTTCG
>SMYC01000307.1 GCA_004356105.1 Acidobacteriota bacterium | reverse complement strand
TTGTCCACCTTCGCCAGGTCCGCTCGGCTCGGCTCTTCGATACCACTCTTCCTTGCTAGCTCCTTCAAAAACGATTCGTAGCTTTCCCCCGTGTCCCGTCGAACGATTGACCGTAGCGCTGCATTCGCTTCCAGCGTCGTCATGAGCACGCCACCGGAGGATCGCACGAGCGAGCTGCTGAAAGGATCACTTGATGTGCAGCGCCTCGCGGCCGCTTACCTCGCGGCAAAAACGCGGCTAGATCACAGCTCTATCAACGATGCGACCAAGGCATCCGCAAACACTTTCTTGGATTACGCCCGAGCTGCGCTGGAGAAGCACAGGATATACGCGGGGTGGGAGTTCTTGCAGTCATTTGAGCGTGAAATGGTGGACGAGTTCAAGGGCACGGCGCTGAGATTGCGCTTGGAGTCTGCCAAAGCCGAAGCATCGAAGAAGCTGAAAAACTGGCGTGCCTGTGCCGCGGATGAGGCGGGAAAGTCGGGCGACAACGCGCAAGATCAAGAGCTTCGCGATCGCCTCCGTGAGATCCTCTACCACGTTCACACCCAGTCTCAGAACGAGTACTTCAACATCGAGCAGATCAAGAAGCAATCGCGAGTCATCGCGGTTTTCTTGGTCGGATCCGCGTTGCTGCTGTTCGAGCTGTCCAATTTCATAACCGCCGGGGTCGACGGCATCGACGTTGATGCGTTTCGGCTCGGGATGCTGAGCGGTGTGTTTGGCGGCATGCTGAGCGTTGCGTATACGGTCATGCGCTCCGATCCGTCGACACGCATCCCGCAGCTAAAAGCTTCGCTGGGGCTGACGATAACGCGGCCCTTATTTGGTCCGCTGGTCACGTTCGCGATCCTGATGCTCATGCACCAGGGATTCTTGAGCTTCGGAGACAACACGATGGCTGCCCTGGTCGCGCTCAGCTTTTTGGGCGGATTCAGCGAGCGATGGTTTCTGGGTCTCGTCGAGCGTATCAACGCTCGCGCAACCGAGGGGGCCTCATAGCCTCGTGACGACGCCGAGCGAGTTCTTCAGGGCAGGCGTGGGCGATCTCTGTAACTAATGTAACTGTTGTAACTGGTTTTTTTGGAAAGTACAGTCTGTAGAACCTTTGGGAAGCGTTGAAAAGAGATTCTCTACGACCCCCCCTAACGCCAGAGACCAGTTACATCGGTAACAACGGATAACGAGTCGCCGTTCACGACGACACACTCCAGGCTACCATCCGCGAATTCAACGATCGTGTCCGTCTCATCTAGTAGATAGGTACCGACCCATAGTGTGTCCAAAGGGACTCTTTCCGGAGCGACTAGCGTCTTGGTCGCGGGAGAACAGGGCACCGGCCCCGTAGCGGTCAGCCGGTAAAGGAGGGAAATCATGCCACCGAAGATCAAATCGGCGGAATTCAAAGCGTTGCTGAGACTGGAAAAGTTTGCGGTGGGGCGTCGCGATAGGGTCGTCGAGGAATTCTGGCGGCACGTCGAGCTGGTGGTTTCCTCCTTGAATGGCGTGAGCGTGACTGGTTCCTTGGAAGAGACCAAGCGTCGATGGGTCTATTACATCGACACCGAGGGATTTGATATCTGGGGGACCTCGCATAAGCGCAGTTGCCGCGAGCGAACGACGATCAAAGACGGCAAACCAGAACCCATGAGACGTGTCTCCGTGAAGTATCGTGACGACGACATCGAAGTGGCGGACGACGCGCTCGTTCTACCTAACCCCAAGGCCGTAAGACGCCACAATGCTGAAGACGCCAAAGAAAAACTCGAGGAGGACGTCGTCTTGAAGCACGGCGAAGCCGACCCCCTGCGGCGTATCTTTTCGAAATCCGGCCAGGCGGAGTTCCCGGACGGGAGTACATTCGAGACCGTCGGCCATCTTGCTGAGGTGTTCCACGAGCTGAAGAAGTTGAAACCGTCAATCCAGGATAAGAAACTCGCTATCGTGAACGATTTCGTCGCACACGAAGTCAAGTATGAGGGTGCGGAAATCAAACTCGATGGCAAGTGTAAAGCCGACGTCGCGTTGACGTTCTGGCATCGAGGTCGAAAAGTCACCGAGCCATTCGCGAAAGGCGAACTGGTCGTCGCCGAGTTCTCGTTCGATTACAAGCTCAAGAAATGTTCGGCAGCCCACACGGCCGAGATCGGCCACGAACTTCTGACGAAACTAGGTTCGGACGACTGGATGCTCGGCGGAGGTGATACGAAAACGCAGATAGCCTACAAGTCCGCGGGAAGCTGAGGGCGCGATACGAGCACGGGCTCTTAACAAGGCTGTACGAACGGGCGAAATAGTGTGTGCCGAGTCAAGATCTGCTCTGAGCCACTGCAAAAGCTGCGCTTTAGGTTGTCTTCGGAGACACTGGGGGGCCCAATACCAGCCCCCGGGTCGAGTTCGTAAGTGCGGTTGTTCTCCACGTAATTCTGGAAAAATGACGAAATGCAGCGCTTTTGTGGCGATGGAATGCGTACGAATCACCAACCGTAGACAGCGGAAGCACCGGCACCGAACGTCACAGGTCAAAGGTTCTTTCCTTTGTGTAGACACCGAGCCCAACCAGTGGTTGGATCACCATGAAGGCCTCCTGTGCGGCGCCTGCATCTCCTGTTTTCCACACCGACGACGTAATTCGCTCCAGCAGCCTACGCGGCGGTACTGCTCGAAATGGGGGAGCCCGTGACGACGACAAGCCGCCGTTTCAGCTCCTCATTGAGCTGCACCTGTTCCCGGAACACGTCAGTCTTGAGCCGCGCAATGTCCCCCGGCTGCCACTCCTTTAGGAGACTGAACAACGGACTATCGACCGGCGCCTGCTGGACAGCTTGCTCTCGGAGGTCCCGGAGCCTCGCGGCCACCGACTCGCGCACAATCACTTAGCCCGATGCGATAAATGCAGTTTCAAAGCGATCCCATTGATGAGAGCGCTTTGAGCGCTTTGAGCGCTTTTTTCTCGTTCTGCGGCGACGGTAAATGCGCCGTTCTTCGCCTAGCTCCTTTCTCGACGACGCTGGTCCTTCTTCCGGGCTTCGACCAGCTCTGCCTGGAGAGTCTCTCGTTGACTCTCTTCGCTAACAGGCGAGCGATCGTCATTTGGCGCCTTGGTGGTCGGCCATTTCCAGCCATAGCCCCATCGAAACGAAGTCGGGAACAGCCCGATGCCGCCCACTCTCACGCCAAGCCAACGCAACGGCGCGAGGAATCCCGACCGGGTCTCCTTGACGCACTCCAAGAACTTGCTGTCCGCGTCCCGCCGCTCTTGGAAGGTTCCTCCTTTCCAGTAGGCCCAGTCATGTTCGATGCAACACTCGTTCTGATCGTAATCCGGCACAACGCTGCAGTTGTCCGTGGTGAACTCTTTGTCCATGACCAGCTCCTTGATTGACGTACGCCGTCCCAGAAACAACGAACTCAATAGCTGCGGCAGCCTGCGCGTTTAGAATGGATGATTCTACCTCAGCGGGAGCTAGAGTAGGATCCATTGATGCACGGACGGTTTCGGACGCGGTATTCGGATTCGGAGATTTATTCGTGAATGCACGAGGCGTTGTTGCACGGCCCGAAGCAAATCGCTGACCTCCCGGTGCCGGTCGCAGACTCACTCGGCGCAGTACGTATCGGGCATCCCGAGCGCGGTCATCTTGTTGAGTATCTCGCACCCGATTCGGTGTTCAACTCGTTGCCTCGCCAACGTTCGAGCCTGCATCTCGGGCCCGATGAATCCAGGCGGCCGCGAGGAGGTTGAGCTTGGTGGCAGGGACGAACTCTTTCCTCGCCAGGAGCTTGTTGCTCACCGTGCGCGGATTGGGAATCAGAAGGTTTTCCTTGTCAGGAAAGGCGTCGTTTAGAGGTACGTTGCGGCCGAAGCGGGCGCCGGCCTTCCCCATCTCCGGGACGTCCAAGTCATTGTGCGTGCCATCGGCGGTGCGGGCGCGCCGCTGTCGCGGAGTCGTGGGAGGCAATGGCTCGTCGGGGTCCGGCTCGATGGGAAGGTCGGGCTGCGTATTGTGAAGGTTGTGGTGGCGGAGCTCCTCTCGGAAGCCGAAAAGCTTGATGAGCGCCAGAAACGTTGGCAACCGGTACCAGGGAACCTTCATGATAGATCCTCCAGAAATTCGGCAGTGCCGCGCTTCATCCCGACGTCGAGAACGGCGGTGGGTCAAAGACCGTCATGATCTCCTCGATCATCTCCTCGTGGGACCGAAAACGGCTCTCCTCGTAACAGCCGAGCGGGTTCTTGGCTGCATGGGCCAAACATTTGTTGCAGTAAGTGCAGGGCTCATCGGGTCGATCCTTGCCCGCGGAGAACATTTTTACGAGATCGTTGTTGGCGATGAGCGGTCGCGCGATGGTCACACCGTCGCAGCGACCGGCCTCGATGGCCCCGCGGATGACGGAAGCCGTCTGGAAACCTCCCGTGCAAAGAACCGGAACTGGCACCGCCGCTTTGATCACCTCGGACGCTTCTAGGTTGATTCCTTCGATCGTCTCACCGCGTGCCTTGATCCACGCGCGGCGCAGAAGTGGGCCGAGCAGTCGACTTCGCAAGCTTTTGTAGTTCGCGAAAGTACGACTCCCACTCGAGGCCATGATGTCATATGTGCGGACCGCAGCTTCGAGCGGGAGGTCTCCCGGCGGGTTCGTCGGGTGTGGGAAGGAGCTTCCTGACGAAACGTGAATCGCGTCGACGCCGTCCTCCGCGAGCCATTTGCAGACCTGTATAGAGTCCTCGAGGGTGTTGCCGGCGCGCTTTTTGTCAGGAAAAAAATCCAAGACATTGTGGTGCTCCACAGCGCTGATCTTCATCTGTAAGTGGAAATCCGGCCCGACCTTCTCGCGGATGGCGCCAACGACTTCGCGAACGAACCGGGCGCGGTTCTCGAGCGGGCCACCATATTCATCCTCTCGATCATTGATGGCAGAGCTGAGAAACTGAGTGATCAGGTAGCCGTTTGCCCCGTGGAGCTCGACACCGTCGAGCCCTGCCTCTCGTGCTCGCCGCGCGCCCTCGGCGAAAGCGGTCACCGTCTCCGTGACCTCGTTCTTTGTCATTGCGCGGCACGGGAATCCGTGCAACTCCTCGTCCTGGTCGGTCGAGCTCAAGCCTGAGCCGAACTCGACGCCGGGGATATCTCGCTGCCGACCGCTGTGACTGAGCTGAAGGATGAACTTGCAGTCTTGTTCGTGGACCTTCCGGCCCAGCTCGCGCCAGAAAGGTATGCACTCATCGCGATCGATGGTTGCATAATTGGGCACGATGCGGCCCTGGATCGTGACCGGCACGAAGGACGAGATGATCGCGCCAACACCTCCTCGCGCGAATTTCAACTCCCAGTTTATGCGGGCCTGAGTTCCGGAGCCGTCATAGTTGTCGAACCGTCCGGAGACGTTCGAACGGAGAATCCGGTTCTTGATTTCCAGGTTCCGAAAACGAAGGGGCTCGAAAATCGGGTCATCCGGCATGCGCGTTAGTGGTTACCGCCCGCTCGGCAGTAGAAGCACTCCCCCGTATTTATTTCATGTCAACTCTATGCGTGAGGCCAGGATGGGCCGGCAACAACGAAAGGAGTCTAGTTGAGGCGAGTATCGAATACAAACCCAAACGTCAGTTGACGGCGTCCCGGGGTAAGGAGTAGCCTCGGCTCGTTGAAAACTCGACACTCCTAAATGAATTCTTGAAAAGCGAGGAGGCGGACATGGCCGGTTGGTTCAAACCTTGGCACGAGCGCGGGATCGTTGGCGGACTACTCGCCTTGCTGGGAATCCGCAATCAACTCAGGCGAGAGAATCTGTATGACACTGAGCCGGAGCTCGAAAAGAAGGCGCCACCCGGACCGGAAGACCGGAGACGACGTGCCCGTATGGCCGACGGCACTTACAACGATCTCGAAACGCCTGGAATGGGCCGCGTCGGCGCCAGATTCGGCCGCAACGTTCCTCTGAACCGCGGCTTTCCCGATACCGAACGGCTGCTCGAGCCGAGCCCGCGCGAAGTGAGCCGGAAGCTTATGAAACGCGACGCTTTCGTCCCTGCCGAGCACATCAATCTACTCGTCGCGGCATGGATTCAGTTTCAAGTACACGGTTGGTTCTCCCACGGCCCGAACCAGAAAGACAACCAGTTCAATATCCCGCTCGAAGCCGACGACCCGTGGCCCGATTCCGAGCGGCCGATGCTGATTCGGCGCACGCAACCAGACACGACCCGTACCGAGGAATCGAAACACTTGCCTCCGACTTTCACGAACACGGAGTCGTTCTGGTGGGACAGCTCGCAGCTCTATGGAAGCAGCGAGGAGCAGCAAGCCATCGTCCGCGGCGAGGGGGGGAAACTCCACATCGGCGACGACGGACTACTGCCGTTGGACGAAAGCGGCATCGATATCACTGGATTCAACAAGAACTGGTGGGTCGGTCTCAGCCTGATGCATACATTGTTCACGCTCGAGCACAACGCGATCTGCGATCGGCTCGCTGCCGACAACCCCAAATGGTCCGACGACGACCTCTTCGACCACGCGCGACTGGTGAACGCTGCGCTCATCGCCAAGATTCATACCGTCGAGTGGACGCCAGCTATCCTCGACCACCCCGGCGCGATCGCCGGACTCGAAGGGAATTGGTGGGGTCTCTTCGGCAAAGGCAAGGAGCGCACTTTCGGACGACGGTTCGACACATTCCGCGGCATCCCCGGGTCGAGGACGGACCACCACGGCACACCCTACTCCCTCACCGAAGAATTCGTCTCGGTCTACCGATTCCACCCGCTCATGCCCGACGCCTACGATTTCCGCTCGCTCACGGACGACACGGTCCTCAATGACGCCACACTGGCCCTCGAGGACGTGACCGGCGCCGAGGCCCGCGGGGTCGTCAACGCCTTCGGCATGGCGAACCTTTTCTACACGTTTGGCACTGCGTTGTCGGGCGCTCCGGTCCTTCACAACTTTCCGGACGGACTCCGCGAGCTGCGCCGACGCGACGGGGCTCTCGTCGACCTGGCGGCGATCGACATATTGCGCGATCGCGAGCGGGGCGTGCCGCGCTACAACGATTTTCGGGAGCTCCTGCACTTGGAGCGCGTGACCTCGTTCGAGGAGCTGACGGCCAACGCGACGTGGCAGCGCGAGATCCGTGAGCTCTACAAAGACGACGTCGACGCCGTCGATCTCCAAGTAGGCCTATTCGCGGAGACGTTTCCCAAGGGATTCGGCTTCGGCGACACCGTTTTCCGCGTGTTCATCCTCATGGCGTCGCGACGGCTGAAGAGCGACCGGTTCCTATCTCGAGACTTCACGCCCGAGATCTACACCCAAGCCGGCATCGACTGGGTCGACAACACAACCATGGTCGACGTCTTGAAGCGCCACTACCCCGAGCTCGAGGCACGGCTCCGGGGAGTCGACAACGCCTTCACACCCTGGCAGAAACAAGGTACCTGACTAAGTAGTCTTTTTCATAATTACAGTACGCCGGGCACTCTTGGAAGTCAGGCTCGGATAGTGCGAATGTTCGACGAATTTATGTGCCCACAACACAATCACTTAGCCCGATGCGATAAATGCAGTTTCAAAGCAATCCCATTGTTGAGAGCGCTTTGAGCGCTTTGAGCGCTTTTTTTCTCGTTCTGCGGCGACTGGATCTCGATTGCCTTCCTAAGCAAGATGTGGAGCCGACCACTCGAGTCACGCCGAGTCCGGCCAAAACTTTCCTCGTGGCTCTCGATTCTTTCGACTCGCACGCTTAAACCCAGAGAATTCCGCGCACCGTGGCCCCTTCCTATATAAGACGGACATAAAGGTGAGAGTACGCGTCGTTCGCCAAAATAAACTCGCCTCTCGATTGACGTAGCAAGGACGTTAGTCAAGGTACTGCTCAGTTTGCGGGTCTCAGGGCGAGGCTCAAGAGGGAGGTTTCATGACCCAAACTTCGTCTCTATCTCCAAGAGGTGAAACATGCGGATGGATAGCGGGGATGGCCGAGTTTCCTGCTCAGGGAAATTCAGAAGGAGCGGACCGAGAAGGAGCTTTGGAACTTCATTGAACGCCTCGCGATGGAGGTGCTGATGATGAGGTGGAAGGAGGAGTTGGTTTCTAAAAGATGGAGCAATCCGACCCGGACCACGGCCCGACTGGGCTTGGGACCCGCCGGAGGAGGTTCATTGAGACTGGGTGTCTTGTTGCTCCGCCTCTTCGAGCAGGGCGCCCTCCTGCCAGAGGTCCATCAGGAAGTTCGAGATCGTGAGACGCAATCGGGTCCACGTCGTCTCATCGTTCGACTCGAAGACGACCCACTGCGTGCCTTCGTCAATGGATTCCTCCACGAACATAAAGAGTCGGCGCACATTGACATATTTCCACTCGGGATCGCTCGAGGTCGTACGGGCGCCCCAGACGACAACACCGTTGTTCTGGTCGAGTCGAAGTGGATTAACGTGGTGAGGCACGAGCACATTTATCATCTCCTCGGTGACGGGGAACTCGAGGCCCACCGCGCCGCTGACGCTGGCAGCGACTCCGGCCGGCGCCTTATGGACTCCACGCTCTTTGTCGGTGCGCGCGAAAACTCCCGCCACATGGCCCGTGGGCGGGACCAGAATCTCAGATTCATGTCCGTCTTACTTAGAAACGTTGACAGCGCGATTCAGAAGTCGCGCTCTTTGAACCCTTGCAGAGAAGGAGATGAATGTGAGTGACGAAGACACTACAATCCCCGTGATAGACCTCGCCAAGAAGGTCTTGCCCTATGCTGACAAAAAGCTGGGCGAAGCACCTTTTGAGATCGTCGACTCGTCGACGAGCCAGAAGATCCCCATCGGCATCGACAACGTTACCTTTACCATCAATGGTGGCGTGGCGCTTCACGTGTTCAACTCCGTGGACGACAAGGACCCGGACGGGGTCATCGGAAGCGACACGAAGAACGAAGAAAAGTCCGTGAAGAGCGGGCTCGATCTGAAACCCCAAATACCCTTCGACGGGAAGAAGGCGTGGCTGAAGTATCGCGTCGAGGCGGGCGCCAAAGGAAAAGCCTCCTTCGAGCTGGAAAAGGATCTGAAGTTCGGCTTTTCTGTCGAGGCCGAAAAAGGCATCGCCTTCAGCGACTACCGCCGGCATGATCGCAACGAGACCGTCGGCAAGGCGGTGCTCGGGGTTTCATCGGCGGACGACGGAGATCTCCTTTCTCCCCGACTCCTGCTGTTTCGCAAGCACGTCGAGGCCTTGGAGCCTGGCGACGCACTCGCGATGACCGTTCGCGGCAAGCTCGGTGCAAAAGTCACCCTGTCGTGGTCCGACGTCATCGCGAGCCAAGTCAATCTTCTCGGGCGCCTCATCGACGGCGGCGAGGTCTTCAACATCAAAGTCGGGGCTTCCGCCACCGTGAGCTTCCAGGTCTCGGTGGAGGACGACTACGTGCTGATCTTCACCCGCGCGAGCGGCACGGACCTGCGCGTCGCCCTCAAGAAGGCGAACAAGAAGTCGCTGTCCGGCTCGCTGGGCATCACCGTCGGGGCCGAGTTCGAAGATAGCAAAGCGGTCGAAAAGGTTCTGAAGAACTTCGTCGAAGGCTTGATCAAGGACAAGATAGACGTCGTCGACAAGCTGCTCGCCGCCTCGAATCTGAACAAGAAACAGCTGGAGACACTCAAAGCGGTTTTCGATCGCATCGGGGAGAACACCCCGCTGGAAGAGATTGCGAAGAGGCGGGCCGAGCTGAAAAAGCACTGGGAGACGTTCAAGACAACGGTGGCCAAAACGATCAAAGAGGTGGCCACGGCGAAAGCATCGATCAGCTTCGCGTACGAGTATTCGCGGGTCGAGACCGATACGAGCGTCTTGCAGGCCCGTTTCAACCAGTCGCGTCTGCCGCGCTACCACACGGATCTGATCCGCGGCGATTTGACCGGCGTCCTCAACGACGCGACGGCCGGCAACGGTGTCACGCTCGAGGCCTATCTCAACGAGAAGTCGGTCGTCCGCACGCGCTCCTACGGGCTCACGCTCGGCCTCGGCAAGTGGAGCTTCTCCGGGAAAGACGTAAGAAAGCTCATCGAGATCAAACGCGAGAATGCACAAGGACTCAAGCAGATCTCGTTTCAGGGAACGCGATCCTACGAGCAGGACATGGCCGGCGAGAAGCTGACTTGGACGACGGACTTCCAGGCATCAATGCCCAAGTTCTCGGCCACGAAGGATCCGAAAGCGAGCGAGTTCGCATATGCATTCAGTCTTATCGCGGAGTGGGACGGAAAGACCTCAGATGGAGACCTCCGCCGCTATGTCGACCACGCTGTTCTGTGGCGCGCGGTGACACCGGGAGAGAGCGATTCGGTGAAGGCAGAGCTCGCCCAGGCGATCGGGGGAAAACAAGCGAATGTCGTTTGTCAGCTCAACTTCCCCACGGAGGTTCTAGAGCCGGTGCTAGCGAAGGCAAATTTCAGCGACGCCCAGTTGTTCGGTACCGCCTTGGGCGCCGCGATGTTCCCGACGGACCTCTTCCCCGCCATTCGACAGAACCTGGCTTTGCGGCGCAACTGGTACGGCCCGCTTTGGCAGCATTATCTCGAGGCAGACGGGATGACCCCGGCTCAACTCGCCTCGGCCGCGGCAGCGCGGTTCCAGCACGACTACATCCTCCTGGCCAGACATGAAGCGGAACACTGGAAAACAGCGCGAACGACGACCATTGCCGGACTCGCCGATCTCAACAGCCGAACCCGTCAACAGTGGCGATCGTTCGGCGCTGGGCTGGTGGCGCTCCGGGAAGCCATCAAAGGCGGACAGTCCTACGAGAAAATCGAGGCCTGCTACGGCGATATTCAAGAGCTCTTCGCTCAGTGGCATCACGTTCGCGCACTGGGTGCCTACCTGAGGTACCTGATCGAACGCGATCCACATCTGCCCAAAAAGGTCGAGTCGTCGATGACGGTCAAGTACAAGAAGGCGGGGAAGGACGAGACCATCGTCTACGGCGTCTCGCAGGGTAAGAACAACTGAGCGGACTCGGGGCGTGCGCGACTCGGTTGAATCACCGGGACGGTAGGAGCGCATGACGTCCCGACGCACTGTGAGACATCCGGCGAAACAGACAAGGATAGTTCTGAATCTAGTTGAAATTGGTGAGTGACTTTCTTCAAAGATCATCGGTTGTTGCAGCGGGCGGTCAAAAGAAAGGAGGCACCCCGTGAGAGCAGACACGAAGAAAAAGAATGCATCTCAAATGCTTTCCGGTATGGGTAGGAATCGATCGAGAAAGGCACAAGCGCAACGACATAAGCCGATCGAGTCGACATCCCTTTGAAAAGGTGACGAAAAAGCCTACGCGCGGAAACGATGCGTAATGGCGAGAGGTTGAAGCAATGGGACTAGGACAAAATTACGACAGAGAGTTGATGAAGAACCGCGAGTTTGGAGCTGCGTCTCTGCCCGGATCACCTATGAGAATCAGGGCGATCCTTCCGACGGACGATGGCTTATTCAAGCGCATCGGGAATCTCCGGGAGAGCGGAATCTCGTGCGGTGTGTCTCGTTTTGGGCCTAACGAGCCGGTTGTTCTATCACAGAGTGCGATAGAGTAGGGATTTCCAAGGTTCCTCGGAGATTGGCCCCGCTAACGCCAACAGACGAGGGACGAAATTTTGGTGGAGGCTGTAATCATGCGCGAGAGTTTCAAAATCCAACTCATTCAAGATGGCACGCCGATCCGGGTCAAGATGTCTGAAGACGAGAGCGGACTCGTGCTCAAGGGGGAAACGGACGCCTCCCCGCGCCAGTTCTACCTTGAGTTCGATAGTCGAAGTTCTGTGACCGCTCTCAGGATGCGAACCGTGCAACGCATCCACGGGTGGCGCCCGTGGGAGTTTCGGCTGAAAGTCACGGTCTCCGACGATGGATGTCTTCAGTTCCGAGGCGCTAACGAGCGGGCCCTTCCATCGGGGCATTATTGGATCAAGCCCAAGATCGAAGACTTGGAACTCGCCAAAGGAAAGCGCATCAAGCTCCGCATCAAAGAGGGCGAGGAAACTCTCGTGCCGGTAGCCGCCAAGGAGGACCCGCGGCGGGTCGAATTAACGACCGACATCGCCGGCTGGGACGACGAGATGCGCCGCGTGGCGACGGCCCCCGACTCCAAGCTCGACAACAAGAGGATCGCAAAGTGGCTTGCGAGCGATGCGCCTCGCGAGCGTCGCAAGGCCTGCCTGTTGAACGTACTTGCCGCACTGAGGGGCCGGGAACTACCAACAGGCTCGTTGCTGCATCCGGTGCAAGACGTGTTCTTCGCCGGGGTGGATCGAGTCTACACGCGCGCGGCCGCGAGCCTGTACGCAATGGTGGTGGAGCTTGCAGAAGGCTCGAAAAAACGGTTCTACGACGAAGGCAGCCCGAAGTCCAAGATTCACCTTAAGCTTCTGGATCGGGCGGCGCAGAGATTCGGCGTGGACCCCAAGGATTTCAAGTTGCGGAGTTTCCGTGCGGAGGGAGGGCCAAGTCTTCAGATCGTGTTTGGTGTTCCCAAGGGCGTGGCGGCCGTGCACCTCGCCGAAATGGACATCGATCTGGGCAACCCTCTTCAGGACGTCAAGGGTTTCGTCGTTCACCTTGGAGAGCTCCTCGATAGCGGACGTACGGATCACCTTTCTTTGCGAGAGAAGCTCGCCAAAGGGAAGACACAAAAGTTTCTCTACTATCGAGTCCGAAAGACGTAGGCGGACGCCATATCACCGTCGTCGTCTCAGTTACGGTCTTGTGCACGCTCAGTAAGGAGAGTGAGATGAACCGATACCCCTCAATTTCCGTTCGCATCACGACGCTGGGCGCGCTCCTTGTTGGAGGGCTTTTGGCCGGCGGCTGCGCCACCCATTCGCTCTACATCCGAGACGGGATGAATACGCAGTGTACCAACTGCGATCCTGCAAAGACGGGCGGCGAACTCCGCTACCGCGTGATTCTGATCGGCGACGCTGGCGAGCCCGTTACCGGGACCGCGGCCGCGGTTCGGAAAGCGAATTTCAATTCGGTTCGGGACGCGACGATTCCCGGGAAAACGATGATCGTTTTTCTCGGCGACAACATCTACCCAAAAGGGTTGCCGCCGAACGGAACCCAGCGCGCGGCCGAGGAGGATCTACTGACACGACAGCTCGAGTTAGCCGCGGGCGACACGAAAGCTGTTGTTATTCCGGGAAACCACGATTGGGATAAGAGCGGTCCGGACGGGTTGAAACGAATCGAAGCCCAAGGGGATTTTGTGAACGGCTGGTTGCAAAGCGATGACCGTATTCAGTTTCTGCCGAAACGAGGCTGCCCCGGACCCGTGTATATGGAGGTCGGTGAAGGTGAGGCGCGAGTTCGCTTGGTGTTCTTCGACTCTGAATGGCTCGTTCGATCGGGCGCCAATCGCGACAAGCAAAAGAACGAATGTAGGCACGGGCCGGTCGGTGATTTAGAGCGGTACAGTCCACACGAGGTCAACGAAACCCAATTCGGCGAAGCGATCAAGGCTGCTTTGGCAACGGACCGCCACCTGATCCTTTTCGGGCACCATCCGATTCGAACGGCGGGAGCGCAACGGCGGAAAGTACCCGTGGTGGCAGCATGCTGTCTCCTTGTCCCTTTATCCTCTCGTCCGATATCGAGTATTTCGCTCACCCCAGGACTTGTCCTCGACAAGAAATAAAAAAACGTGAAATTGTTGGTGACGAACTGGCGGGCTGCGGTGCCATCTCCGGATTCTATAGAACCCTCCAGAATCCAGTTCGCCTAATCGGGTCTGATCGCTACACGAATCCTAGGAAGCGTGAGTGGAACTCGTCGCTGTCGAGCATGACGGCGGTTCTATGCGCCAGACGGCCGTTTCTGACTTCGTCCTCGGTGTGCTGGCGTCCCCGAGGATCCGGCTCTCGCTCGAGAATTTTCTTGTAGAGCACGTCGGGCCACTCTTCGGGCTTGAGCGCGCTTCGGTTCTGCCGGAACTCCATGCTGTTTACGAGAGCCTCACAAAACTCCAGCATCGTGCCGCCAGATGCGAAATGCGCTCGGTACGTCGCGCGGCCACCCGGATCCGGGTCTCGACCGAGAATCCCGCGGAACCCGTGGGTGATCTGCACTTCACGAGCTACGGCGTCGGGATCAGGGACGGTGTCAATGGGTACTTTGTCCGTGAGAGAGAGGCGACCTTCGATCATGCGCGTTGCCTCACCCGCAAGCCGGAGGTAGAAATCCGACGAGACTCTAGTCCCGTCCGCGTCTAGTGTGAGAAAGTATTGGTCCGTCGGGATCATGCGTCGATCTTCCGCCGCTTTGGCGATCGCAGTAGCCTCGTCGAACTCGTCGAACATCGCAATGAAAGCAGAGGTCTGGAGCTTCGCGACGTGAAACGCCTGAGCCCAGAAGAACTCACCCGCTAGCCGCGGGATGGCGTTTTGAGGCGCTGAGGGCGTGTCCTCCATGTGCCGAGACAACGCCCGCTCAGGGGCGTTGCGTTGGTTGGACTTTAGGTTGGACCAGGCGAAACCGGGAAAGATGACGCGCTTGAGATCGATGCCCTCGGCCTCACAATACGCCTTATCGGGTGCCCAAATGGTGTTGGCATGCTCGGCAACTTGCGCCGGATCCCGATAGCGGCCGACCGCCCACGGGATCACCATGTCGAATCGTTTATAGACCTTGAGCCACCGCCTGCCTTCCGGCGTCTCGTTCCGGCGCCAATCGTAGGGAACCCCGCCCACAACGTAGCACCCGTGGACCTCTCGAAGCTCGCGGATGACACGCTCTGCGTGCTCCGGCGTTCCCTTGCGATTCTTGAAACCGAACCCCCAGATCGCCACCACAGGTCGGTCCCCTTGGCGCGCGTAGCTCTCCGAAGCAGGAAGTTTTAGATCGTCGCGGATGGTTGTCCGGTAATCTCTCAGCATCAACTCGGCCAAGTTGTGGCCGTCGTGGCCGGAAATGTCGTACATGATGTAAAACGTACGGCCACGGCGTTCCGATGCGAGCTTCAGGTGCGAAGCAACGCTGTTCCTCCACTCGCCGCGCTCTTCAGCGATCCCGACGACGAAACGCTGCAATGCGACGCCGTTCAAGCCGTAGTCTTGCATCCATCGAACGTGCAGGTCCAACACACCCTCGTGGTCGGAATCGAAGAGCCTCGTTACGCCACCTTGACCGAGGTTGGCGTATCCCGTGCGAGCCAATGCGTCGGCCGGGTACTCGCGAACGTCCGGATAGAGCTCGATTGCGCTCGACCCGCGTCTTGGCTCGCCTGAGCGGCTCCAGTGGGACCAACGTCTGAGCAATCGATTCCGGGGCGTGGCGAACCAGCCCTGGTAGCCCGCGAGTACCATTTTTCTGAATTCCATGTTGTGGCTCCGATCGTTGGCTGCAGAAGAGTTATGCAGCTCCATGAGTACACACGCCATCTACGGGCTGCGGCCGCCTCATTGGGTATCCGTGTCACTTCGTGCCAATGAGAAGCTGTCGCGCGACTGTATCGTTTCCAGGCATTACGCGCGAACACCTTCCATGACCCGAGCCCAGTCGAAAGCCGGGTGCTCGCGTAGCTCCTCCCAGTACTTGAGCATGATGGCTCGCGATTCGTCGCCTCGCTTGATGGGATGTTTCTTCATGATCTAAGACCTCTCTTTCAACTGGCTCTGCAGCCGATCGGACATCTGCGATAGTTCGAGGACCGGTGCGCCCATCGATTCTATGGCGCCCCCTGTTGCCTTCGACGTTCGCCCCATCGCCAGGATTGCGTGGAACGCGAGCTCATCTCCGCAGCCCTCAGCGACAGCTTCGAGCTCCTCCTCCGTCACACCGAGACTGTCCGCCAGGCGGCGCCGGCCCTCGGTGAAGTTCTCACCCAGAGTCTCGAGGGCGGCAGTGAGCGACGGGCCTCGGGGACCGGCCGGCATGTCGATTCCCGCCGTCATGGCCTCCTGGCTGAAGTCCTTTCGGACCTCCGCGGGGTCCGGCAGCTGCGTTCTAAGAGCCCTCCCGGCGTTGATTATGCCGCCGAAGCCGCCGAACAGGCTCGGCGGCGCGGGATCTGCCGACCGTTCGATCACTTTCCGGAACACCTCGGTCAGTCGAACGCCGTGTGGCCGGTATTTGGTGATCAGGTTGCCCCGGCCGTGGAACGCTAGCCACAGCGCCGCGACGCCCGCTGTCATCGCCGTGGCGAACGAGGTGCCGCTCGACTGCACTGCGATCGCATCGCCGTCATCGAAGCCTGCCTTCCAGACGTCCTGGGCAGGGCCGGTGAAGTCGATGCGCCGGCCCCGCGCTGAACCCTCCCAGATGCCGCGCGCGGCGTCGCAGCCCGCCATGCAGATGCACTCGCGGTATTTCGCAGGCCACACGATCAAGCGACCGGTGTAGTTGCCCGCCGCCGCAACGATGATGAGGTTCTCGTTCCAGGCGCGCTCGATGACATCATGGAGCGCGGAGTCGCCGAGCCAGCCGAGCGAGATCGAGATGACGTGGCAGTTGTTTTCGATGGCTAGTTTTATCGCCTTGCGCAGGCGTCGCATCCCCGAACGCAGAAGCACTGGAGCGGGACGCAAACGCCCCTTCTGCGCCACCCGTATAGGAACGAGCGTCACCCCTGGGGCCACGCCGAGGATGTCCCGTCCGCTCGCGGACATCAGCACGCTCGCCGTCCCGGTTCCGTGGAAGCCGTCTACGTCCAAAGCGTCGGCGTCGCCCCCCACGTAGTCGAACCCGGATCCGATGTCGATCGCGTCGGGCCGCTCCCACAGCTCGTAGTGGCGGGTGTAGCCGCTGTCCGGATGGGCGATGAGGATACCCTCTCCGCGCGTCTTCCCACCCGGGGGAGGCGCCAGTTGCCAGGCGTTCTCGACGCGGAGCAGGTCGGGGGCCCAGTGTTTCTTCTTGGCGGCGCGATCCGCCGCCGTCTTGAAGCCGAAGAACTCGGCATGGCCTTCCGAGGGCCGCGTCCCCTCGATCGGCGATTCGATTTCCCATGAGGGCTCCGCGATGATCAATCGATCATCCGAGCGTAGCTTGTGAACCACGTTCCAAGCGTCCGTCACCGTGATCTCCCCGCGCGGAAGCAGATCGTAGTCGAGCGGGCTGTGCTCCTCGTCGACGGCTTCGCCCTTCCACTGCTCTTGGAGCTCCTCCAGGATCGAGTCAAAGGCGGCCTTCTCGGCCACGCGCACAACGATGCACTCAAGCTGTGGGTTCTCGAACACGGGCAGTCCGTCGGGCGGGTCGAGGAATTCGTCGCGAGCCGGTGGCTCCACAGGGGGCGCCGCGGCGATCGGGTCGGGCGTCGCGCTGGGGCCTGCGACCCCGGCATTCACCTGCAGCGTGAGCCGGAGCGGGATCTCGACTGAGCCGTCGGACCGAAGCGTCGGGCCCGGTGCCCCACTCGCCTGCCTTGGCAGGTTCGTGAAGGCTGCGTCGAAGAGGGCGTTGGTTGATTCTGTAGTCCGCTGCAGCCGCGCTCGAGCGTCCGCGACGATGCGACTGATGCGCACGCCCTCGTTCGCCACCCAGCGAACGATGCGGTCCTGCTCGTCGCGCTCCGGTACCGACGCGTGGTGTAGGGCAGCCAGCAGCCATTGATCGTTGCACACGGGTGAGCCCGAGGAGCCGGGCTCGGTGTCGGTGCTGTAGATCAGGTAGTCGCCGTACACGCTCTCCAACTCGTTGCGGCGCAGTCCGACCTTTTGGGTGCCGCCTTGCGGATGCTGGAGGATGTTGAGCCGCTCGCCCACCAGGACCTTTCCCGATTCCTCGATGAGGTGCATCCAGCCTCGATGCTGTGCCTCAGCTGCGTCGTAGTCTGCGCTCAGGGCGACAATTGTGTAGTCGAGGCCCGGACTGGTGAGGAAGAAGGTCGCCGGGTCGAGGGTGAAGAAGTGCGAAGTCTGCACCGAATCGAGAAGTCCCTCGACGAAGTCGAATTCGATGGTGCTGTTCGCCCCGTCGGCGGGGCTCTCAAGAACGTGGTGGTTCGTCATCATGAGCCGGGGCGAAATCATGAAGCCCGTCCCGAACCCCGCTCGCCGTCGATGCCGATCGCGGATGTGGATACGTCCGACACACGTCGACATCCGCGCGCCCACGCGCAAGAAGTCGGCCGAGAGAAGATCATCCTCGGCGAGAATTCGCTCCAGCATCCGTCGCTCGGTCGTTTCGCCTGGCGCGAGGTCTGCCGGATCGATGCCGAGCATCTGTGCACGTGCGATTATTCGCCCGTGATCGTCGATGAGCGAGCAATCCGCCTTTTTCCTCTTGCGCCGGAGATCCTTGACGTGCTGCTTCCGCGTTTCACGGCTTGCTCGGTCCTGCTGGTAGCGGATTTCCGCGCGTCGCGTCTGCTCGACTAATCGCTGATTAATCATAGTTCCTCCTACACGATGTCTCCGAGTGCGAATGGTCTCGAGTCCATCAGGGAACCGACATCTCCACAATCACCGGACAATGGTCCGAGATCTTGTCCCAAGACTCTTTGTCCGCCTGCCGGAAGGTCATGTGACGAAACGACGACCGGTCTACGAACTGGATTCCTCGCTTACCAAACACAAATATGGTCGATAAACTCAGTGAACTGATTGTCTCGGCAGCTGATGGGCATGTTCTCGGTGACTGCGGTCAGGTCGGCGTTCGGCGGCACGGCGTCGTCGAGATTCGTCCAGACGACGTCGTCCATAAGGTTGAACCGGCGGTTGAAATCTCCGAGCACGATGAACGGATTCGGACCAGACGCCTGTTCGTCTATCCACCCCTCGAGCTCGGGCACTTGAGTGAAGAGCTTGTCGCATGCGGAGCCGTTGAAGTTGTTGTCGAAGCAGCCGCTTTTGAGATGAACGCTCATTAGAAGGAGGGTCTGACCGTTGTGAGTCAAGTCAATACGGGTTCCGTGCCGTAGGGAACCATTACTGACGTCGAGGTCCTCGAAGTCGGGTTGCTCAACCACGGTGAGGCCCTTCTTGAACGCGAATCCCGTGTTCTGCATCCCACTCCCCGTCCGACTCGAGACATGAAGGTCATAGACGTCCGTGTCGACGACGCGGCCTAGGGCTTCCTTACCATCCACCTCTTGGACAGCCAGAATGTCGGGGTCGAAGAGTCGTACATAGCAGCGGATTCGCAGGTAATCGATCGTGAAGCGTTTTACTGACGGATCCTGGCCACCAAAAATCGACTGGCCGTTCACTGCGTGCAAGTTACCGAGATTCCAAGTGGCGATTCTCAACCGTCCCGGACGCGGGTCCGACGAGCCTTTCTCAGGACACCAGGCGAGCTCTAGAGGCAAGTTGTCGACCGGAGGAGGTCCGTCTGCCACAAGCCCGTCGATGTAGCGTTCGACAATCCAGCCGACGTCTTCACTCCCTCCAACGCGCTCACCTCGGACTTGAATCCATCCGCTTGGAGCGTCAAGGGCGAGAATCAGCGCCTGTGACCCACCCGCAAATCGAAAGGGGACGGCAGCGTTGAGTGGCGCGGGATGAGCCGGGATGTGGATATCGCGCTCGACGAGCTTCACGCTCGCGCCGACGGGAAACGTCTGGGCGAAAGCTGAACCTGACGTGAATGCAAGCAGGAAGACCACAACCACGGGTGAGTTGCGCATAGACACCTCTGCTACGAATCGTGTCCGTAGCCCCTATCGGAAATAGACGGACGGATGGGCCAGATTCGCCAGGTGAGGACGGGGAATTTCTTCGGGAGCCTGTGGAGGCTATCAAATCAGAGGCGTGCGAATCGCTGGCCTCGATCTCGACCTTGACGAATCGTTGGGTTGTATGCTGCCATCCTTCTCGCAATTATCGAGCTGAGTCTCTTTTCAGCTACGTGTGCTGCCGTCCAGACCCCGCGGCGGCGGCAATTTCCGCC
>SMYC01000306.1 GCA_004356105.1 Acidobacteriota bacterium | reverse complement strand
TCAGCGCCAGTATATTGACTCGGCACAACAGTTTGAAAACGCGATGCCTCTAACTTCGGAGCATGTTCAGGCATTGGATATGTTCGACGAGCTTGCCAATGATCCCGACTTGAATTTATCGATGCAGCTCGAGCCGGGGGACATGCAATTCGTTTACAACCACGGGCTGCTGCATGATCGAACCGGCTTCGAAGACTGGCCGGAGCTCGAAAACCGTCGGCATTTGTTGCGGTTGTGGTTGTCGGCCCCGAATGACAGGCCATTGCCCGAGATATTCAAAGAGCGTTTCGGTAGCATTGAAATTGGCGACCGCGGGGGCATCGCCGTGAAGGGCGTTGAACCCTGTGCGCCCATTGAGGTCGACGCCGGCTGACGGTCGCTTGAATCAAGCGTCGTTGTCCAGTAAGGCCTCCATGAAACGTTCGTTCACCCGCTGTGCAAATGGTTTGGTGGCGATAAAAGGCCCGCCGTCCCTGGCGATGTCTTTCGTTTTCGGCTCAGCGGAGAGAGCCTCGGCAAGAGCGCGGCGAAGAGTGCGGGCGAGATCGATGGTGGCGGGAAACCACTCGAGCGCGGCGATGAGCCCAAGATAGGCGCCGGTGGGGTTGGCGATGTTTTTTCCCACCAAGCGAGGCGCTGAACCATGAATCGGCTCGAACAAGCCCACGCAGCGGCCGTTCACCGGTTCGCCAGGATGGATGCTCGCCGAGCTGCAAAGAGCGATGGAGCCAGCACGGCCCGCTGCCAAGTCGCTGAGGATGTCGCCGAACAATCCCTCGGTCACGATCACCGCATTGGGTAGATCGTATCGCACGAGCTCGTAGGCGCAGCGATCGATGTAGAGATGCCGGCAGTCCAAACCCTTCCGGGTCGTCACGCGCTCGACGACCTTGCGCCATAGACGGCTCGTGGCCAGAAGGTTTGCCTTGTCGACCGACCAAAGACCACACGTGTCATCGAGATAGCGCGTGGCGACGTCCACGATCGCCTCGATGTGCTGGGGAGTCAGCCGGAAGAGGTCCGAAGCAGGCTGCTCGCCGTCACTTTCCTCCCGTATGTCGGCCCCCCCATAAGCGCCGTCGAGTAGATTGCGCACGATGGTCAGAGGTGGATCGTCGCCACGCCACACTTGACGAACGCTGATGTTGAAGTCGAAATGCACGCGCAGCCTGAGAAGGCTTTCTTCTGTCCGATAGTGGCCCGCTGAAAAACCCGGGTACTCGCCCACGGCGCCCAGGAAGATGGCGTCGGCTTCCTCGCAGGCACGGAGGGTTTCGTCGGGGAGCCCTTCACCCGTGCTCGCGTAGGACGACGCGCCGATGGGCCAGGGGCCGGTCAACTCCAAGCGTTTTTGGGACGCGAGCTTTCTCAGAAGGTCCGTCGGCCCTTCCATCACTTCCGGGCCCACGCCATCGCCCGGCAAGACAGCCAGACGAATCACTTTGCTAGTAGCTCCTTGCCGTTTTTGACCAGCACGGCTTCGAGGCCGCTCGCGTCGAGCTTTCGTTCGAGCTTTGCGATCCAATCGCGGACCCCCGTCACGTATTCCGGAAACGTCTCGTGCCCTAGATCGCTGCCGAACACCAAGAGCTCGCGAGGATAGCGATCCACGAAATATTCTGTCGGAGAGGGTTCCGTGTTCGCCAGACGATCGGCCACGACGCCGATCTCGACACGTGCCCCGAGCTCGCGGAAGAGAAGGACGTGCTCGTCCCGCCATTCAAGAAACGGCATATGGGGATGATTCACGAGCAGGCGCTTCACACCTCGCGTGGTGGCCAGCTGGAATACCGCGGCCGCCTCGTCCATGTTCAGATGCCCGGAGGCGAGAACGAGATCATGTTTGGCCACGAGATCGATCACGTCGTGCCACTCGTCGCGAACCTGCCCGTGGATGACGATCGGGACCTCGGAAAATCGCACTTCCCGATGCACGGAGAGCTCGGGGCTGCTACGCGCCGCCACATGTGCCGGGGCGGATACCGTGGGCATCCATACGATGCGGCCCCCGAGCGCCGCGGCTACGCGTACCGCGTCTGGATTCGCCCCTCCAATCGGTGAGTTCAAGACGATGCCGCCCACCGCGCCATCCCCTTGTACCCGCGCCCGTTCGACCGTCGAGCCTTCATGCGCTTTCAGAACGACCGTCCCCACACCGGCTTGACGAGCGACCGTGAGGATCTCCCCATCGGTATGACGGCGCGGCATCAAGCTCGGCGAGGTATGAACGTGACAGTCGACGATGTCGTTCAGCAACACGTTTGACTAGCGGCCCTTGAACTCGGCCGGACGTTTCTCGAGAAGGGCGGCAACGGCCTCGTGGTGATCCTCGGTTTGGTGCAGAAACGATTGATAGGCTGCGCTGATGTCCAAGAATTCCGAAAGCGAGACTTCACTCGCTCGGTTCAGAAGCCTTTTGCTCAACCGAAGCGCCGCCGGTGGCTTGCTGGCAATCTCGGCGGCTAGGGCCCGGGCGCGATCGAGCAGCTCGTCGTCCTCGACCACTTCGTTGACGAGGCCCAGGCGATAGGCGCTCTCGCCATCGATTTTCTTGCCGGTGAATACTAGCTCGGCCGCCACGTGCCTCGGAACCGCACGGGCGAGAAACCAAGCGCCTCCGTCCCCGGGGACGATACCGAGATTGACGAAGGCTTGCGAGAAGCGAGCTTTCTTCGCCGCAATGCGTAAATCACACATCAGAGCGAGATCGCAGCCCGCACCGATGGCGTGTCCGTTCACGGCTGCGATGGTGACGAGATCGGTCGCCGCCATCAAACGCGTGATCCGCTGTACGGAGTCTCGATAGTTCTCGTAGATCTCGACGGGCGAGCCGGCAAACATGCCGCTGCGATCACGCATCGCCTTGACGTTGCCTCCGGCGCTGAAGATCTTGTCGCGCCCGGTGACGATTAAGACGCTGGTCTCGCCTCCCGACTGCAGGCCACCGACGCCGCGCTCGATCTCGTCGATCACGGCAGGCTCGCTGACCGTGTTGCCCGACTCGGGCCGGTCAAGAGTCAAGATGGCCACCCGCCCTTCCTGCTCGATTCGAATGTGTTCGAAGTCCATGGCTATCCTTGTCGATTGAGCTCGACCACTTCGAGGGGCTCGAGCGTTTCTAGAAGCCGGCGGTTGATCTTGCCGACCCCCTCGTTGCGGGGGAGGGCATCTACCCTGACCACCGCAGCTGGGCGCATGAAGCGTGGTAGAGATTGGCTCACCTCGCGAATCTTGCCATCCGGGATATCGTTCGGCGCCACCACATAAAGTATCGGCTCTTGATCCACGAGGTCGGAGTCGCGTCGCCAGAGTGCCAGCTCTTCCACCTCAGCGATCGCGGCGAACGCTTCCTCGACGAAGGCGATGGGGACATATTCTCCCTTCACCCTGATCGAATCCGCCTTCCGCTCGATGAACACCAGATGACCGTGTTCGTCTCGTCGTCCGAGATCGCCCGTGTGAAACCAACCGTTCTCATCGGTAAGATCTGCGGTGCCCGAGGCCGTGCGATAACCGGAAGACAAGATGTGTGGGCGTTGAGCGCGCACCAGAATTTCTCCATCCTCGGTCAGATCCCACTCTACATCGCGACGAGGCGCCCCTCCGAAGCGTGACATGCCCTCTGGGTGCTTGCATCGATCGCCGAGACGCCACGGCCAGATATGACAGAGACCGGCGGCCTCGGTCGAGCCGTAACCGGAGAAGCCCATCGGTACGGCGAACTTGTTCAAGAACTCTTCGTCGGCGAGGAAGACGGCGCGAAGTCGATGCCCGGCGGCATCGTTCGCGTCCGTCGCTCGGTTGAGAACAGCCACCGGTGGGGAGTGTAGGAAGGCCACGGTGACGCCGTTATCCTTGACCGTCTTCCAGAAACCGCTCGCCGAAAAGCGCCTCGTGGCGAGCACATCCGCACCGCCCGTCAATCCCCCAACCACTCCGTATCCCATGGGATTGATATGAAACATGGGGAGCGGCGCGAAAACGGTGTCAGCACAGGACAGCGCCATGGAGTCGGCGATGAACCGCCCGAGCTCCAGGAAATAGCGATGGCTCTGCGTGCAAAACTTCGGCTTGCCGGTCGTACCCGAGGTGTGCATGTAACCGGATACGTCTTCACTACCCCGCGATGTGCCGGCCAGCGACTCGTCCTCCAGAGGCAATGGCTTGTCATCGATGCAAAAAAAGCCGCGAGAAAGCTTCGACGCGTCAAGGTGTACGCTCGTTGGCGCTAGCTGCTTGCTCGGCGGGCGCTCACACCAGATCACGGCGTCGACATTCAGGTCGGCGACCATACTCGCCAGAAGCTCATCGGGAAGCGAGGGATTGATCAGCGCGGCCTCGACCCCCGCGAGCTGAAGCGTCATCCAAGCCAGCAAATAACTCGTGCTGGTCTCGCCGATCAATGCCGCGCAATGACCTACTCCGATCCCGGCGCTTTGGAGCTGGCCGGTAGCGCGTCGAGCGAGCGCCACAGCCTCGCCGAGCGACATCGTGTGGTCGACGTTGCCAAACCGCGCGGAAGCTCTACGATCGGCGCGCTCGAGGATGAGCTCGGCGAGATTGTTCACATAAGCCCCTCTAAGTCCTCCGACTTCAAGACCCGACGGGCAATGTAGTTGCGCAAAATCTCGAGCGAGCCTCCCGCCACGCGTAGCACTTTCATGTCGGCGAGGATTTGCTGAAAGGGTGTCTCTTCGTAGAGACCGTAGCCGCCAGTGAGGGCAAAGGACTCGTTGACCGCATATTCGGCTGCGTCGATGGCCAGCTTCTTTGCCAGCGTCGTTGCCAAGGCGTGCTCTTCCTCCGCCGCGGCAAGGTTGGCAGCTCGATCCCTGGCCAGCGACGCGGCGTAGAGCTTGGCGTAGGCATCGGCGAGCGTCCACTGGATACCCTGAAAGTCCGTGACCTTGTGCGCGTCATCCACCTGTCGCTCACGCGCGTAGGTGGTGGCTTCGGTGATGGCCCGGCGACCAAAACCGATGAGCTCGGAAGCGTTGCCCAGGCGGCTCACGTTGAAGGTGGAGAGAAACGTCTTCAAGCCCTCGCCGGGTCCTCCAAGCAAAGCTTCATCGGAGACTTCGACTCCTTGGAGCTCGATGTCAGCGGTCGGTATCAACCGTAAGCCGATCGGGTTGGTTTGCCGGCGCGTCACCCCTTTCGTTTCGGTGTCGACAAGAAAACTCGTCAAACCTTCCTCCGCCATGGCGTAGACGATCATGAGGTCTGCCTCGGTACCGAGGTTCACGTGCGTCTTGCGACCGTCGAGTACCCACCCGCCGGCCGCGCGTTTCGCGGAGGTTTGCATGAGCTTCAAAGAAGAGCCCACACCGGGCTCCGAGATGGCCTCGCAGAAGATGATTTTCCCCGAGGCCATGCCGGGCAGATAGCGTTCCTTTTGCGACTCGCTGCCCCAACCGAGAAGCCAGAGCTGTCCCTGGATCGAGATTTGCGGCGAAACGAGGCCCCAGCGTCCCACCTCCTCCTCGATGAGACAATATTCGGGCACGCTTCCCCCCGCCCCACCATAGGCTCGTGGCGCGACCGCGCCGACCCATCCCTGATCTCCCATCTCTCGATACAGGTCGCGAGGGAACTCGAGCTCTCGGGTACATCGGTCGAGCTGCTCGCGGTGGGTCGCGGCGAAGTCCGCCATCTGCTGGACGGTCTTCTCTTTCCAATCCGGCTGCAAAAAATTCAACGCTACGTACATATCTAGAAGAAGGGCGGTGATGTTAACACGCGTCAATGGAGTTGCGCAGGATTGAGCTTCTGAGAACAGCAGAAGGTGGCTTACAGTATGCTCGGCGACATTGTCCACC
>SMYC01000305.1 GCA_004356105.1 Acidobacteriota bacterium | reverse complement strand
TCTTCAATCGCGATCTCGATCGCGGAGCCGTCCAGGCCCTCGGCGGCTTTCACGGACACCGAGATGCTCGCGGGCTTGCTGCTATGTTTGACCGCATTGGCGAACAAGTTCTGCAGGGCCGACTTGAGCGCCGCGCCGTCGCCCATCACATCTGGAAGCTCGTCCGCCACGTGCTTGACCACTGCAGCCCCCGACACGTCGGTCTCGCCGAGCGCCGCCTCGATGATCTCCGCGATGCGGACCGGTTGGCGTTCCAGGTCCTTCGCGGCCCCCGACTCGAACTTGGAGTGCAAGAGCGCGCTCTCCACGACCTTCGAGAGCCGGCGGCTTTCCTTGTTGATCATCTCGCCGTACTTGCGCGCGGTCGGCAGATCAGAGACGACCGAGTCGGCAAGGTTCTCGCTCGCAACACCGATGACCGCAAGAGGTGTTCTGAGCTCGTGCGCGATGCGCGCGACATATTCGAGCTGCAACCTCGCCCAGCGCTGCGAGCGACGTGTCGTGAGCACGAGGACCAGAATCGATCCCGCCAAGAGCATGAGAGACCCAAAGCTGACCGCCAAATTGCGGGCCCGCATCACGCCCACGGCCGCCGCGAGCGCTCCCGGCTTGTGCCGGATGTAGAGACGCAGATGATGCTCGGTCGCGGCCGTTGGGAGGGCCTCGATCCAGTCAGTTCTGAAATCACGCGTGTGAAGCCCAAAAAACGGCATGGACTCGTCGATGCCCTCATGCGCGATGAGCTCCTCAGCCGACAGCCGAGGGTCCGAAGCATGGAAAACCTTGTCGAGGGCGTGGTAGCCAACCACGATGGCTTCAAAATCTATAGGCGTATCCCCGGCGAAGAAGCTCACGCGGTCGGTCAAGAAAGGCCCGGCGATAACATCGAGGTCGAGCATGACGACAGCCCAAGGCACCGGCTCGGTCCCGTGCTGCGGCACGACGAGGGCGGACACGACGGCTTGCAAAGGATTCACGCTCCCGGGCACGAGAAAGACGTCTCGGACCGGCTCGAGCTCCGCGGGCCAGTCGACTTCGCGGAAAACTCCGGCATCGAGATCCACTTGCCGGATGGTTGGCTTGGTCTCGGCGAAGACCTCGACCCAATAGACCGCTTTCACGAGCTCCGGATAGGGGAACGCTTGCGCCCACGTCTGGTAGTCCGACGCGATGCTGCCGGCAACGTCCTCGAGCTTAGTCGTCTTGACGTGCAAGGCTTGGTACAAGTTGGCCAGCTCGGCATCGAAGTCGATCGAAAATCGGCGTGCGGCAGACCGCAGGTCTGCGCGCATGTGCTGCTGCTCGAACCGCGAGATCTCTCCCAGCCAGTGATATTGCAGAGCGGCCAGAACCGGCAGAAGAGCGCCAATCACGACGATCAGCGCGATGGTGGAATACCTTGTCCAAAACTTCACGCCCCAATTCTAGCAGCCTGGGGAACGCTTGCCACCTCCCATCCCGGCGATTTTACATGGTCTTAACACGTCCTTTTCGAAGCCTTAACCATTCGAAAGCCGGGTTCTCGTATTGTTACACTCGGAACAAGAAGGCTAGGAGCGAGGGTGGCTCCGGGAAGGGTAAGACGACTGGAAGCTCCCGAAGGGAGCCGCCCTCACGCTTTTTCTCTGAATTTATTGAATTCTGCGGCGAAATGCCTGGACTGTCGCAACGCCCCTCTGTTTAAATGACCGGGCGTTTCGCCGCAGATGATTTTCTCCGTCCGAAAGCTCAATTCCCTCCGATAGATTGGATTTGTACGAGCTCTTGCTCGGCCGCGCGGCAATCCGCCAGCCCTTGTTTTCGATCGAGCGGTACCGCCTGCTCGTCGTCGGGGCCCGGTAAGGTCGAGACCGGATAGACCGCAATATTCTCGTTGCCGTCGGGAAGCTTCCGGTCGAGATAGAGGTCGCGCGCGTTGGTGCCCTTCGGCTCGACGACACGCCCATTCACGATCTCGAGGTCGAGCCACCACTTCTTCAAAGGATTCTGTTTACCATATTTGAGAGCGTCGTCGAGCCAAATCAACAAGCGCCGCGTGAAGGGAAGGTGGATCGCCGCCCAGAGCGCCCAGCGATGCACCATGAGACCCTCCTTATTAAAAGGACACATCTTCATGCACCGGCCACAGGCCGAGCCCTTCGGGTTCGTCACGCGGTACTTCACGCATTTGCCGACATCGGGCTTCCAGATCTCGTAGCCGTTATAGAGCACTTTGTCGCCGTAAGGAATGGCTTGGGCCGGACACTCGCGGGCGCACTTCTTGCACTTCGAGCAGAAGTCCTGGAGCCCGAAATCGATGGGCTTGTCCACGGCCAGCGGCAGGTCGGTCGTGACGATCGCCGTCTTGTAGCGCGGCCCGAGGAATGGGTTCAGTACGAGCTCGCCGATGCGGCTCAGCTCGCCTACGCCCGCGAGGACCATCAAGGGAATCTGTAGCACATCGCCGTCGGCGTTCGAATGGGCCTGAGCGGGGTAGCCGAGACGGCGAATGTAATCAGCAACGACGCAAGCCACCGTGCTGCCTTTCAAATAGGCCCGGTAGCTCTGCGTGCCGCTTACCCAATCGTCTCCGCTCGACGCTTCCATCGTGTCGAATCCTTGATCGATGAGGATCACGATCGCGTATTTGTGATCGGTCTCAATGGACGTGCCGTCCCGCTGGTGCGAGTACCATGCCCATTTCGGCATTTCGCAGATCCCAACGATATCCGCATCGAGGAAGTGGCAGAGCGACTTGATGTGCTTCGCGACTTCTTTGGGATCGTCGGGGAGCGGCGCCTTCTCCTTGACTGGGTCTCCACGATGGACCGCGATCTGCTGCCAATGGACGTGCCCAAAGGCGCGGTTGAGCGGCGTCTTCGTGATGAAGCGTTTGATCTCCTCGCCTGCTTTCGGGCCGACATCGCCATGCGCGCAACGGACGAAGAAGCCGGCCCGTTTCGGTACGCGCTGGATGTCATCGGTGATGAGCGTCGTCGGCTTATCGACGCGCCGGATTTTCTCCATCGGGTAGCGGCCTAAATGCATAGGCCTTTTTCGGGACGAGAACCAAGCCATAGCGGACCTCCAAACAACTAGTATCATATGATACTAGTTGAACTATTTCAAGTTCGCGGTGTGGCGAAGGAGCTTTACTAGCGTCCGCTCGAGTGCTTTGCGCTCGCGTCCGGTGAGACAGGACAGGACTTCGCGGTAGCGGGCATCGGCAGTCGGAAGGATCTTCTTCACAAGCCGTACTCCGCGTGGCGTAGCGACCAAAACGAAGCTCCGACCGTCCTCGGGATGACGGTGCCGCTTCACCCGGCCGTCTTCCTCGAGACGCCGTACGGCGCGGCTCACGGTCATCTTGTCCATCGCCCACTGCTCGTGAATTTCTTTGGCCGTCAGACCCGACGTGCCGAAAAGGCTCAACAGCACGCGCCATTCCGCGACGGAGATCCCGTAGCGCGCCTCGATTCTCGATTCGAACGCGCGCGTGATGCGGTTCGACAAGACGTGGACGGAGGCGAGCACGTTGTCCGAATGCTCAACACCCATGCACTATCGCTCCGGGTCCGTGCACAATCCCCACGAAATTATTCCTACTTTTTTCCACAGAGGCACAGAGGTTTGAGAGATCTCTTCGTGCTTGTAGGGGTCGCAAGGACTCGCGGCCAGCCATACGAACACGGATATACGGATTCTCAAGACGTATTTGCTACTAAGTCGGGCCTAGCTGCAACCAACCCGCATGGTCGGCGCCAACGTGTGCTCTCCATGTTGCCCCTAAATCGTCTTGCAACGACCGCTGTCACGCGAACCGCCTTCTTTTCCCTCTGTGGCTCTGTGCCTCTGTGGCAAAAAATAGTGCGGTCAAAGCTCGACGAGCCGCGCGGCGTTGACCACGGCCATCTGTGCCACGTCCTTCGCGGAAAAGCCGGCATCGAGGAAGCGTTGTGCAAAGCTCGCGAGGCCTTCAGCCACGGGTGGGTTGATCGTTTGTCCGAGGTCGCTCGACAGCAGGCAACGCTCCGGACCCACGGCCCTGACGTTGTCGAAGCACAGCTCCCACGGAGCTTTTCCCGTATGGGTCGTCGTAAAACAGTGCTCGATCACAGCACCCATGTCGGCGAGCTCTCGCTGCTCGTCGGCGGTCAAGCTTTGTGACGGGAACTCCGCGTGGGTGACGACGCGGAGGACGCCCGCCTCGCGACACGCCGCCACGAGCGCGGCTATCTCGCGGCGGCCGAGATGGCCCGTCGCCAAGATCATCTCGTGCTCAGCGATGAGGCCGAGACAGCACCGAGCAGCCTCGGTCACCGCCCCGGCTTCATCGAGAACAGTAATGGGCGCCGGCGCGATCCCTTTCTCGGAGAGCTCTCTTTGGATCTCCGCCCAGAACGGAAGCTTTGTGCTCGCTCCGCCAGCACGCCCTGCGGTCTCGTTGGCCGCGTCGACGGTGGGCATCCATACGATCCGAGCGCCGGAGCGGCCCGCGATCTCGACGGCGACCGGATTGAGGCCTCCAACCGCGTGATTGAGCGTCACGGCACCGTAAGCCGAGATACCGGGCACCGCTCGGGCCACCACCTGGGCGCGCTCCGCAGTGGGAACGTAGTGGGACTTGAGCACAAAGCCTTTGAGCCCGCGGTTCAAGAAATCGCGCGCGAGGTCGATGTCGTCGGTGCGGCGCTCTATCACGTCCGGCGCGACGTGCACTTGGAGATCGTACGCACCTTCGATGGCTTTCCAGGCCGCGTCGGTCGGTAAAGTCATAGCGAAAGTAATCGGATCGGGCATCTTTCGGCGGAGAATAGCATAGGCCGCGAATGTAGTAAGATCCCCCGCTTTGATGTTCGACGGTATAAGGCACGCTCTCGAGAATCGCAGCTATCGACTCTACGCGACGGGAAGCTCGATCTCTCTAGTCGGCTTCTGGCTACAGAAAGTCGGCGTCGGTTGGCTCACTTGGGAGCTCACGGAGTCTGCCACGTGGCTCGGCATCATGGCGATGGCGGACGCGCTCCCCGCCACTTTCCTCGCGCCCGTCAGCGGCGTCATCGCCGACCGCTTCGAGCGGATCCGACTCATTCGCTGGACGCAGTTCGCACAGTCGGTGCAAGCCGCAACGCTCGCCACCCTCGCGTTCACGGGTCTTCTGCAGACCGAGATTCTGCTCGTACTCGTTCTCGTGCTCGGTGTCATCCAAGCTTTCGCGCAGCCGGTTCGCTTGTCTCTCGTCCCGAGCCTCGTGCGCCTGGAAGATCTCTCCTCCGCGGTGGCCCTCAACTCGAGCTTGTTCAACTTGGCGCGCTTCATCGGGCCCGCCATAGCCGGCTTTCTCATCGCCGCCTTCGGCGTCGCGGCCTCCTTCGCCGGCGCCGCGCTCTGCTTCTTCTTTTTTCTCGGGATCATGTTCCGCATCGAGCCACTTCGAAACGAGGTCAGAGACCGCACCGAGACCAGCATCTGGACCGAGATCCAGGAAGGCTTTCGCTATGTCACGACGCACCCCGGCGTCCGCTCCATCCTGATCTTGATCGTCGCCGCGACCGTTTTTGCACGTTCGTTCTTCGACCTCTTGCCCGCCTTCGCGGATCGGGTCTTCGAGCGCGGCGCCGAAGGCCTCGCGACCCTCATCGCCGCGATCGGCGTCGGCGCGCTCATGAGCAGCCTCTGGCTCGCCGGACGCGGCCACCCGGCTGGCCTCACCCGCATCGGGGTTTCTTCGCTCCTCGTCGTCGCGGTGTTCCAGACGTTGTTTGCGACGACGGACAACTTCGTGGTCGCGGTCCTTTGTATGACCGTCATCGGCTTCGGTACCGTGGCGACGAGCATCACGTGTCAAACGCTCGTGCAAAACACCGTCGAAGGCCATATGCGCGGCCGGGTGATGGGTCTCTATGGCGTGGCCATGCGCGTCAGCCCCGCGGCGGGCGCGCTCGTCCTCGGCGTGCTTTCCGAAAGCTTCGGACTCCGGTGGACGGTGCTCGGAAGCGCACTCGGTTGCGGTCTCGCGTGGCTCTGGGCGCAATCACGCATGGATCGTATGGCGACACTTCTCGAGCGCGACCACTTGTCAGAGGCCCGCGCCGAAGCTACGATGCGCAGCTAGCTGAAGGGAGGAATGAGCTTGTCCCGAAACTGGTGGGTCGTTTTTGCGGCGTTTCTCTGCCTCGTCTTCATGTTCGGGGTGCCCACGTTCATGATGCCCGTGCTCTACTCGCCAATCATCGACGAGTTCGGGTGGAGCCGAACTCAGGTGACGCTCATCGCGACGATGAAGTTCGGGGCTGGCGCCGTCATCGGCCTTCTCTTCGGCGTTCTTCTCGACCGGATGTCGATACGGAAAATCGTCCTGTTCTCGGGCACTTTATCCGGCCTTGCGATGATCGCCTTTCTCGCTATCCATTCGCTGACGATGTTCTACATCATCGGTCTCTTTCTCGGGCTCGGTGCCGTCGGCGTTATGATCTCGATGAAGGTGCTCGTGTCGCGCCGCTTTCGCGAGCAGCAAGGCTTTGCCGTGGGCGCGGCGTTGCTCGGGACGAGCGTCGGCGGCACCGTGACCCCAACGCTCGCAAGATATCTCATCGAGACGTTTGGCTGGCGAGAAGCGGCGGCCCTCATGAGCGCCGGGATTTGGCTCGTCGCGTTGCCTGTATTTCTCTGGATCGTGAAAGACGAGGACTTCGAGGAAGCCGAGGACCTGAGCGGCGAGAGCAGAGATTTTTCCACCGTTTTGAGGCAGCGAAGCTTCTGGATGCTGGCGGCTGCCGTCCTGCTCATCGGCTTCGTAGATCAGGCCATGTCCCAGCATTTCGTGCTCTACCTCGACAAAGATGTCGGCTTGGGCCTCGCTGTGGCCGCGGGCGCCGCCTCGGCTGCCGCGCTCATCAGCATCTTCGGCAAAGTCGGCTTCGGCTGGGTCTATGACAAGCTCTCCACGAAGGGCGTCATGATTTGCTACGTGCTCATGGCGCTCGCAGTCCTGATAGCTATACCTGTCCAAGGATCGTTTCTGCTCGGGGCCTTGGTGTTGACGCGCGGCCTCGCCCACGGAGGCGCCATCGTCGACATCCCCGTTTTGTCCAAGCATTGCTTTGGTCCGAATATGCTCGGTCGCACGATCGGTGTCCTGACGGCCTGCGTTACGGTCGGCTTCGCCGCCGGCCCGCCTGTCGTAGGATACATCTACGACACGCAAGGAACCTATCGCTACGCCTTCATGCTTCTTGCCGTGATGAGCCTCGCGGCGGGCGCGGCGGTTCTCGGCGCCCGACCCGTCTATTGGGAAGAGAACATTCGCAAGCCCGCGGGAGGTCGTTCGGCCGGCGCTTCTGAACCGGCGCCGGCGCCCTGAGTTTTGCGGCTGTGTCGTGTAGAATGCCTCTCTATCGTGTCAATTTACGCGAAACTCGCTGAGCTCGAACGCCAAGGTAAGGCGTTCGCCGTCGCCACCGTAATCCGTGCGCAAGGATCCGTCCCGCGCCATAACGGCAGCAAGATGGTCGTCTTCGGCGACGGCCGCATCGAAGGAACGATTGGCGGCGGCGATATGGAAAGCCGCGTCATCCGCGAGTCTCTCGCCGCGATCGCGGACGGAAAGACGCGCATTCTCTCTTATGCGTTTCGCGACATCCAAAAAGGCGATGTCGGGGTTTGCGGCGGAGAGGTGGAGGTCTACGTGGAGCCTGTCAAACCACGATCGAAGATTCTTATCGTCGGCGGCGGCCATGTCGGCAAAGCCGTCGCCCATCTCGCGGGCTGGCTCGGCTTTCGCGTGGTCGTCTCCGACGACCGGCCTGAATTCGCGCGTCCGGAAGCCGTGCCCGACGCGGACGAGCACATCGAGTGCAAGCTGTCGGAGCTTCCGGAGCGCACGTCCATCGATGGCAATACCTACGTGCTGCTCACGACGCGCGGCGTCCCCGTAGATCTCGAAGGGCTCCCCGAGCTTCTTTCGACCCCTGCCGCCTATATCGGCGTCATCGGCTCACGACGACGCTGGGAAGTTTGTATCGAGAAGCTGCGCGCCTCTGGCGTTTCGGATGAAGATGTCGCGCGCATCGTCTCGCCCATGGGCCTCGAGCTCAACGCCGAGACCCCGGAGGAGATCGCGGTCAGCATTCTCGCCGAGATCGTGATGCTACAGCGCGCTGGAACCGGCGAGCGGATGCGGCACGCAAGAGACACTTCCGAGAAATGACCTGGGCCACTCTCCTACTCGGGCCTCACCTCGATGATTGCGAAGTGCTACCTTCTCGACCAGATCGCGAATCTGACGAGTCCCTCCATAATTCGGCACCTGGTAGAGGGGGTAGTGCCCAGCTGAACCCGCTATTATGAAATAAGAGTCGGGAAACTCCAATTAGGCTCTTAGGTTTCTACCTATCGACAAAATGTTGTCGATGTTTGGTAAGTCTTTATGTTCCAGATGATTACGGGCCGTTCAACTGCCCGAAGGGCCACGTCTTCCGGGCGAAGTCCCGGACGCCGCCTAGGCCCTAACCAGTCAGAAACGAGGATTTTGTTCACACTTTCGAACTTCGTCCAGCACAGCCTGCGGTCGCAACCAAAAGGGATGGCCACAGAGGCACAGAGGCACAGAGGCACAGAGGCACAGAGGCACAGAGAAAGCGTGTGCGAAGAGCACTCTGTGTTTTCGAAACTCTGTGTCTCTGTGTCTCTGTGGCCATTCTTAACACGTCTCATGCGGACGGCGGAGCTTTCAGGTTTACCTGGCTAGATATGGGTAAATCTTCGGAGATGAGATCCATCACCTTGGGACTGGGTAGCCTAGCCTGGAGTCGAATCGACCCTCACTACGAAGCGCAGACTGCCTCGAGAACTTTCTCGTTGAGACGCAGGAGCTCCGCGCCGAGATAGCTCGCGACCGCGCCCATGCCTGAAAGGCCGGCGCGACTTTCCGCATCGGCGTTGTAGTTCGTGTTGACGTTGACGTCATAGGCATAGGCGATGCCGTCTCGGTCCTCGATAAACTCGATGGCGGCGATCTTCATGCCGTTGCCGGCGAGAAACTCCGCGAAGGGACCGAGGAGGTCGTGGTGGAAGCCGCGAAGGATCTCGAACCGCGGTCGCTCGCTCACGGTCGTTGGGCAGAATTCATCTCCCGTTTGGCATTCGTCGGCGGGGCAGAGCTCGAAACCTTGGGACGTGTCGACGCGGACCGCGTATAGAAACTTCCCGCCCACGAACTCGCAACGCGTGATGGAGGCGTCGGGCGCTTCGATATATTTCTGGATCAGCGTGATCCCGTCGAGCGGCTCTTCGAACGCGTCGCTCTCCACGTAGCTTCGGAGTGCTTCGAGGCTCTTGAACAACCGGACGCCTAGGCCTTTACCACCTCGGTTGTGTTTGGTGATGAACGGCCGATCGAAGCCGCGTGCTGCTTCGAGGATTTCCTCTCGGCCAATCGCGGCGATGGTCTTGGGGGTTCGGATGCCGTAGCTTCCGAGCGCCGCATATTGCGCCACTTTGCTTACCTCGAGCTGCATCGCCCGGGAGTCATTGACCACGACCCTGTCGTGGCGCTCGAGCCATGCGAGCACCGCGGCCGTGTGCTCCGCCGCGAAGCGATGGCCGCGCGTGTGGGACGAGGCGCTCATGCGGTTGTAGAAAACACCGTGGGGCGGTGCCGAGGAGAGATCGATCGTTCCCCGATCGAGAAACCATTCCTGGAAGGGAAGCTCGCGCCGGTTCAGCTCGACGCGCAAGGGGGCGGTCCAATCGTCGTTCTCGTGAATGATGTAGATCTGTGACATAGCCGTTGTGCTCCTCTAGATAGTTCTGTCCTGGGGGTTCGACAGATATCGGGGAGCGTCGCGGTTAGCGAGAGGTGGGAATCACTCAGACCGGGAGCCGCGCGCTCCCCTGCTACAACTGCAACAGGGACAAGCGATCGGCATGAAACCGTCGGTCGAGCTCATGCTACGAGACTAGCACGCGGAGTCGTGGCTCGCAAAGGAATCGAGTATAGAATGCACGTCGACAATGCTTGCTGATTCAGCCGTCACGGGTGACATCCTCCGCCGCTCGGCCGAGCGCAGCCCAGAGCGGGCCTCCATCGTGTTCGACGGCAAGAACGTGAGCTACGCGGAGCTCGACCGCATGACGCAGCAATGCGCCCACGCGCTCGCCGAGCGCCTCCCACCCGGAGCGAAGATCGGCTTCATGCTCAGAAACTCGCCCGCCTACGCCATCGGCTTCTACGGCGCCGCTCGCTCGGGCTGTGTGTCGGTCCACGTGTCCCCCCGCTACACGCCGTCCGAGCTCGCTTATGTGTGCCGTCAAACCGGGGTCGAAACTTGGATCGTCGATGCCAAGACGAGACCGACGGCTGAGGCGACGTTCCATGAGCTCGGCGTGGTACCGGATCTGATCGACGCTTCCAGCTTCGACGCGTTCTTGGACGGACATCCCGAGACGCCAGTCGCGCGGACCATCCAGCCCGAGGATCCGTTCTGCATCCAATATACGAGCGGCACGACGGGTCACCCCAAAGGCGTCGTGTTGAGCCACCGGTCGCGCATCCTCTCCGCCATCGCCGCCGTCGAAGACATCCCGCTTCACGCCGAGGACATCCTCGCCGTGACCACACCCCTGTGCCACGCGGCGGGCATATTCACGTGGTTCCAACCAGCACTTCTCGCGGGCGCCACGTCCATCTTTCTGCGGGGTTGGAGCCCGAAGGAGCTGAGCACGCAAGTCGCGGCACACGGCATCACCGGAGCATTCATGGTGCCGTCTCAAATCGCCATGCTCCTGGACGAGGGCGATTTCAAAGGGCTCGACGGGCTTCGGAAGATCGTTTACGGTGGCGCGGCCGCCTCTCAGGAACTTCTCGCGCGCGCGGAGGCCGCGCTCCCCCATGTGACGTTCGTACAGGCGCTCGGCTCGACAGAAACGGGGCATCTTCTCTGCCAAACTCCCGAAGAGCGCCGGAAGAACCCGCAGGCAGTGGGAAAACCCGGACCTCGCATCGAGCATTGCTTGTTCACGGAAAAAGGCGAGGTAGCATCCCCAGGTGAGGTGGGTGAGCTCGCTGTTCGAGGGGCCGTTTTGATGGAAGGCTATCTGGATGCGCCCGAAGAGACGCGGGCTTTCTTCAAATCCGATGACGGTTGGGGCTTTACGGGTGACCTTGCTCTTGCGAATGACGAAGGCGTCCTGACGCTCGTCGGACGCACGAAAGAGCGCATTCTGTCGGGTGGGATCAACATCTATCCCGCCGAGCTCGAAGGCATGCTCTCCGAACATCCCGACGTGGTCGAGTGTGCGATTTTTGCTGTCCCCGACGAAAAATGGGGCGAGCTCCCCGCTGCCGCCGTCGTGTGCCGAGACGGCGCCAGCGTCACCGAAGGCGAGCTTCTCGACTTTGCCAGTGAGCGCACGGCGCGCTTCAAGCGTGTCCGTTTTATTTTCTTCGTCGACGAGCTGCCGAAAACCGGGAGCGGCAAAGTGAAGCGCAACTTACTGAAGAAACCCTACTCCGGCTCCGTTTGAGAGCTTTCCTCCGCGTGAATCGTCTCTAGCTCGATGCCGAGCCCGTCAGCGAGGCGGTTCGCGAAGGCGTAATAGCCGGTCACTTGGTTGATATCGAGGATAGCGCTGTCGCTGAAGCCTGCTTCGCGCAGCGCGAGAACGTCCTGCTCCACCATGTCCCACGGCCGAAGCGTGAGCTTCTCGGAATATTCGAGCATCGCCCGGTCCGGGTCGGAGAGCTCGGCGTCGCGCCAGCTTTCGACGAGTTTCGCGACAAGCGCGTCGTCCCCGG
>SMYC01000304.1 GCA_004356105.1 Acidobacteriota bacterium | reverse complement strand
CTTTGGGAATCGTGTTGCCCGGGTCTTTCACGTCGCCCGCGAAGTCCGCGATCATGGAAAAGCCCACATAGGAGAAATAAGCGGGGATGGCGGCGCCGATGACAGGGCTATAACCGTTCGGAAATAACGGCTCGAGATGGGCCATTTGGACATGCGGCAATCCAAAAACGCCGAAGACGAACAAAGCGAGGAGAAATCCCGCCACCATGAACGACTGCGCGAGAACGCTGAGACGTGCGCCGAGCAAATTGATGACCGCAAAGAGCACGACGATGCCTAGCGCCACCGCCATTTGAGGAACACCGGGAATGAAGAACGCCAAATAGTCGGCGAATCCATAGGCGATGAGTGCGATCCCTATCGTGGCGCCGAGCATGAGCGACCAGACGAGCATGAAGCCCGCGAACGGTGACAAGTTGCGGCTCGCCGCGATATACGGTCCGCCACTCACCGGATAGACGCAGCCGATCTGCGCGGTGACGAAGCACGACAACAGAGCGGGAATGGAAGCGAGCAGGAAGGAGAGAAAGATCGCGGGCCCCGTCGAAGCGGCAAGCTCTCCAGGAAGGATGAAAATAGAAGCGCCCACGACGTAGCCGACGAGCGTGGCGGCCGCGCCGCCGAGACCGATGCTGCGCTCGAGCTTTTGGCCTTCCATCGGGGCGCATCATACATCTGCCGGCATCTGCCGGCATCTGCCGGCATCTCCGGGAGTCGATAAGTTTTGCATTATGATGCGCGCGTGCGTTGCGCTCTCATTTTCGGCCTCCTCCTTTTCGCGCCCGCCGCGCATGCGAACGCCCGAGATCGCATCGAGCTCTATACGGTAGGCTCCGGCGACGAGCTCTTCACCAAGTTCGGGCATGCTGCGATTTGCGTGATGGCGGACGATCTTCCTGCGGGGGGTCTCTGCTACAACTATGGCACCTCAGATTTCTCACGCCCGATAGGCCTCGGCTGGGACGTCGTCCGAGGACAGGCCAAGTTCTGGGTGTCCGTTTCCGATGTGCTCTCGATGATGTTTTGGTTCCAGGAGCAGGATCGCACCGTCTATCGACAAGAGTTGCCGCTTTCGGACGAGCAAGTCGCCGACCTGAGGGCAACGCTCGCCCTCGACTCCCGTCCCGAGAATCGGGAATACATCTACAGCCACTTCCTCGACAACTGCTCGACGCGGCCGCGAGATTTGATCGACGACGCGACGGGAGGCGAGCTCCGGCAAACGCGCATCGAGAGCCCGCTCACCTATCGCGATTACGCGCGGGAAGGTTTGGCCGGTGCGCATTGGGCGCTCGTGCCCGCTGGGGATTTAGTCCTGGGCCGCTGGGTCGATCAAGAGCTCGACGCCTTCGAGGCGATGTTCATCCCGCGGGTGCTCCGCGCCGCGGTCGAAAAACGTTTCGACGCGCCTCCGGAAGTCGTCTACGAGCGCGCGGCGCCTCTCGAGACTGCAAGCGTGTCGGGTATCTTGACGGGCTTCTGGCTCGTCGTCCTGGTGCTGTCGCTTGCCGCTTGGCTCTCGCGCAAAGGCGCCGCCCTCGCCGTATTCATCGTCACGGTTTTGGGGACGTTGATTTGGGCTGGTGCCGTCGTCTCGCCATGGCCCGAGCTCCGCTTCAACGAGCTCGCGCTGATTTTGTTTCCAGCCGATCTCTGGCTTCTTAGGCGACGCGTGTCGACGAGCTACGCGAAAGCTAGGCTCACTATGCTGGGAGCGGTGGCGGTCCTCGCTGCAGCCGGCATCTTCGTCCAGCCGCTTTGGCCGTTCTGGGTTCTGGCGACCGCGGCGGTCGGCGCCTGCTGGTGGCACCGCCGAAAGGATATACTTCCAGCTTCGAAAAGGGGGTGAGCGATGGATCGTAGAGAAGCACTGAAGCGCGTTGGCACGCTGGCACTCGTACCGGTTCTGGGTGCCTTCCACCCGCTCGTTCCTGTACCGCAGGACGGCGGTGCGTGGCGGCCGCTCGTTCTCGACGCAAGCGAGGCCGCGCTTACGGCCGATCTCGCGGAGCTCATCATCCCCGAGACGGACACGCCGGGCGCCAAGAAAGCGAACGTCCACCAATATATCGACTGGAAGCTGAGCGAGGACACCCGCGCCAGGCAAGACAAGTTTCGCTCCGGGCTCGAGGCCTTTGCCGGTCTGGACAGATCGGAACAGATCGCTCTTCTAAAAAACGGTGGCGCGTTTTTCGACGAGCTCAAGTCGCTCACCATCGAAGGCTACTACCGCTCCAAGGTTGGCATGATCGAAGAGCTCGGTTTCGAAGGCCGAACCTTCGTCACCGTGTTCGACGGCTGCACTCATGACGAGCACTTGAACTGGACGCCGTCGGACAGCAAGGGCTAAGGGGGCCGCGATGCAGATTTTAGAGAGCGGCGAAGTTCACGACGTCATCGTCATCGGCAGCGGGGCCTCGGGCGGGATGGCGGCCTACAACTTGACGCAAAAGGGCGTAAAAGTGCTGATGCTCGACGCCGGGGGCAAATTCGAGCGCACCAAGTTCTGGACGCACGCCGTGCCCTTCGAAGCGGATGAGCGTCTGAGACACGGCGAGAAGCCGCCGCCCTTTTTTCTCGATAAAACCGAGCAGCCCTATCTGACGCCGGAAGGCAAGCCTTTCAACCTCATGCGCGTTTGGGGCATCGGCGGCAAGACCAACGTCTGGGGCCGCGTCAGCCTCAGGATGTCGGATCTCGACTTCGGCGCCGCGGAGCGTGACGGCTGGGGCATTCCGTGGCCCATCCGCTACGCCGACATCGCGCCGTATTACGACAAAGTAGAGCAGTTCATCGGCGTGTGCGGCGGAGACGATAACTCTGACGTCTTGCCGGGAAGCAAATACTACATGCCCGTGCCGCCGCCACGTTGCGGCGAGGTCTTCATCCGAAAATCCGCGGAGAGCTTGGGCATTCCCGTCGTGCCCATCCGGCGCGCGAACATCACGCGCCCGCATCGCGGCTTCCCCGCGTGCCACTATTGCGGCAATTGCGGCGCTGGTTGCGACACCGCCTCGTGTTTCAACTCAGCTGACCATCTGATTCCTTTTGCGCTCGAGACCGGAAATCTCGAGATTCGGTCGCGAGCCGTCGTGGCGCGCATCCTGACCGACGATCGCGGCCGAGCGTCGGGTGTCCAATATTTCGACCGCGACTCGGGCGCCGAGCGACAAGTGCGTGGCCGGGTCATCGTGCTCGGGGCTTCTGCCATGGACTCGACGCGCATTTTGCTGAACTCCAAATCCGATATTTTCCCGAACGGGATTGGCAACGGCTCCGATCAAATCGGACGCAACTTTACAGAGCAACAAATGGTCCACGTGCGCGGCTACTTGCCGCAGCTCTTCGGGTCGGGCTATCAGAACAGCGACGGCATCGGCGGCGGGCACTATTACATCCCACGGTTCAACCATCGCAGCAAGCAAGACTACCTGAGGGGTTTCGGTATCCAGATGTGGAATACGGGATCGGGCACGACGGGGGAGAGGGTCGCGCACGACGTTCCAGGCTTCGGCGCAGATCTGAAGGCTGCCGTCAAAGAGCGCTACCCGGCGCTTTTGTCGCTCCATCCCTTTGGCGAGATTTTGCCGCGCCCGGAGAATCGGATAACAGTAGACGACAGCCGTACAGACCGCTACGGCGTACCGCTCATGAAAGTCTCGGTGAGCTTCGGCGACAACGAGACGAAGATGAGACGTCACATGTACGACACGGCCGAGGAGATCCTCGAAAAAGCCGGCGCCGAAGTCGTTCCCTTCGACCGAGACGCGTGCGACGACCCTGGCTCCGCCATCCACGAGCACAGCACCTGCCGCATGGGCGTGGATCCGAAGCAGTCGGCGTTGAATGCGTTCAACCGCATGCACGAAGTCGAGAACCTCTTCGTGGTGGACGGCTCGGCCTTCACCAACGCTTCGGAGAAAAATCCGACGCTCACCATCCTCGCACTCTCGTGGCGGGCATCGGACTACATCGCCGAAGAAATGCGCACCGGCAACATCTAGGCTCTTACCAGCCAGAATCGCGGATTCCGTTTCGTTTTGGAGTGGAAAATCTCACCGCAGAGACGCAGAGCACGCGGAGAAGAAAAGGTATCTCCAGCATCAGAATTCATCGAGATCTCTGATTTTCCTCTGCGTCCTCTGCGCCTCTACCGGTTCAAACGTTTTTCAGGGTTTCCCCGGCTAGAGCTAGATTTAGCGCTACTTGCTTCTTGCGGCGTAGCCCATGCCTTCGTGGAGCAAGCGGGCTCCAAGAATGGCGGTTTGAGACTGAAAATCGCGCGGCGGGCTCACCTCCACGACGTCCATCCCTATGAGGGTCCAATGACCACGCCCGAGAAAATCGAGCACTTGCCGCGCGCTCAATCCTCCGGGAACGGGGTGTGATACACCGGGAGCGAAGGCGGGGTCGATGCCGTCGATATCGATCGTCACATAGACGGAGGCGCCTTCGGGAATATGCCGAAGCTCGGGCAGCGCGCCTGGCAGGTCGCGCGCTTCGTAGATGAAGAGCTTGTCCTGGTAGCGGTCGCGTTGCGCATGCTGCGCGGCGCTCATCGTTCGGATGCCGAGTTGTGACAGGCTTTCCACATGGCTCATCTCGACGATCCGCGCGCCGGTGCAAGCATGTGAGCTCGGGTTGCCTTCGAAATCGGGATAGAGATCTGGGTGCGCGTCCACCTGGACGACATGGATGGGTGCTCCCAGCACCTCCGCCGCCGCCACGACGGGCACGGTGATCGCGTGATCGCCGCCGGCGACGAAAGGTACTTTGCCGCTTTTCCAAAGCTCTTCTAGCCGGGCTCGATAAACCCTCGCACTGGCCTCCCAGTTCTCGCGCGGTCTCAAATCACCCAAGTCGAGGACACTCTCGGCCAAGTCGACACCGCTTTCCGTCGTCGCGTTGAAGCAGTTGCCGTCATAGGCCTGGCGCATGGCCTCGGGCGCTTCCGCTGGGCCATGCAAATAGGTGGATTGGGTGTCGTCTGCGATACCGAGAAACACCCAAGGGGTTTTCGTCGCGTCATTCGCAGTCTTTGTGAAACAGCCGGCGAACGGTACGGGCTTCTTCATGGTTGCACCCTGCATGGTATAATAATGTTCTTCCAAGACAGCTCAGCTCTCTTCCCGTGGAGGCTTTCCACAACATGGCCTATTTCGACGTGAATCCCCTGCTCGTCAAGATGCTCGACGTGGCCCCCGGGGTCTCCGATCTAAATCTCTCTGTGGGGAAACCACCTCAGGTCGAGATCGATGGTGAGCTCAAAGGTGTACCCTACGCTGGGGTCGAGAAGCTCCTGCCATACCAGACCGAAATCATTGCCTTGAGGCTCTTGCGGGGCAAGCGGGACTTGACCGAAAAGCTCCTGCGGACAGGTTCCGTAGATCTCTCTTACTCGATCCCACAGAAGACGCGGTTTCGCGTCAATGTCTTCACACAGCGCGGGTCTTATTCCATCGTGCTCAGGGTCATCCCGAACAGGATCCCGACCGTGGAAGAGCTCGGCATCCCACCTCAGCTGAATGAGATCACGCGAGAGCGCACGGGCATCGTTCTCGTTACCGGACCGACCGGATCGGGCAAATCGACGACGCTTGCGGCTCTGATCAATCGGATGAACGAGGAAAAACCCATCCACATCATTACGATCGAAGATCCCATCGAGTATTTGTACCCTCCCAAGCAGGCGACCATCAACCAGCGCGAGATTGGCGCAGATACAGAGAGCTTTGCCCTCGCGCTGCGTGCCGCATTGCGGCAAGCGCCGAAAGTGATTCTTGTGGGGGAGATGCGTGATGCCGAAACGATCAATACCGCGCTCGAGGCGTCGGAGACGGGCCATCTTGTTTTGTCGACGCTTCATACGATCGATGCGGCCAAGACCATCGACCGCATCGTCGGCGTCTTTCCCAAGAACGAGGAGCGCCAGATCCGTACGCGCTTCGCCCAATCCTTCCGCTGGATTGTCAGCCAGCGCCTCGTGCCGAAGATCGGCGGCGGGCGCGTTGCCGTTTGTGAAATCTTGCGGGGTACGGCGCGCACGCGTGAATACATAAGGGACGGAGAGAAAGAAGGAAGGAGCCTGCTCGACGCCATGGAAGACGGCGCCCTCGACGGCATGCAGAGCTTTGACTCCGAGCTCAAGAGGCTCATCGAAGCCGGGGAGATCGACATGCAGACGGGCTTGTCCTATGCCACGAACGAGCCGAATCTGAAGCTGAGGCTCTCGATGGAAGGCTCCGAGGCTCAGCCGGGCGCGGCGCCGCCGGAGATGACGGAGGAGGCTCCGATCATGGATGCAGACATGGATATGGACAATTTGATCGAGAGGTAGACGTGGAAACAAACTGTCCGAGCTGCTCCAATCGGCTCGTCGTGGATGATTCCAAGGTTCCCGACACTCCGTTCATGCTCAAGTGCCCGAAGTGTCAGGGCACCATCAAGCTTCCCGGAAAGGCGGTAGCGGTACCCTCCGCGTCTCCGCCAACTTCGTTGCCGCCGCCGCCACCACCCGCTAGTGCGCCCGCGCCTGCCTCGGCTACGCCCCCACTCGCTGCCAGCTCAATGGGTCCGGCCCTTGTTTCGTTGGCGACTTCCGAGCTCGGCAACGGCGTGAGTGCTTTGCTCACTCGGCTCGGCTTTAGTGTCGAGACCCTGAACGATGACACGGTCGACGACAAAATACAGCGCGTGAAGCAGGGTGAGTATCCGATGCTCGCCGTCAGCCGCTCGGGTGTTCCCAAAGAGCGAGATCTCTACGCGGTCGCCCGGACCCTGTCACCCGAGCTTCGCCGCCGGGTCTTCTTGCTCATGGTCGGGGACGAGTTCAAGACGGGAGAAGGCACTCAAGCTTTCGCTGTCCTGGTGGATTTGGTGGTTCAGGGAAAGGACGCTCTCAACTGCGATCGTCTCCTGTCGCAAATGCTCGTCGAAAGACGCCGGCTCTATCAAACGTTCTGGGATGTCGAGGAGCGGAAAAGGGAAGGTAGAATGTAGAATCGCGGGGTCGGAGCTCCGTCTCCCGTATTCGTATGTGGAGTCAAGTGTTTACCTACTCCCACTCGCCCGTAATCAGGCATTTGACTGTCCGAGTCGCTGCGGACCCATGCCAACGAACGAACGGCGGCCAGCAAGTTGAATCTAGCGAACACGGCTTGAACTCTTCGTGGCGCGGCCGTAGAATTCAATCTGTATGGTGATCGGCAAAGAGCTGTCTCACTACAAGATCATCGCGGATCTCGGCCGCGGCGGCATGGGGGAGGTTTACCTTGCGCGGGACCTGTTGTTGAACCGGGAAGTCGCCATCAAAATCCTCCCCAAGTCCCTCATGCAGACGGATCCCAACAGCCATCAGCGATTCGTGCAGGAAGCCAAGGCGACGGCCGCGCTGGATCATCCCTACATTGCCACCATTTTCGAGATTGGAGAAGAACACGGCATCACTTTCATTGCCATGGAGCTCATCCGGGGCGAAGAGCTTGCAGATTTACTCGAAAAGGGGCCGCTCGGCGTAGAGCAAACGCTCAATTTCGCGACGGAGATTGTCGAAGGGCTCGCCTTTGCCCACGAGAAGGGTATCGTTCATCGCGATTTGAAGCCGAGCAACGTGATGGTCAAGAGCGGCGGCCTCCATATCAAGATCATCGACTTTGGCCTCGCAAAGCTCACCCAGCCGCTACCTGAGCTCGACGAAGAAGAGACCGCGGAGCGTGCCTACAGCCGAGCGGGCGAGGTGAAAGGCACCTTGGCCTACATGTCTCCCGAGCAAGCACGGGGTCAAGATCTCGATCACCGGAGCGACATCTTTAGTTTTGGCGTTCTGTTGCACCAGATGCTGACGGGAGTGCATCCGTTTCAAAGGGAGAGTGCTTTAGAGCGTGTGCACGCCATCATTAATTCTCCGGCCTCTCGTCTCGCCGAAACCCTCGACGCCGACGTGGCTAAGAGGCTCCAGCCCATCGTGGATCGCTGTCTGGAAAAAGATCAAAAAGATCGCTTCCAAGAGACCCGAGATCTTCTCGAAGCGCTGAAAGAAGCGCGGGCTCACATCGAATCTTCTGCTTATCTCCTCGCCGCGGACAAGCCAAAAAGCTATCGCCAGTGGTTGGCAGTACCCCTTACTCTCGGCGTCGCGGCGCTCGCTGCCGTGGTATACGGCGTCTTCGACCGCACCACAACGGTGGCCGTTTTGCCCTGGGGACACGATGGGCTAGCGGAGAGCGCACACCTCGGTCAGCTCGTCTCACTCGCGCTGAACGACCGACTCAAGAATTTTACCGCGCTCGAGGTCACTCCCTTTTCCACGAGCAGAACCTACGGGCCTGATGAGGACCCCGTCCTCGTCGCGGACCAGCTCGGCGTTGACTGGATCGTTCAGGGCCATCTGACGACGAGCGCCGACCAAATCGTGGCGAACGTGAACCTCGTGGGCCCCGATGGAAATGCGAAAGGGTGGCCCCAAGAGATCGTGCTTGACCCGAGCGAGGTCATCGCGCTGAGTGAACGCGTCGCGTCATCCTTGGCTGATGCCCTTGGGGTTGCGGAGAGCGCAACGAAACGGCGAGCGGACCCGAAGGCGCTCGAGCACTATCTCGAGGGGCGGACCCATTTATTGGGCTGGGATGTCGAACGGAACGAAAACCTCGCGGAGGAATCCTTCCGCAAAAGTCTGGAATTCGATGAGAATTTCGCCGAGGCCCATGCCGGTCTGGCCCAGGCTCTCTGGCGACGCTACGGGCGATCCCGCGAGCCAGGGCTGGTGGAGGAGTCTTTCAATGAGGCGCAGCAAGCTGTCATGCTCGCGCCGCAATTGGCCGAGGCCCATCTTGCTCTGGGGGTCGTCCTATTGGGTCGGGGCCGAGGCGTTGAGGCCTCTGCCTCTTTCAATAAAGCTCTCGAGCTGGCACCGGCGGACGACGCTGCCACTCTCTGGATCGCAGATGCTTACGCGGAGTTAGGGCAGGAAGACGAAGCTGAAGCGATGTATCAGCGGGCCATCGATTTGCGTCCCGGGCACTGGCAGAACTACGTCTCGAAGGCCGGCTTCTACTTATTCAGGGCAACGGCCAAACTAGAGGAAGCGAAGCTCCTGTATCAGCAAGTTATCCGGTTGCGCCCCGATAGCGATGTAGGCTACCACGGCCTTGCCGCGGCACACCTGATTGCGGGTGCCTTCAGTGCTGCTGAGCCTCTCTTACAGGCGGCCATACGAATCAATCCGAGCGGAAACGCTCATAACGACCTTGGCGTCGTTTATTACGCTTTGGGACGCTTCGAGCTGGCACTCGAGCAGTTCCGCCTCGCCGTCGAAATGCGCCCCGACGCGGTCCATTGGATCGGGCTCGCCGACACGTTTCGGCAGCTCGAAAAGCGCGAGGAGGCCGCGGAAAGCTACACCCGCGCGGTTCAATTGCTTCACGAGCAGCTCGAGATCAACCCCACGGACGCCCAAGCGAGAGGCTACTTGTCGCAGGGGCTCGCCGCTCTCGGCCAATGCGACGTGGCACGAACCGAAGCCTCTCAGGCGGCACCTGCAGACGGCCAACTTCCTTACGTCGACTACCTCGTCGCAGTGACCCACTCGCTGTGTGGCGACCAGGAAAAAGTCCTACATCACACGAAGCGCGCCCTCCTTGGCGGAGTCAAGGTGGACGTAGGGACGAGCCCCGACTTGAAGCCGTTTCTCGACGATCCCTCTTTGAAAGAAGCCCTGTCCGCGACGGAGTCGCCAAGCCAGTGAAGCGTTCCAGAGTCGAAATCAGGTGACCTTTACTACGAGGAGGGGGGGGCTTGGCGCGGTGCGGGAATTCTTGTTTCTTGAAGTCTGTTTAGCCGGCCGGCTATGGTCTCGAACCGTCTGTACTATTTGCCAGGTCCTCTGACTCCGGGACCGGCTTGGATGTTTGTTTTGACGGTCATTTGCCAGGTCCTCTGACTCCGGGACCGGCTTGGATGTT
>SMYC01000303.1 GCA_004356105.1 Acidobacteriota bacterium | reverse complement strand
GGCGTAAAGGCTTCCCTCGCTTCGCTCGGCGCTTCGCGGCCTTGACACCGGCTCCGCTCCGTGGTCCGAGCAACTATGGGCGATGGGCGAACGGGGCCTCCGGCGGGGGCTCTGGGCACCGGGTTTCAGGAAGCACGAAGTGACACACGAAAGGCAGGCCACATGGGTTGGGGATAAGGTACTTGTCATCAATTAGTTAGCCGAGTTTGCGCCGCCAAGCGACCACAGATTTGGCTGAGGAGGCATATCCCCACATCCCCCTCCTATCCACCTCTCCTTGCTTTTAGCGGTGTTTTTAAAGGCAAGGGGATGTGGGGATAGGAAGGGATGTGGGGATGAGAGTCAGCTGTGTGGTTTGGATTTAGAACGCTTTCAGGTTTACCTGGCTAGGCTTAGAGGAGATAGCGCCTCAATTTCTCATGGTGGATTGGAACTTTAGACAACTTCTTTGAGAAAGGCTATATCTTTCCGACGGGTGTGGACTCTTATGCATGTGGGGGAAGGCGCCCACGGAAGAAGAATCTGGCGCACCCGTCGGCACTGGGGACGTTTTCCTGGCACCTTGCCCCATCCCTCCTGTAGGGAAAGAACGTAAATGGGCCGAGACGTCCCCTCTACCCCGTCTTGGCTCCCTCGGGGAGGGGCGCACGCCACTTGCCCCTCCCCGATTCGATCTCTCCTCCATTCAAGCGTAGCCAGCCTATACTGGTAAGAAGCAATATCCGGGAGGTTTCTCGTGGAGCATGCGCTTAGTATTTCCCTGGGCTTTGGCTTGGCGGCAGCCGCGGGATTCCGGGTATTCGTTCCGCTGCTTGCGATGAGCGTCGCTGGCTATACAGGCCATCTCGAGCTCGGTGAAGGTTTTCGCTGGCTCGGGACCTTTCCGGCAGTCGTTGTGCTGACCACGGCCACCGGTTTAGAGATCGGAGCCTACTACATCCCATGGGTCGACCATCTTCTGGATACCGTCTCCGCCCCAGCCGCTGTCATCGCGGGCTCCATCGTGGCCGCATCCGCCCTGACGGACATGGACCCGCTTATGAAGTGGAGCCTGGCCATCATCGGGGGCGGGGGGCTGGCAGGCATCGTCAAAGGGTCGACGATGCTCGTTCGAGGTGCCTCGACCGCAACGACAGGAGGTCTCGCCAATCCGTTGGTCTCGACGTTCGAGGTGGGAGCGTCCTTTCTGCTCGCCGGCCTTTCGATCGTGCTGCCACTCGTCGCGCTGTTTCTGATTGTCTTCGTGATGTACTTCGCTTTGAAGAAACTGTCAGGCTGGCTGGCGCGGCGGCGGGAAGCCTAGTAGAGATCCGTCCACTCCCTCGCTTCGAGGCTCTCGATCATGATCATTGATGTCGCTTCAAGATCTCGATCAGCTTGGCCTCGATGACGTTACAAGGCACGAAGAGCGGTTTGTTCGTGACCTCGACCCGAATCGTCTGCTCGATGATCGAGTAATCGCCTCCGAACTGGCCGATAGGTGTCGGCATCGTAAAGCTTCCACCGCTATCCGAGCCGTCGAACGAACCGCCGGCCTCGGCCATCTTGGCCCGGAGCTTCTCGACGAGCGTGAGAGCCGTCCCGGGAAACTCGAACTCGAAACGGCAATCAGACATGTGGATAGCCGCCGAATCCATCAACGTTATCAAGTGTACGGTGTCCCGTCCGCTCGGGCCCGGCCGATGTGTCACCGGTGAAGCCGGACTCGAGATGCGCCGCCGTCCAGCATATGCCTGCTTTTCGCGGGTGGCCGGTGGTCCAATACGCCATTAGCTTCGGGTCTTTTTCTTGGCGGGTTTCTCGGCGCTAGCGAGAAGCTTCGCGATATCGGTTGCGGGGAGCGTGCGCGAGCCGACTTCGCTTAGAAGCTCATCGTCGCTGAGCTGATTGAGACGCACGTGGCGTTTTTCCAAGTGATTGATCATGGCGCGCACGCGGCGTTTGATACGGTCGAGCTCGCGCTCGATGTCTTTCAGCTCGTCCAGCATTGAGGGCGCCTCCGAAATGTGCGTGGAAGCTTTTATTTTACCGCAAGGCCCGCGGATGCGACGAGGATGAGAAGCGCTTTCTGGATGCCTAGGTGTCCGTCCTTGTTGGCCCACCACTCGTGCAAGCTGTGCCCGCCCCCACCGTCGCCACCGCGGCCGATCGTGGTCGCGGGGATGCCGCGGGCGATGGGCACGTTCGCATCGGTCGATCCAGTGGTGAGGGACGGCTCTACGCCGAAGTAACGCGTGGCCGCGAGAGCGCGCTGGATGAGCAGCGTGCTCGGATCGACGAGGCCCGACGGCCGGTCGCCAATCAAGTCCACGTCGACAGTCAAGGGCTCGCCGTCACGGCGGAGCTCGTTCTGCTCGTCGAGCGCGCGCTTCACCGCTTTCTGGAAAATCGCGTCGATCTCTTCGAGGCGTTTGGGGTCATTCGAGCGCATATCGACTTCTGCCCAATTCTCGAAGGGAATCGAGTTTATCGACGTGCCACCCCCGATACGTCCGATGTTGTAGGTCGTCTTCGTTCCGGAGATGACATATTCGCCTGCGGCTTGGTCGAAATAGTAGATGGCGCGGCTCAGCGCATGGGCTGGATTGCCGAGCCCGAAAGCACCGAAGGAGTGTCCGCCCGGTCCTTTGAACGTCAGTCGGTAGCGGTGCGAGCCGGTCGCGTGGTTGAGGACGCGCTCGGTGCTGCCGCCGTCGACCGCGATGAACTGATCGATACGAGGCCCGCCCTCGCGGAACAAATGTTTCACGCCGCGCAGATCGCCAAGGCCCTCCTCGCCCACCGAGGCTACGAAGAGCACGTTGTCCTTGGTCTTCACCTCGGCGCGCTTCATCGCCTGGATGACCGCGATCATGAGCGCGAGCCCGCGCGTGTCGTCTCCGATGCCGGGAGCGTGCAACTGGTCGCCCTTTCGTTTCACGGTAACGTCCGTGCCTTCGGGGAACACCGTATCTAGATGAGCCACCAACGCCACGGTCTCGTGGCCTTCGGTGCCGGGCCATTCACCGAGCACATTGCCTACTTCGTCGATGCTCGCGTCCTCGATCCCGGCGTCGCGCATCAGTTCCAAGTAGCGCGCCGCGCGTACTTCCTCTTTGAAGGGTGGCGCCGGGATCTCGGTGAGCTCGATGAGATTCCTTTCGGTCTCCGGCTCGAGCTCGACGATGATCTCGAAGGCTCTTTGGATCTCGGGCCGCGAAGCGATGTCTTTGATTTCGCGGTCGGTGTCGGTCTCTTGGGCGATGGCCGTGACCGTGACGAAAAGGGCAACAGAGGCGATCGAGAATTGTTTCATGGCGGCCGATTCTACTGTTCCGCGGGCGGATTCTCCACTCGGTGTTCCGGGCAGCCTGCTTTTGGGCAAAGCGACCGTGAGTGCCTGGCCCACGTGAACCTACGAGGGTCGCATGGAGTTGTCGCGGCGAGCCGAAGGCGAGAGTGATAGAATTTGGGCGGAGGCATGGGAGCGACTCTTGCCTCGCGGTGGCGGGATTGAAAAAGAACGTCGTCTGAAAGCAGAAAGGACTTCATTGTCACTCATGAAGATCGAACAAAGGCAGGAAAACGACGTCGTCATCCTCGACCTCTCCGGAAAACTGACCATCGGCCAGGGCGACGAGCTCCTTCGCGAGCAGGTCGAGAACCTCGTGCAGGCGGGAAACAAGAAGATCGGATTGAATCTCGCGGACGTGCCCTATGTCGATAGCGCCGGCCTCGGCGAGATCGTGCGCTGCTATACGAACGTGGACCGTCACGAGGGAAAGCTGCGCGTGCTCAACCCGAGCAGACGCATCCGCGACCTTCTCAAGGTGACCCGTCTCGATAAAACGTTGATGGGAGACGACGACGACTGGACGAAATAGACAAGACCCTCTCAGGTGACAGGTGCGCCCGCGGCTCCTTCACTCTTGGCGACGAGCACCGTCCCGACCATATCCCCCATACAGTTGATCGTTGTGCTCCCCATGTCGATCAACCGGTAGATCCCACCCACCATGGCGGCGATCTCGAGCGGCAGCTGAAAAGCCTGCACGAAAATGAGCGCGGCGACGAGCCCGCCTCCAGGAATCCCGCCCGAGCCTTCGGACAGAATCAGCCCGATCAACAGAATCGTGATCGCGGACGCGAGGGTGAACTCGACGCCCGCCGCCTGAGCGGTGAAGAGCAGGATCGCGCTGAGCATGACCGAGGTGCCGTCTTTGTTGAATTGCGCTCCGAGAGGTAGGGTGAACGAGTAAATCGCTTCGGGGAGCTTCAAACGTTTCTCGGCGACGTCGAGAGCGACGGTTAGGCTTGCGAGGCTGCTACAGGTCGCAGCGGTCGTTGCGTAGAGCGGGCCGGTTTCTTTCAAAAACGTGAGCGGTGACATTCGGCCCACGAAGGTCAGGAGCAGCATGTAGAGAATGACCATGAGCAGCTGCGCCGCCCAGACGGAGCCGATGAAGAGTGCGAGTGGGCCGAAGAGCTTCGATCCGTACTCGCCGACGCTCGCGGCAGCGAGGGCCCCGATGCCGACAGGTCCGAACCTCAGGATGAGCGCGACGAGCATACGCAAGAGCTCGGCGATGGACCCGAAGAGTTTTTGCAGCGGCTCGCGTCGTGCGTCGCCGAGCATGAGACTTGCAACCCCGAGGAGCACGGCGAAAACGACTATCTGAGCCACATTGCCTTCGGCGAAAGCTTGAACGATGTTGGTGGGGACGAGCTCGAGGACTACGTCGACGACGCCCGGAACCGCGCCGAGCTCTTCGGAGACAGGCTCGCTCAGCTCGAAGCCGCGGCCCGGCTGGATCCACGAAGTGATGGCGAGGCCCAGCGTCAGCGCTGCCGTCGTCGTGAGTAAGTAATAGGCGAAAATCTTGATCCCCAGCCTCCCGAGAAGCCCGACGTCGTTCAAATTCGAGATCGCGGCCAGCAAGTTGAAGAACACGAGCGGGATGGCCGCCATTAATAAGAGACGAATGAACAGATCGCCCAAAGGTTTGACGATGACGGCGCGCTCGCCGAAAACGAGCCCAGCGACGATGCCGATCCCCATGAAAATGAGGATCTTTAGACCGAGAGATAGTTTTCGGTATCGCGCGTAGAGACTCGTCACAGGGAGGCTAGTCTAGCGTATCGCGATAGTTCCGACAGAGCTCTCTCGGGATACCCTTGCGGTACCCGAGGGCGATGAAACGTCTGCTCAAGTGGCTCGGTATCGGCATCGCCGGCATGATTGCCACCGCCATTCTATGGCCTGCCAAACTCAGATAGCTGGTGGCCCTCTCGATCCACCCACACAAGATGACGATCGACACGTCCGGTTCCGGCCACGGCGACGAGCACACCATCATCCGAGACGCTCGGCTGCCGGCCGCCTGGCAGGATGAGAACAGGCGGGCCGGTCGTCGAGGACACGTCGTCGCTCACAGGGACGGCCCCGATTCCAGGGTTCGGCTCGGCTCGCTCGAAGAGGATGTAGCCGTCGGTAGCGAACACCGGCCAAGCAACGGTCTCACTGGGAAGCTCCAGCAGAACCGCCCGGCGCTCTGCATCGAAAACCGCGATCGCGTCCCGGTCTTCGCTCCGTATGACCCCCAACACGCGTCCGTCGGGCAAGCAGTGAGGGTAGGCGAGGTTGCTCTCGTTTTTCGACGGGTCGACCGGCGCCCATCCATGTTCCTGGCCGTCCTCATCGATGAGCCGAAGCCCAACCGCCCAGCGCGTGAAAATGAACCCCGCTTGGCACGACGCGCCTCCATAAGGCGGGAAGGTTGCAGGTGCGAGCATTTGCGAGGCGCCCCCGCGAGCCGGGATCCGATGAAGCGCCGACGAGCCGGCCTCGCGTAGAAGTAGCCGATCGAATTGCCGTCCACGGACCAGAAAGGATTGGAGGCATCCTGCGTTCCGTCGAGCTCTCGTGTCTCGAACGCATCGAGCTCGCGAACCACGAGGCGGTCATCGCGCGCGTAAGTGACGTCGGCGATTGCGATAGCTCACGCTCGCTGCGTCTTCCATCGTTGCCCTCGAGCGCTTTGGCGAGACCGTAGTCGAGGACTTTCACAACGCCGTCTGCTCTGAGCTTCACGTTCGCTGGCTTCACGTCGCGGTGTATAACGCCAGCCTCGTGCCCCGCTTCGAGCGCCTCCGCAATCTGCCGCGCTACGGGGAGCGCGTCTTCGACCGGGATGGGACCGTCTGCGATGCGCTCGGCAAGCGTCGGTCCTTCGACGAGCTCGAGAGGAACGCTGCTACGAAGAGAACTTCCTCAGTTCTCTTTCCGAGAGTTGCCGTAGAAGCCATTGCTGAACTTGTCGAAGAAGCGGCCGAGCAACGGATGCTCGACGGGTTGCCCGCTGGGGCACGGTTCCAGGTTCCGCTCGGCCACGTAAGTGGTCTGGTGGGTCCGGTGGACGAGGATGTGGTACCAGGGCTGGTCCTTAGGGGGACGACTCCTCGCCACCTCTTCGTACCACTCTTCAGATAACTGGAAGGTCTGGTCCACATCGATGACGACGCCGCGGTAGTCGAAAAGCGCGTGGTGGATAACCTGTCCGGAGTGGAACTTGTTACGGAACATTTACGAAGTCCGCGATCTCCCGGTCGCACGGAAATGCGTCCTTGTAAAGAGCGACGCCTTCAACCCCGTTGTGCCTGCATGTCGGTTCCTCGGGAGGACCGCGCGTGACCATTTGGGCTTTTGCCCTAGTGGCGGCTAATCCAGCGTGTCCCGGTAATTTACTCTAAGCTCACGTCTTATATTCCGAATGCGGTCCGTAGGCCGCGAGTGGCTTCCGAAGAG
>SMYC01000020.1 GCA_004356105.1 Acidobacteriota bacterium | reverse complement strand
ATCCCCCGCCGTCGTCGGGTCCGGGATCCGCTGAGCCCCGAGAGCATCCAGATACACCTCGTCGTTTCTCAACAACTCGATGTCCTCTAGACACGTCCCGCCCGCCAGTATGTTGTAGGCGATGTTCAGCACATGATCCGATTCGTGGTAGGGCAGATGAACTTTCAGAACATCGACTCTCTCGTCGATCGCTTCCACCAACCCGCTCGCCAACGCGAATTTATGGATCGCACCGATCCCGCCAACCCCAACGCCTCGCGTTCGCTCCGATAACTCGTATTGGATGTTCCGCGCGCTGAACATCGGCTCGTCTTGTGCAGGCCAATTCTTCCGTCCCAGACGACGTTCGATGCGACGCTTGCGATTCCTTACTTTCTGTTGTCTACTCTTGCTCACTCGAAATGCCCTCCTGGCGCTTTAAGGTTTGTTGCAGTAACGTTCTTTATACGCCAAAAACACGGGGCATTTCGAGTTCTTTTTTCTATTTCAAACTATTTTTCCGTCCAATCGCGCTTGTGTAGGGACTAGGCTAAGGATTCAGTCTAGAGACCATGCTTCGGCGCCAGGCGTCCGCGGTACGCGCATTCTCCCACTTCTGCACTTGTGCGACGAAGGCTTCTTGAATGGCGGCTAGGACTTCGTCCGAGACCGAGCCCTCGAGCAGCGGCGCCACGGGCTCTGCATGTGCCGTGACCGTGAGATAGTTCATCGCCGTTGTCGACATGTCCACGGCTTTGGGTCCCGTGAACTCGACGAGCGGCCGGTCGTCCGTGATGATGGGCACATCACCTGCGAACGCGAGCATCGCCTCCCGGCCCATGAGGTACGTGCTGAACATTTGCTCGGTTGCCCCGAGATGGAGGCGCTCGAGATCGTGCACGAGCCGTTCGGAAACGAGACGCTCCCGAAAGCTTTTGGGCGAGAGCTTTAGCGGTTCCTGTGATCCGACGAGGAACGTATCGAATTGGTAGAAGAAGACCATGGCGTGGGGAAAGGACTCCGCGAATGTGCGATAGAGCATCTTCACGTCATCGAGCGTCAGATAGTAGAGCGGGACCCATTGCGACATGAGACCGGTGGGTGTCATGTGCGCGCGGCAGAGGTCGTAGAACTCTTTCGTGTACATGTCGGAGACACCAGCGAGGGCCGGCGGCATGGGCTCCATCGTGATGACGTCGTATTTCTCGCGGCTCTTCAGGAGAAAGTTACGGCCGTCGTCGATGTGGAGCGTCGTGCGGGGGTCGTTGACGACGTCGTAGTTGTCGCTTTTGAACTGCCCGGCGGCGCGGATCACTTCTGCCGAGATGTCGACGGCGTCGATGTTCTCGACTTCGAACTGGCTGAGCGTTCCGAAGGTAATGCCCGTACCGAAGCAAGCCGCGAAGACTTTGCGCGGCATCATCTCGAAGAGGAAGGGGATGCTCCCTTGGACGCGGTTGACCGACAGGCCGTATTCCGACGAGTTCGACGCGGAGCTTCCGTTTATGAGGATGCGGCTGTTGCTGCCGTCGTCTTTCTTCGCGACCATGACCGTGGCCGTCGCGCCTTCCTCGTAATGTGCGAGGTGCTCTCCGGACGTGATCCAGCCGTTGTGGATGCGCCACGAGAGGTCGGCGGGTGTCAGAAGGACCACCGCGGCCGTGAGTCCCGCTGTCACCGCGGCGACCGTGCGTCTTCGCAACGGTGGAAGCTTGCTGCGCTTCATGACGAGCGCCACGCCCATCGCGATCATCGAGCCGGTGAGGAGGCGAAAGCTCCATTGCGAGCCGATGAGCGGGATGAGGACGTACCCCGTTGCGAGCGCGCCGGCAATCGACCCGACGATGTTCATCGCGTAGAGCGCGCCCACGCGTCGTCCCGCGCTCTGCGCTTCCTCGGTTGCGATCCGTGAGACGACGGGAAACTGAGCGCCGAAGAGAAAGGTCGGGACAGCGAGCACCACGAGGGCCACGAGAAATTTGCCGAGTGTGTGCCCAATCCAGTCATAGCCGAGTGCGTAGAGGAGATAGATCTTCGCGTCATCGGCGAGGACGAGAATCGGCGTGAACAAAAGCGCCGAGAGCCCGATCGCGATCTGAAGCTTCCCGAGAAGCCCTTCGGGATCCTTGGTGCGATCGGCTCTCGAGGCCAAAGCGACGCTTCCGACCGAGATGCCAAGGAGAAACACGGTGAGCATTGCCGTAAAGGAATAGGTGTAGCCCGTGAGGACGAAGGTGAAGAGCCGTGTCCAAATGACCTCGAGCCCGATGGCGGCGAAACCGGATATCGTGAAGGCCGCGACGGCCCATCGCCACGCGCTTTGGCTCTCGCCGTCGACACCCGAAGCTTTTGCGCCCTCCGGCTCGGCTTCTGCAGGCTTCACGAAAAAGCTTGCGGTGATGGCTGCCAGGCCGACGAAGGCGTTGAACGCGGCGGCAACTTGAGTCGTGGACTCCATGCCCCATGCCGGGATGGTGTAGAAGCCCGCCGCGAAGCAGCCGCCCGCGGCGCCGAGTGTATTGATGGCGTAGAGCGTTCCCGTGCGGAGACCGACGGCACTCTTGCGGTGCACGGTCTGCTGCACGAGCAGGGGAAGGCTTGCGCCCATGAGCGTCGTCGGCGGCAGCAACACGACGAAAGACAGCACGACTTTGACGAGGCTCTCGCTGTACATCGAGAGCCCGAGTTGTCCCAGGAGTCCCAGAAAGAGGCCTTCGCCCGCAGGGAGCGCCACGTTGAGCATGAGCGCGTAGAGGCCGACACCGATCTCGAGCGCTCCGAACCAGCGCAGTGGATGCCGGATTTGGGGAAGATAGCGTGCCGCGAGCGCCGCGCCGAGGCCGAGGCCGGCCATGAAGGCCGCCAAAAGCGCGCTGAGCGCAAAGGTGGTCGAGCCGAAAATACGGGTCAGAAGGCGGATCCAGATGACTTGATAGACGAGGCCGGAGGCGCCCGAGAGAAAGAACAGACTCAAGATGAATAGAAACAAACCGTAGCGCGCAGGCGCACGTTCGTCGGATGAGCTCAAGGATTTCCCACGTTTGGAATGCTGTCTTCTAATAATGATAGGGGAAGGATCCGGCCTCGGCAAGCTCTCGCGCGCAGACCCGGAATGCGAGGAAGATCCGCCATCCGTAGGCTATAGCCCACACCCCTGCCATCCCCAACACGTCCGCGACCGTCCGAAGCGCTTTGGGGCCACAGACGCCGAGGTCAGAGGCGAAGCGATGCGTTCCGACGTCGGGTGATACTGGATGTGGAGAAAGCTTCCTTCGGCGATGTTCCAAGCCACCAGACCCGAAACCCCGTGATCGTCCCGCGGGTCTTTGTGGTAGATCGCCATTCCGCCATGAGCGTCGGGCGAGCAACCCGATTTTCCGAGCTGGCCCTTGTCGATGACGAGCATCTTGGCTTCGGCCGCGTGGGCGGAGATCGCGGCCATGCAAGCGGCGGCACCGCCGCCCACGACGAGAACGTCGGTATCGGCAGCGTCGAAAGTCAGCCACATTCTAGGAAGGCGCGACTATAGCACCTTGTGCTAGTTTGTCGGGCGTTGGCAGACTTAAAACGAACGCTCGGAAAGCTTCTGCCCGGTGTGAAGACCTACGTGGTCGCCCGGCGAAAGCTCGTGAAGTTTCGCGCCGGACACTTTCGCCCGCTCGCGTGGCTCTTCGCCAGGGCGCCTGCGATCTTCACCGACCGGCCGGCCGACGAGACGGCGAACATCAACGTCAACTCGGAAAAGTACTACGAGCACGTGGAAAACCGCGAGTTCTGGCTCAACCGCCCGTTCTCGCACCCTGAGACCGTAGGGAAAAACCTGGAACGTTTCGGCCATTTGCTGTCGACGCTCTCTATCCGGCCGGGAGACAAAGTGCTCGATTTCGGGTGCGGGACCGGCTGGACGTCGACGATGCTCGCGCGCACCGGCGCGGAGGTGGTGGCGATGGACATCGCTCCCGCGGCGCTCGACATAGGGCGCGAGTCCGCCGAGCGCGAGCTCAGCGACGAGGCACGCTCGCGGCTGCGCTTTGAAGTCTATTCCGGTTCCAAGATCGGCTTGGAAGACGGCGAGGTCGACTTCGTCGTTGTCTACGACGCGTTCCATCACTTCCCGAACCCGATGGAGATCCTGCGCGAGTTCCACCGTGTGCTATCGCCAGAAGGCCGTTTCGGTTTCGCCGAGCCCGGCGCTGGCCACGCCGCGATGGAAGACTCGCTCATGGAGATCGAGCACGGCATCCTGGAGCAAGACCTCGACCTCGAACAGTTCTACCGGAGCGCGATGGCAGCGGGCTTTCAAGGTCTCGAGCTCGCGCTCTCCGCACTCGACCCGGAGCTCCTCACGGTGCCGATGGATCGCATGCGCAGCTTCCTTCGTGGGAGCTCCTGGATTATTCCGGCGGACTTCATTCGAAAGACCGTGCTCATGGGGCCGATTGGAGTATTCCGCAAAGGACCGCATGCGGTGACGTCGCTCAACCCTCGAACCCACCACGCGAAAATCCAATCTGATGTCGCGCGCGTGTCGGTGCTGGCGGGCGAGGAGCTTCGCCTCCGTGTGCGGGTGACGAACGAAGCGGACACCGTCTGGCTGCGGGAAGGGAGGCGCGGGCGCGGCTATGTACGGCTCGGCGCCCATCTCTTGAAAGGACAAGAGATGGTCAACCAAGACTACGGAAGGGCAGAGCTGCCCCGCGATCTCGCCAAAGGCGACAAGGCGTCCGTCGAGCTCGCCCTCCGCGCACCGAGCGAGCCCGGAAGCTACGTCGTTCGACTCGACATGGTCAACGAAGGCACGTGTTGGTTCGCGCAACGCGGCTCGCCGGAAGCGGACGTCTCGATGGAGGTGACGCTTCCTTGATGCGCGCGTGGGCCGGCGTTGCGCTGGCGCTCGTCGCGGCGTCTTGCGGTGAGGGATATGGACCCCGTAAGATTCTCCACAAGCCGTGAACTACACGGGAAGCTACACCGCCACCCAAGTGAGCGCCGTAGCCGCACTCTTAGCCTTCCTGAATGGCCGATTCGAGAAGTTGGCCGCCATCACCTCCACAAGAACCTGCCCCGTCGTGACGCCGAAGAGCTCGCCGACTCGCCAAATCTCGTTTGAACGAGGTCACGGATAAAGACGAGCCGGCCAAGCTTCGCTACGTCACGTCCGAGGTTCCGAGCGTTCACGAGCCGGGTTGGTATCACTGTAAAAAAATGACCGAAACTGGAAAAAAGATTTGACAGGTTTTCCGTGACAAGCTTTTGCGCGTCGACGCTCGGTTAGAAAACACTGTTCCTGGACGCGGTAGGGATGACAGCTAGGCTCGTGTGGGGCATTTTGACTTTCATGTTGGCCCGAGCTTTGTTCGATTCTCTCCCGCCATCTCAGGGCGTAAAAAAACACAAGAGTATACTTAATTACTGAGGTGAGAAGATGATCGAACAGTTCACGAACTACTTCGCAACGCTCGAGAAACTTTCTCGCGACGAGCTCCTTCGCTCTGCCGAAAAGCTGGTCGTCTCGGAGAACACGAGCATCGCCAAGCTCATTGCGCGTCTTGCCGAGATGTCGAGTCGGAAGACCGCGCTCAAGCTCGGCTACCCGAGCCTGTACCATTAGTGCATCGAAGGCCTGAAATTGAGTGAAGGTGCTGTGCCCGCACGCATCCATGTGGCCAACGTGTCGCGCCGCTTCCCTCAGTTACTGGTCGCTCTGGCCGGGCGGAGGATCAGCCTTACCGTCGCGGCCCTTCTTGCGCCCCACCTGACTGAGGACAATGTCGACAAGCTCATCTCCGATTGTGCTGGGATGACGCGCAGACAGACGGAGGAGTACGTGGTGGCGTTCAAGCCGAAGCCGGTATTCGAGCCGTCCATCCGCAAGCGCCCATCCACCACGGCGATGGAGCCGTCGCCGTCGCCGTCATCGTCATCACCGGCACCAAAACCTCCGCCGGTTGAGACCCCGAAGAGCTCGCCGGCCATTTTGCAGCCTGCCCGCCCGGAGGTCTACAACTTTAGGTTTTCCGCCGATAAAGACTTCAAGGACAAATTCGAGCGATTGGCAGAAGTGCTAGGCGTCGAGAACGCTCAGAAGCACATGGCACTGGTTTTGGAGAAGGCTCTTGACCTCGCGCTCGAGAAGAAGGACCCGAAGAAGAAGCTCGAGCGGAGACGAAAGAGGCAGGAGGGTGCCACCGCCAAATCTCGTTTGAACGAGGTTCCGGAAAAAGAAGAGGGCGGTACATGTCAACAACTTTGAGACACTCGCAAGCTGCATTTAGTGAGCCTCGATT
>SMYC01000302.1 GCA_004356105.1 Acidobacteriota bacterium | reverse complement strand
GGTGGATAAAGCGAACGTTCTCGAGACCTCGAAGTTGTGGCGCGAGGTCGTTACCGAGGTAGCGAAGGACTACCCCGACATCACGGTCGAGCACATGCTCGTCGATCGCGCTGCGATGGAGCTCGTCGCCAAACCGTCCCAGATCGACGTGCTGCTCACGTCGAATCTTTTCGGCGATATCTTGAGCGATGAAGCCGCCATGCTCGCCGGCTCGCTCGGCATGTTGCCCTCCGCGAGCCTCGGAGGCGCCGTCGGCTTGTACGAGCCCGTCCACGGTTCCGCTCCAGATATCGTCGGAAAAGGCCTCGCGAACCCGATAGGCGCCATCGCGTCCCTAGCCATGATGCTCCGCTACACCTTCGAGCTCGAGGACGAGGCCCGTGCCGTCGACCGAGCCATCGAGTCCGCCCTCGCGAAGGGCTACATCACCTCCGACTTAGCGCTCGAAGGCAAAGCTCGCTCGACCGAAGAAGTAGGCGACCACATCGCGAAGTCCGTGCAGAACGCCTAGGCCTGCCTAGCTCTAGAATTTCAAAAAACAAACGGGAATAGAAAAAAGCGAATCAACTCGTCGCTTTATCCCCACATTCCCACAATAGGACTATTAAAAGCAAAGGGGAGGTGGGGATAGGAGGGGAGGTGGGGATATAAAAAGGGCAAAATCGTTGCTTTTATCCCCATATCTCCGTTTTTATCCCCACATCCCCTTGCTTTTCTTCCGCCTTTTTCAAAGCCGAATCGGCTACGCCTTGGCCTTCGCGTCTTTGGCCTTGAGTTTCTCGGCGATGAAGTCGCGGTGGTCGATGTGCAGCAGCTTGGCGATCTTGCGGATCAGATGTTCTTCGTGCTCCTCGAGCCGATCGTCGCTATACGCGATTTGCCACAAAAGCCCGATGATGTGTTTCTTCTGTTCGCGGGTGAAGCTCTCATCGACGAGGTGGGTGAACTCGTAGACCGAGACCGATGCGTCGACTTCATGCTCGGCAAGGGCGATGATCTCTCGCGTCTCATCCTCGGTGAGCCCGAAGCTACGGGTGAGAGCTTCTTGGATGGCGACCCGCTCCTCGTCCGCGACTTCGAAGTCCGCGCGCGAAATCTCTATGAGGAGCGCGGTGGTTGCTAGGTGTAGCGCGTGCTCGAGCGACACCACCGGCTTTTTTTCGGAGATGATGCGTTGTTGGAAGAACTCCTGGATTGTGCGAATCATCAAGCCTCCGCCGGTACGGCGTTCTCTGTCTGTTTGCGTCGGTCCATGACGTAAAGCGACAGCGCCCCAAAACCCCAGAGAGCCGCAATCATCGTTACAACACTGCCAACGACGGGTATCGACTTGGCAATATAAATCAAAAACAGTCCGAGGGCCACCCGTCCGAGCGCTTGCCCAGCGCTGGTTGGTGTTCCGAGAATCTCGCGGCCGATATAGGCAGCGACATAAGCTTGCGAGAAGTACAGTCCAATGGTCAGGACGAAAGCCGTCGTCAAGCCGAGAGGAAGACCCACTAGCGTGACCGACACGAGGAAAGTGAAAGCGAAGAGCACAACGGAGGCGATGAGGCCGACGAGGAAGCTCTTGCCATAATCCGGGACGTGGCGGGTCACGACGCCTTCTGTGGCTTCGGGGGTCATGAGCATGATCGCGGCACTCAATATGAACGCGGCGGCCCAGTAGCCGAAAAGGGCCCAAATTCTGGAAGTCATCGACTCTTCTTCGTCGTCCTCGACTTTTTCGAACTCGAATGGCGAGTTGAGCTGCGCATCGGCGGAGACTTCCGGCTCTTTTGCGCCGAAGAATTTTGCCTCACCACCGATGGCACCGTTCGGGCCGACCTCGAGCCGTTCGCCGAACACGAGTACCGAGCCGCCGATTCGCGCGTCGATCTGGGAGGTTTTGGCTGCCAGTATGAGATCGCGCGGGACCGGTGCATTCAAAACCACTTCTCGAAATCCGGCGATGAGGCTTCCTCGAAGCGTTGCTCCCGGGCGCAAGCGAACAACCTCACCGCCTGCAGTGATGTTGCGCCCGACCTCGCCATCGATAATGAGTGTTTGAGCACCTGCTCGCAGACTGCCGTTGATGCTACCGGTCACCTCGATGCGCCGGGCGATGCCGAGAACGTCCCCCTGTACTTCACCCGAAATTTCGACGGAGACCGCGCATACGATGAGGTCGCCTGTAACGGTTCCCTTGATCACAACCCGTCTGCCGAGGACGATGAGATCGTTGTCGATGACCTCTCCCTCTCGCAGCGTATAGGTCTCCACGTGCTTGATGACCGCGGCCTGCACGCTCGCGGGCGCTGTGAGTACGCCCGAGAGGGCGACCAGCAGCAGCGAGAGTGTTGCTGCCGACGAAAGAAAGCGTCGCCAGCCCCAATGCAGCACGCAGCCGGCGGCGACCGCCACTAGGAAGAGGGCCATGCCCTCGAAGAAATCCGTGAACATGTCGGACCAACCTTCCCAGAGAATTCCTTGAATAACAAGCGATGTTGCGACGCTTGTGCCGTCGAGCCCGATGCTCTCCATGCTTTCGATGATGGGCTGCACATAGCGTGTCCAAAGGGTGGAAACAGCGAGCGTTCCGAACGCGATCATCGCGACCAGCACCCACGAGACGTCGGCGTGGCGTGGCCGCAAATGGCCGGGTAGAGCTTCTTCACGCTCGAGAATTGCGGCGCGCAAGAGCTCGGTCTCCGCCTTCAGAGCTTCGTGGGCCGCACGACAGCTGGCACAGCGGATGAGATGCTCGCGCGTTTTCTGCTCGCGCTCCTGGGAGAGCTCGCCGTCTAGAAACCGCATGATGGTCAGCTCCTCGACGTGTTTCGCGCTCTCGCTCATTGTTTGAGCCTCGTCCTCAGCTGACGTCGTGCACGCAGTAATAAAACTCCTGTAAAATTGCTCGAAATGCCGAGCACGTTGCCGATCTCCTCGTAGCTCATGTCGGCGAAATATCGGAGGATGACGACGAGCCGCGATCGATCGTCGAGCTCGGCGATGGCGTTACGGACGTTCCGCTTGGTCTCGCTGAGCAAAATCGCCTGCTGCGGCGTGGGAGCCTGGTCTTCGAGTTTTTGCAGCTCCGCTTCGGCGTCGTCCCACTCCCCGTGGGGTCTCCGCTTACGCAGCTCGTCCCAGCAGTGGTTCGCGGCGACGCGGTAGAGCCAAGGCGCGAAAGGTCGCGAAGCATCAAATTGATTGAGGCGCAACCTCGCCTTGAGGAAGACGGCGGCCGTGGCGTCCTCTGCTTCCTGCCGGTTGTTGAGCGCTCGGCGGCAAAGTCGAAATATCGCGGGTGCATTGGCTTCATAGAGCTCGGCCCAAGCCTCCGAGCTTCCTTCACGAGCTTGTTCCGCTAGGCTCTCGAGCTCATCGCGGCTGGACATTCCCACTTCTTAATACGCTCCGGTCGAGGAATTATTACAGGTAATCTCGGCCGACAGCGCGATTTGACGAAATGAGCGCTGCGCGGGCCGCATGCCGCTTGACATGATGGCTGGGAGTGCGGTACTCGTAGGGTCCCCACCATGATGCGTCGTCCTCCGGACGGCATGGCTTATATTAAATTAGTCTTTATTGGGCAACTATTTGCGGGGAAAACATCATGGATCGCAACTCCTTTATTCGGGTTTTGGAAGGCTGTATCTCGAGCGCCACAGGACGGGACTACAAACATATTGACTGGACGAAGATGAGCGATCAGGGCCTCGTCGAGTGCGCGGAGCTCGTGCGGGATCTCCTCGAAAAACGCCTTCGTGACCTCGACAAGGTGGTGGCGTCGGCGCCCATTGATGGGAATATTCATTGATTGACAGGCGCTTCGAACGTGTCAGTGTGAAGGTTCCGATGTTCATCACAGTGGGCGGAGGCCGGCTTTACGAAAAAGCGGTCTCGATCGAGAGCTGCGATATCTCCGGCGGAGGTTTGTGCTTCGAGACGCGGAGCAAGATCCCGCTCTCGGCTGAGTCCAAAATCATCATGGGCCGCCTTGGCGACCTCCCGGGTTCGGCTCTCATCGAAGGTCGCATCGTTTACCGGCGCAAGCAGAAAGGCACCGAACGTTACACGGTCGGCGTGGAGTTCATCGAGTTCGTCAACACTACCCGCGATGAGGTTCTTCACCATATCGACCTCTGGTGCAAGAAAGAGCGCGCGACTCCCGACAAATCCGGCGACTGACGAGGCCGCGACCCTGCTGCGATATCATGCAGCCACCATGAAAAAAATCGTCGTTCTGTTTTTGGTCCTCGCCCTGGGGGCGGCCATTGTTTTCGGAGCGCTTTTCGTCGACCGGATGGCGGTCAACTACATCACGGGGCAGCGTCGGATCGCCGGCGAAGGTTTTTGGGGCGAGGGGATCGCGAATGACGGCCCTGTTCCGGGATACGCCTTTCTCGGATTTACACGCCCGTCGGAGGAGCCGCCCGGCTTCCGTATCATGCGTCCCTGGGAAATGGCACGAGAGATCGGCCTCGAGCGTGGTGACGTCGTCACCTCCGTGGAAGGCGAGACGTTCTCGTCGTCGCGGGAGTTGATGAGCCACCTTGTCAGGAACTTCGAAGCCGGCGAGACCGTCCGCCTGAAAGCCGTTACGGAAGGCGAGCCCGAGCGCGCGCTCACGATGACGCTTCGCGCCTTCGTGCGGCACCCCGGCGATTTGGACCTGCCTTACGAAGAGATCGAGATTGCCTCTGACAGTGGGTATCTGCTGCGCGGGTGGTACATCCCACCGCCCCAGCGCAGCGACGGCCGCGTCGGCATTTTCGTGCACGGAGCGAATTCATCTCGGTTTCAAGCGCTCGAGAACGGAGCCAAGTATTGGCATCATCGCGGCTACGGGCTGATCGCGATGGATTTGAGCGGCCGCGGGGCAAGCGAAGGAGACTACATCACTTATACCGTGAACGAGCGCCATGACGTCAAAGCCATGCTTCGCTGGGCGCGCCATCACCCTGGTATCGACCCCGAGCGCGTCGTGCTCTTCGGAACGTCGAACGGCGCCGCGTCCGCGATTTATGCGGCGGCGGGGGACCCGGAGTTAAAAGCCCTTGCACTCGATGCACCTTACGCCGATCTCTGGGACGCGGCCGGCGCGATGATCTCGTCCCGCGGAGGATATGCGGCGCTTCGCTATCCGTTATTCCTCGCAGTGCGATTGCGATTGGGCGTCGATTTGAGAAGCGTCCGTCCCGCGGATGTCATCAACGAGATCGAGGCGCCTGTGCTTTTCGTGCATGGAGATGCGGATCGGCAAGTCCCGATCGCGCATTCGGAGTCGATGCACGAGGCGCGTAAGGGCGCGGGTTTAGAAAGCACGCTATGGGTGCTTCCAGGCGGAGAGCATGGCTTCGACAACTACCCGCCGGAGGGCATTTTCTGGAACCGCATCTTGGATTTCTTCGACCTCGCGCTGGGTGGGCCTCCTCCCGAATGGGAGCTATCTTCCTAATGGGCATCAAAGAGCTTCTAACTTCCGAAGGACGACTTAAATTCCGCATTCAGCGCAGTACGAAAACACTCCTCCACCGCTACGCGCAGCACGAAGCGCGCATGGAAGCGGCGGACAAGCTTCGAGACATTGGGACTCCCGAAGCGATCTACAGTCTAGCGCGACGGTTCTCCGCAACCTCGGAGAATCTAGGCACCGATCAAGAAGAGAAGAAAGCGATCCAGGGGGTTCTGGTCGGTTTCGCTGACGACGCCGTCGAGCCTCTCGAGCGCTACATCAAGAACTACGACAAGATCACGTGGGCGATCGACGCCTTGAAGCGGCTAGTCGCGACAGACAAGCTCATCCCGTTTCTTTTGGAAGTGCTGAACGAAGGTGATCCGGTGCACATCCGCGGCGAGAAGGCGACGCAGATCGTGAGCGCGCTCGAGCGCTTGAATCAGCCGGGGATCGTCGCAGGCGTGATCCCGTGTCTCAAGAGCGCGGACGACACGGTGCGCTTCGCGGCGGTGGAGTGCCTCGAAGCCTATGCTGACGAGAGTGCGCGGGAGCCTCTCTTGGAGACGCTCGTGAACCCCGATGAGGACTCGGCGCGGGTCAAGATTCGGATTGGCGAAGCGCTGGTAAAGCTCGAGTGGGAGGTCAAAGGCTATCGCAAAAAAGTCGAAAGCGCCCTTCCCGACTCGTTCCGCGTAACCTCCAAAGGCCGCATAACGCGCTAGTTCAGGTCTTGAAGTAGGGAAGCACTTCTTCGCCGAGTAGGCGAATGGCGTCGGGTTCGCGCACGCCATGCGGGGTTCCGAGCTCGAAAACGTCGACTCCGGCGTCGAAGAGCTTCTCCATATGCGCAATGATGTCGCGCGGCGTGCCATAGGTGCAGAAACGGCGCAGGGTTTCCTCTGTGAGCGCGGCGGCGGCGGCTTCTTCGTCTCCGGCAGCTAGAGCGCGCTCGACCACGTTCATCTCGGGCGGCGTGTAAGTGGGGTCGAGCCGTCCAGTCACGCCGACATACATCGCGACATTTCGTCGCGCGACCAACTCGGCGACGCGCGCGTCGTGATCGACCACCGTTACGGCGCCATAGACGAGCTCGATGCTCTTCGGATCGCGGCCCGCGGCCAGAGCACCCGTCTTCAAGTAGCCGCGAAAGATCGGAGCGCTCTCTGGATTGGCGCAACCGCCCACTTTGACCATGTCGGCAATCTCGCCGGCGAGCGCTACGGTCTTCGGCCCCCAGCCGCCTACGAGCACGGGAAGCTCGCGGCTCGGAATCGGGAAGCGCAGATAGGCCTGCTCAGACGCTTGGAAAATCTCGCCCCGATAAGGCTCGCGATCACCCCGCAAGAAGCGTTGCACGAGCTCCACTGTTTCTCTAATCGCTCGAAGCGGTCTCGGCTGCGGGACGCCGATGGCTTCGAAAAAAGCGCCGCGGCCGACACCGAGATAAGCCCGCCCGCGGCTGACCTCATCGAGTATCGCGAGATGGCCCGCGACGAGAACCGGGTGCGATAAGTAGGGATTGACGACCGCGGGGCCGAGTAAAGGTCGGGTGGTGTTCTCCGCGAGCTCGAAGAGAGCGGGCCACGGAGGCTGAAAGAAGAGGTCCTGATAGACGCTTACTGTTTGGAAGTCGAATCGCTCCACGACGGCCGCGAGCTCGCGATACTCGGCGATCGATTTATCGCTTTGAAACGAGATCGAAAAACGCGCCATGGTCCTAGGTGAGGTCGCTCTTCGAGAGCTCGACTTTCTCGAGCCGCTCGATCTTCATCACGAGGCCCTCATCGGGGTCCGGACAAACGACGAGGTTGTCCGACGCGAGCCAGTCATTATCCGAGAGCTCGCGCTGTTTGGCGGCGAGGAGCGGCAAGACAGCCGCGAGCGCATAGATACAAAAATGCTGGCTATCCGGAAGCGCGAGCTGGCTGCTATTGCGAAGCTCGAAGCTGTCGCCGATTTTCATGCCGCAGACCGAGCGCCCCCGGATCTCGACGACGGTTACCCGCAGGTCGTAGAGCGAGAAAGTGTCCGTCATCTCTTGCAAAACGCCATGAGATGCCAGCCGAGAGGGCGTACCCAGGCTCGCGGCAGCGTATTGAACGTGCCGACAAAGACATTGTTGAATGCGAACCCTTTGAAGCCGCCGTGAAGTCGCGATTTCACGGGGAAGCGTTCCGGAACGATCCGGGCCTCGCTGAAGATCGAAAGCAAACGCTCGAACTCCGCGATGGAGTATTTGTTCAGCACCGGCGCGTCCTCGTGCTCGAGCTCGACATGCATCAGCTTCGAGAGCCCGTTGAGCCACGATATGCGGTTATAAACCATGAAGATAGCGGTCCCCCCGGGAGAGAGCACCCGGCGGCACTCGGCCAGCATGTGGCTGGCATTGGCGGTGTATTGCAGCACGCCGTGCCCGTAGACGACGTCGAACGTCGTGTCGTCAAAAGGCAGGTCCTCACCGTTCGCGAGCTCGAGGCGCATGGTCACGCCGGCCTGGTCGGCGTTTTGCTTGGCGAGTGCAAGCGCGGTCTCCGACAAGTCGACCCCGGTCACCTTCGCGCCGCCGCGCGCGAAACGCACGAGGTCGGTCCCTATGCCGCAGCCGACTTCGAGAAGCTCCCGACCGGCATAGCCGTTGAAATCGACCACCTCCGGCAAGTAGCGAAGCTTGTCGAAGCGATATTCCTCGAGGTCTGCGAAAAATTCCGGCGTTCCCGGGTCGTGCTCCGTCATCTCCAGGTCGTGGATGCGCGCATTCCAATAGTGTTTTACACGTTCCAGCATGGTTTCAGTTGGGATCGAGTTTGGCATCACGGTCTTGGTAGGGCGAGTATTATAGTACGTCGATGAAAAGAGATATCGCCGCGCTCGCCGATCGCGAGTTCGACCTCGTCGTCGTCGGCGCCGGTGTATATGGGGCCGCGACGGCCTGGGATGCTTCGCTGCGTGGCCTATCGGTCGCGCTCATCGACAAAGGTGATTTCGGAAGCGGTACCTCTTTCAACAATCTCAAGACCATCCATGGCGGCCTCCGCTATCTGCAGCACGCCGATTTCACCCGAATGCGCGAATCGGTGCGCGAGCGCAGGAACCTCATGCGCATCGCGCCGCACCTCGTGCATCCATTGCCGTTTCTTGTCCCGACTTATCGAGGGAGCCTGCTCAAGAGCCGGACAGCGATGCGGGCGGCTTTATTCGTAAACGATCTCGTGAGCTGGGATCGCAACAAGCTCGTGGATCGCCAGAAGCATCTGCCCGCCGGCAAAGCGCTGACGCGCGCCGCTTGCCTCGAGATGGCGCCGGGGATCGAGCGCGACGGTTTGACGGGCGGCGTGCTCTGGTACGATGCGCAGATGCACAACTCCGACCGCCTGACGCTGTCTTTCGTGCTCTCGGCAGCGAGGGAAGGGGCCGTGGTCGCGAATTACGTCGAGGCGACGGAGCTCATCCGTGACGGCTCGCAAGTGAAAGGCGTGCGTGCTCGTGACGTGCTCTCCGAGGACGACGGACTCGAGCTCAGAGGTCGTCTCGTCGTGAACGCGACCGGTCCTTGGGTGGATGGATTGAGCCCCGCGCCCCGAAAGCTTTTTCATTTCTCGAAAGCCATGAACCTCGTCACACGCCCAATCGTCGGCGATGTGGCGATTGGCGTCACGAGCCGCCGCCCGCACCGCGACGCGGACGCTGTTGTGAGCGCCAGCGGTCGGTTTCTCTGCCTCGTTCCATGGCGTGACGTGACCCTCGTCGGCACAAGCCACGCTCCCTTCGACGGGCGCCCCGATGAGCTCGAAGCCACGGAAGACGACATTCAGGATCTCATCGAGGATGTGAATGAAGCCTATCCCGACGCGAAGCTCGCGCGCGGCGATGTCCGCCTTGTCCATCGCGGGCTCCTGCCGCGCGCGCCCGGATCGTTGAACGGCGTGGGCATTACGCTTCAGAAAACTTATCGACTCGACGACCATCGTGAGGACGGAATCGAAGGGCTTCTCACGATCGTGGGCGTAAAATACACGACCGCACGCGACGTCGCCGAGAAGGCCGTCGACCGGGCGCTCGCTCTTTTGCAGAAAGCCCCAAGCGCGTCGCGCTCCTCAGAGACGGCGCTCGTCGGTGGTGACATCGAGAGCTTCGACGATTTCGTTGCGGGTGCGATGGGTGATGCACCGACGGATGTTATGCGACACCTCGTGTACACATACGGTTCCACTTATAAAGAGATTTTGAAAGGGGACCGCGAGCGCATCGTTCCCGGGAGCCCGGTTCTCGCCGCGGAAGTGCGTCACGCGGTACGCGAAGAAATGGCGTCTGACCTCGCGTCGGTGGTGTTGCGACGCACCGAGCTCGGCACGGCGGGCCATCCGGGCCGCGCCGTCCTCGAAGCCTGCGCAGACGTCATACAGTCGGAGCTCGGTTGGAGCGCGGGACGCAAGCAGCAAGAGCTCGAGAGTCTCGAGACGTTCTATCAGCGAAGGAGCTAGCTTGACCGAGTCGGCAGCCGAACCAAAAGACGTCGGAACCGGCAGAGACGAGCAGCCAAGGGTCCCGCTCTTCAAGGCCGTGTGGAATCCACGCATGCTCATTTGCGTCTTCATCGGGTTCTCCTCCGGTGCGCCCTTCTGGTACGTGTATTCGCTCATCCCTTATTGGTTGCGTACGAACGACGTCAGCTTGATCAGCATTGGCTCGCTCGCCATTCTCCAATTACCGTTCAGCTGGAAGTTCCTCGTGGCTCCTTTGCTGGATCGATACGCCGTGTCGAGTTTCGGAAGACGCCGGACATGGATGCTCGCATCACAAACTACGCTCACGCTCTTGATTGCGGGGATGGGATTCTTCAATCCCAAACAAGAGATTTGGGGCATTGCGTATTTGTACTTTTTCGTGGTCTGTGGGGCTGCTCTTCAGGACATCGCCATCGACGCCTATCGGCGTGAGCTCCTCCCCGACAACGAGCTAGGTCTTGGAAGCGCGTTCCACGTCAACGCTTATCGCTATTCTTCGTTGGCCGTTTTCAGCCTCCCCGTCATCTTGTCTGCTTACATCGATTGGCGCTTGGTGCATATCGTCGCGGCTCTGTGCATGTTGCCCGGCTTGCTTTTGACGCTCACCGTGAAAGAGCCCGGGATCCACGGCTCGCCTCCCAAAACGCTCCGCGAAGCCGTTATCTTGCCTTTCAAGGAGTTCTTGTTCGAACGCCGCGGTGGCCTGCGTAAGGCGCTCTATGTGCTCGCCTTCATGCTGCTCTACAAATTTGGAGACACGCTCGCGACCGCGCTCATCACGCCTTTCTATGTTGACATGGGTTTCGGCCCATGGGAGATCGGGCTGGTGTCCAAGGGTGTGTCGCTCACCTCTGCGGGCGTGGGCATTTTTGCCGGCGGATTAATCATGTATCGCATCGGCATCAACAAGTCGCTCTGGATGTTCGGAGCGGTTCAGTTCCTTTCGATTCTCGGGCTCGCCTTTCTCGCGACGCAAGGGAACAATATTTGGGTCTTGGTCGGTGCGGTGACTTTCGAATATCTGGGCGTCGGGCTCGGGACCTCGGCTTTAGTGGCTTTCATGGCGAGACAAACGAACCTTCGCTTCACCGCCACGCAGCTTGCGTTGTTTACGAGCCTCATGGCCCTTCCGAGGTCATTAACGGGCGTCATCACGGGTTTCATGGTCCAAGTCTTAGGCTTGGGCTGGTCGCTCTTCTTCTTGTTCTGCGCCGTCACCGCCATACCGGGCCTGATGCTCTTGCCCAAAATCGCTCCTTGGAACGAAAAGGAGGACAGCGTCTAGGGCGTCGGGAGAACGATCGTTCGTACCGTGCCCACCGCCTCGCGGGTTTCCTGCGACCAGCGGCCCTGAAAATATTCCACGACGCTTTGCATGAGCTCGTGGGTCACGTCGGTCAGGCGCCGCTCGAGCGGCCAGTCGAGAAATCGCGCCGGCGCGGAGAGCGCGTTCGAGACCGCGATGAGGTTGTCGAAGATCGAGATCCGAACGCCGTTGGTGTCGGGCTGGACGAGGATGCGGATGACGCCGCCGCCCGCGCCGGCGAGACGGCGGCGCGAGTTCTCGATGAGCGTATAGACGAGCCCGCGCAAAAGAAAAGGCTCTGCGAAGACGGGATGTACGCCGGGCTTGATCTCGACAATGAAGCGAATCCCTTGGTCTGTCAGCCCGGGCCCGAGCTCCTGCTCGAGGTGCGAGAGAAGCTCCCCGATTGGCGTGGGGATGCGGCTGGGAAGCCTGCCGGCGCGAAGGTCGAGCAAGGTCTGCCGCATGAATTTGACGTGAGCGGCGTAGCCCTCGACGTGTTGTATCTCTTGCGCGAGCCAGTGTGGAGCATCCGGGTGCGAGCGCATCCGGTAGAGTGTCTGGTCGATGCCTCCGAGGGGCCCGTCGAGGCTATAGGTCGCGCCCTCGGCGACGCGTCCGCGAAACGCGCTTCGGAGACTTTGCTTGAGCGCATCGGAGGCATGCGCATCGGAGATCACTTCGAGCGCCATGGTGAGCTCGAGGACTACGCGCTCCATGTGCGCGATGGTCTCTTTGTTGGGTGCGGGGGCCTCTTGCGGCAGATAAAACGAGAGAAGCCCGAGCGCGTGCACGGGTGTGCTCATCGGAAAGGCAACGACGGCGACGCACTCGACCCCGGCGCGGTCCATCGCGTCCTCGAGAGGTCCGGCCTCGCCGCGCACCTGTACCATTGGCTGGCCGCCGTCGACGATGGCCTGCGCTAGCGGGCGCCCGCCCGGCGTTTTCGCGCCCTCGAGCGGATCGACACGGAGCCCACGGCCCACCACTTGTTCGAAGTTGCCGTCGGGGCGGATGACGCTCAAAGACGCCTGGGTGCAGCGGAGCATGGTGCAGAGGGAGTCGACGAGACCTTCGAGAAGAACGGGGGTTTCGTCAGGCGTGGCCTCGAAGAGTTTCTTGGCGACATCCGCAACTACCGTGAAGGCCTTGACGCGTTTTGCTTCGACATCGGTCTTCTCACTGAGCTCGCTGATGTGGTCGGCGAGCCGCGACGCGGCTTCCGCATAGCTTTCGACCATCGCGTTCGCCGATTCGGTGTCGAGCTCGAGCGCTCCTTCTGATGGAGTATGCGGCGGCGGGCTCGCGCTCGACGAGGACGAGTCGAGAGTGGGTGCTTGGAGCGGTCGCACGACGGCGGACAGCTTGGGCGCTTTGACTCGAAAGATTTTGGAAGGCGGGGGCTCGGATGGGGGATCGGGCGCCTTTCCGGATTTCGCGAGATCTTCGAGCGTCGTCCCGAAGATCTCGAGCAGCGTACGCGACGCCCACTCCTTTGCGGAGCGCGCGTCACCGAGTCCTTCTCCGATCTTGTAGCGCGTCGCGAGCTCGTTCATTGTCCGCTCGAGCGCAGCGCCAAACGTTTCCAGAACCCCTTTGCCTTCGGTCGCGACGGCGCTGAAGCTCGGCGCATTGCGAGCGTTCAAGCCACGCTCCATAATCTTCATGTCCGTCGTGTCGGGTAGGTCGCGCTTGTTGTACTGGAAAACGATCGGGAGCGTGGACGGCTCGATGCCGTGATCCAGCAGATATTCCGTCATCTCCTTCATGCTTTGGAGGTTTTCCTGCCAGCGATCCGTTGCCGAGTTGGCGACGAACACGATGCTGTCGGCGTTCTGGAGAAGCATCTTGCGCGTCGCGCCGTAGAATTTCTGTCCGGGCACAGCGACGATTTGAAACCGGAGGTCGTAGCTCCGAAACGCGGGTGTGCTGAGCGGGAGCAGGTCGAACAGGATCGTTCGGTCTTGAGCCGTATTAACGGAGACGAGCTCCTGCCGGCGCTCTCCGCGGGCGAGACGGTGGATTGTCTGGAGCGTGGTGGTTTTACCACCCGCCGCTGGACCGTAGTACAAGATCTTGGCGCGCAGGAAACGTTCTCTGTGATTGATCTCGACCAAAGTCTCTTTCCGCTCCTTAGCTGCCGGTCGTCACGGGCTCCCCGTGAATGGTGTCATAGGCAAGGCTGACACGCCGCCTGGGACCCGTGAGCGAGTCGTAGACGTCGCAGTGGCTGTAAGGCTTCGAGTACACGTGCAAGCTCGCCGCGTTCTCGCCGAACGCCACGAGGTTCTCGACCGCGTGGATCTCCGCTGGCCCATCCAAGAAACCTGCGGAGCCGTCGATGGGCTCGCCGACACGTTCCAGCCTCAGAGGCTCCTCGGAAACGATGGCGTAATTTGAGAATCGTAATTTTCCGCGTTCGACGCGTGCCCAACAGAGCTCTCCCTCATGGCCATGAATGGGGGCTTTTTGGCCGGACGCCCAACAAATGAGGAGGAGCTCGAAGTCGTCATCTTTGTGGATGAGGTGTCTAGTATATCGGTCTTCAGCGTAGGACACGCATGAATCGAGGGCGCCTTCGTCCAGAAGAGTTTGCGTCAAATAGGCGTCGACTTCTTCTTTGGGAAAGTTTTGAGTCGCCAAAGACTTCAAACCTGTTAATAGCTCCTCGACTGTCACGCAACGCTGCATCTACACTCCCTGCCTTCGATAGTCCGTACAAAGCAATGGCCAAGCGGATACTGGGATCAAACGGCATTTGTGCCTGCATTGTCAAGAAGCTGGAAGCAAAAGACGTCCTGATTGTGTGCTTTTCTTGATGCGCCGATCCCCACAGGCTACACTTTACTTTCATGCCTCTTCGCTCCCTCCTGGTTTTCTTTCTCGCAGCGGCTTGCCCGAGCTTTGCGCTCGAGGGGCGCGTCGTGGATCCGGACGGTAAACCGATCATGGGCGCTTCGGTGTCTCTTTTGGATCATACAGGGGTGGTCCGTACCGATTGGGACGGGCGTTTCGTCTGGACGCCCGATCCGTCTCCACCATTTTACGTTCTTATCGTGCTTCCAGCTGGAACGTACATGTCGCCTGTCTTCGTCGAGGCGCTGCCTACCGATGGGCCCCTCGTGGTTGTCGTCGAGCCGCTCGTGTCCGAATCGGTCATGGTGGCGGGCGGCGCCGCGCCGAACATCGAAGCGCCGCCGGGGAGTGCGACGACGTCGTTTCCAGCAGAGACGATTCAGGAGCGGCATTCGGCCCGCTTGACCGACGTCATCCAGAACGTTCCGGGGGCGGGAAGGCTCTCGGACTTGCACGCTTCGGTCCCATCGCTCCGAGGCTTGGCGCGGGGTCGGACACTTCTTCTGCTCGACGGTGCGCGCGTTACGACCGAGCGGCGGGCGGGACCGAGTGCCACGTTTCTCGACCCGTTTTTCCTCGAAGGGGTCGAGGTCTCGCGCGGGCCGGGCTCGGTCGCCTATGGTTCGGATGCGTTTGGTGGGGTGATCCATGCTCGCACGCGGCGGGTCGCACCCGGCGCGCCAACGACCGTACGAGTTCGCGGAGCGCTCGGTGCGGGCTTGCCTGAAGCGACCGCCGGCGTGGAGCTTACCCACGGCCTCGAGGAGGGCGGCTTCGTCGTGCAGGCGCGCTACCGCAACTTCGAGGAATATCGAAGTCCCGAAGGGGTTGTCTTCAATTCTGGAGCGACCGATAAGGGTTTTCTCGCCCGCTTCGCGCATCGTGTCGGGCCCGGCAATTTCTCGATCGGATGGCAAACCAATCTCGGCCGTAACACGGGACGTCCGGACTCGCGAGGCGAAGCCTTTCAAACGACTTATCCCGAAGAGAGCTCGAACCGTTTGACGATGTCCTACGACCTCGATCCCACGGCCGGGTTCACACGGTTGGGGTTTCAAGGATTCTGGGGAAACTACCGGCTCGTCACGGAGCGCCTGACGGCGGCAAGTGTAGGGGAGCTCAGCAGCGAGAGTCTCGCCGATGTGCGCGCCAAGGATTTCAGCTTTCGCGGCTTTGCAGTGCGGCCGATCGGCCGCGCACGCTGGGAGGTAGGCGTCGACATTTACGGCCGATACGGGCTCGAAGCTCTGAGCTCGCACACCTTGTTCGACCGCGACGACCAGATCCTGCGGCAAGTCGAAGAACTTCCGGTGGAGAACGCGCGCCGCTTGAACAACGCCGTCTATACGAGCACCGAAATGCTACTCGGCTCCCGATGGTCTCTCGGGGCAGGCGCACGCGTCGACCGCGTGACCACTATGAACGAAGGCGGCTTCTTCGGCGACCAATCGACTGCGAACACGGCGCTTTCCGGCTACGGTTCCATCAAAGTCGAGCTCGCGAGGGGACTGAGCTTGACGGGCCAGCTCGCGCACGGCTTCCGTGACCCGACGCTCTCGGATCGATATTTTCGCGGCATCACCGGGCGCGGCTTCATCACCGGAAACCCGAACCTCGGACCGGAACAAGCCAATCAATTCGACGCATCGCTGCGCTACCGCCGTGGACCCGTCCGTTGGGCCGTCTTCGGTTATTTTTACCGCCTCTCGGATCTCGTGGAACGATTCGAGACGCGCGATGATTTTTTCCTTTTCCGAAATCGAGGGGAGGCTGACATCCGCGGGCTCGAAGCTGAGCTGCAGGCCGAGCTTCTGGATGGGCGTTACAACTTGGAGGTGGTGACCCACTGGTCGCATGGCAACACACGTGATGACGACGCGCCCCTCGATGACATCCCCGGTGTGAACGTGAAGTTCAACCTCCGTCGTAACCTTGCGGACAGCCGAGGCTATGCCCAAGTGCGGGTGGCGATTTTCGCGTGCGACGAACGCCCCGGGCCGACGGAGACTGCAACGCCGAGCTTTACGACGGTGGACCTAGGTGCGGGCTGGCGCCTCTCGCCGAACGTAGAGCTGCGGGGTACGGTCCGAAACCTCTTCGACACGACCTACCCGGTGAGCCCCGATCTCCGCGCGGTTTTGGCGCCGGGTATCAACGCTGTCATCGCCATCGTAGGAGAGTTCTGAGGGGAACGGCTGAGGGATCTGCTGGTACCGCGATCGCTCAGGCTCGTGCAGCAGTGGCCGCTGCTCTTGCGCGAGTAACCTTGGAGCTCGTGTCTACGGGAAGCCCGGGCTTCCTTGGATGAGACGGGCGTTGTGGATGGCGGCGTAGCTGTAAGCCACCATCAACGCGACCCGAAGCCCTAGCGCGAGCTTCGGCTTTCCGTCGCGTATGAGACGCTCGCTTGCCCAGTACACCACCGCGGGACCCACGACATGGGTCGCGACGCGGAGGCCGCGCTGCGACGCGGCGGGATTCGCCTCGTGAAGACCTTGCGAAAGGCCCCACTCCGTCGTGGCGATATCGGCTCCGGACGCGGCGAACATCCCGACACCGCTTGCGCGAAAGAACGCGGAGCGCCCGTCGTCAATGATGAAGTCGCCTTCGGGCGACGGCAGACGGAACGACTCGAGGTCGCTTTCGGTAGGCTCGAGCGGGCGGGTTTGTTGCGGGTTGTCATTTTCGGTGTCGTCAGCGAGAGTGACACCCGTGAGGGCGAGGATCGAACATAGGGCGACGCAGAGGGTGCGGGCCATGGAAACCTCCGAGGTGGGACCGAGAAGCACGGAGGGGGAGTGCGGCTGGGCCTTTTTGGGGAGGGTTACTGCAAAGATGATACCGGACCGCGCGAAGCGCTATCGTCCAGTGGGCACGGCACTTACGGGGTCCATCGCGACGCCTATAGTGGGGTGAAGCCCCCAGAAGGGGAGAAGAGCCCTACGTGTCGAGGTCCGCTAGAATCTCGGCGGGATGGGCGCCGGCGTCGACCTGTGGATAGGCCTTCCGCACGTTTCCATCCACGCCAATCAAGTAGCTGACCCGCTTGGCGTGAGACGCGCTCTGGTCGTCGCAAGCTCCATAGGCCAAACCGATCGCTCGGTCGGTATCGCAAAGAAGCGGGAAGTTGAAGCTGAACTTGTCCACGAACGCCTTGTTCTCGTCCACCGTGTCGAAGCTCACGCCGAGGACATAGACGTTCTTGTCGTTGAATTGTTGGTTGTTGTCGCGGAACCCGCAACCTTCGCGCGTTCACCCGGGGGTGTCGGCCTTGGGATAGAACCAGAGGATGACGTTCTTGCCCTTGTAGTCGCTGAGGCGCACGGTCTCGCCTAGATGGTTCTGCACGGTGAACTCTGGGGCTGGTTGACCTACTGGAATCATCTTAGTTTCTCCGGGCTCTCTGACGACGGGCTTGCTGCGACCTGGGAGTCTCGCCTTTTGAAGTCGCTCCAGGCGACCTTCTGGCGTATATGTAGCGAGCGAAACAACACGCGGCCCTGAATGTAGAAATTGGCGCGTTCGGGCAGCCAGATGTCGATGTCCTCACTCACCGGTTGGCGCATGAAGGTTCCCTTCATCTGAGAGATCGAGCCGAGCATGCCCCACCAGAGCCTGACGCGATCCGTGAGCTCGAACTCGATCCGCGCGATCTGGAACGTCTCCGCGTCGATCCAGAGAGAGCCCGTGGTTTTATTGAGCAGGCGGTCCATACGCTTTTTCTGCGGGAGCTTTCCGGGCTTGGGCTTATAGGACAAGACGTAGGTCTTGCGACCAGACAAATCGCGGGTGTCCTCGAGCTCAAAGTCATAACGAGCGATGAGCTGTTCATTGAAATCGACGCGTTCTTCGGCATCGTTGTGCCGCGCTTCGCCTTTCGCGATCTTCTTGCGAAAGTTTCGCTCGCGCTTGGCTTCGCGCTTCAGCTCTTTCTCGGTGAGCGGCTTTCCGTCTTTCTCGACGAGGCGTTCATAAGCAACGGCTTCGATGTGATTGCTTTCGAAAAGCCGCTCCTCGACTTCTTTGACGTTCCCATTCCTGTCTAATTTTTCGGTGATGCTCAGAAATGCGTAGTCGTATTTGACTTCATTGCCGGCTTCTTCGTGCAGGCGCTGAACCTCGATCGCTCTTTCGAGGATCTCGTCGACACTCGGGGCGTTTACAAGCGAGCCCGCGAGAAGCAGGGTGAGCAGCATCGACCCGGATTGTCAGATTCAGGCGAGAATGGCTTTCACGCCGGAAATGGCGCGCTCGACATGCTCCATCGTGTTGTAGACGTGGGGGCACAGCCGGATTCCGCCGGTCCCCGCACCCGCAATGCCGTGCTCTTCGTAGAGTCGATTCAGGGCTTCGCGGCTCTTGCTACGCTCGACCTGGATGATGCAGACGCCGCCCGAGAGCTTCGGGTCCTCGGGAGTCACGAGTGTTGCGCCCGCGTCGACGAGCCCGGCTTTGAGGGCCGTGGCGAGCTCCGTCATGCGTGCTTCGACCTGAGCTGCGCCGATAGCGTTATGGAAATCCACCGTGGTGCCGATGGCCGCGAGACACGCGTCGTCACGTTGGCCTAGCGATTCGAATTTGCGGGCGCCGGTGGGGTCGGGGTCGACGTCGTCACCCCACCCCGGAGCGACGATGTTCGGCCAAATGCGCGGGATGTTCGACGCTTTGACATAGAGCACGCCCGCTTCCTTCGGTCCCATGAACCACTTATGCGCTGAAGCGGAATAGGAGTCGCAACCGATGTCGCGCAGATTTACGTCGAGTGCACCCCAGCTCTGCGCGCCGTCGACATGAACGTAAACGCCTTTGGCGTGCGCCGCCTCGACGATCTGTTTCGCGGGAAGGTGGATTCCGCTCACGTTCGAGACATGCGTGATCGACAGCACTTTGGTCTTTTCCGAGAGCGCCGAGATGAAGGTGTCGATGAGCTCTTGGGAGCTCTTCGGATGCTTCGGTGTCGAAACGCGTTTTATGGTAAGCCCGAAACGCGCTGCCCTCACGTCCCAGGCGACGTTATTCGTGGGGTGGTTCTGGTCCCAGAGCAGGACTTCGTCGCCCTCTTCGAGAGAGAGGCCGTTATTGATGGTGTTGTTCGCCTCGCTCGTGTTGCGCACGAGGGCGATTTCGTCGGCGGAGACGCCAAGCTGTTTCGCGACTTTCTCCCGGGAGGCTTCACGGAGCCCACGGAATTTTGCTCGGTTGTTGAACGAGCAGTCGCGGTCGATATCCGCGGTCAGCTCCGAGACACGCTCCGCTACCGCCCGCGAAGATGGGCACAAATTGGCGGCGTTCATCGGGACTTTTTTCTCGCTGAAAGAAAACTGCGCGCGAACGAGATGCCAATAGGCTTCGCCGTCGACGGACGTTTCCGCGAGCGTCGACGCTTCACTGGATTCGAGAGCGATGGGCAAAAGGGCCGCCGATGCGGCGACTTCTTTGAGAAAGGACCGGCGAGAGTTCATTGGAGCCTCCTTCGATCTGCCAAAAGGCGATCGTTGCCAGGATGATACCGCATTTGTCAGGTCATCGTCTCGGCCTTGGGTGGAAGCGGGGGCGCGAGGGCGCGGAAAAGAGTCGGGGACAAGGTCGCAGTGACTACGGCCAGCAAGATGGCGATGGCGCGGTCTTCTGTCGAGAGAAGACCGAGCTCCACGCCGACGGTGGCGACCGCGATGATGAGGCTCAGTCGCGCGGACAGGAGGACGCCCGCGGCGAGGACCTCCCGCGCCGTGAAGCCGTGTAGAAAGAAAAGTAGGCTCGGCAGAATCTTGACCGCGAAGGCTGCAGCGATGACGAGGAGCGCTTTGACGAACACGTCAGGGTTAAGGACCACGTCGAGCTCGAAGCGAAGGCCAACATTGATGAAGAAAATCGGGATCAGAAAACCGTAAGAGAACCCGTTCAGCTGGTGCTCGAGCACACCACGGCTTCGGAAAACGATGGCGAACACGGTACCTGCGAGAAAAGCTCCCAGGATCGGCTCGACGTCGAGCGCCATCGAGAGTCCGACGAAGGCGAGCATGAGCGCGAGACTCGCCCGCATGCCGAGCTCTTCGGGATCGTCCCCGGAAAAGAGCCGGCGAAAACGCTCCGGATACCACCAGACAGCCAGCCGCAAGCTGCGCAGAACTAGGATGATGGCAATAAAGAGCGCGGGCATCTGCAGGAGCTCGAGCCCCACGCCGTGCCGCTCGACGAGCGCCAGCATGGCGACGAGCACGAGCGTCAGGAAGTCGGCGATGATCGCGGAGATCAATATGTATTGGCCTAGTGGCGTCGTAATCCGCCGCGTGTTTCTGAGCGTCGGCACCACGAGGCCCACGGAGGTCGTGGCGAGCACGAGCGTCATGAACGCGTTGTAGCCGAGGCGCATCGTGAACCAGTTGGAGACCGCGAGGGTCGCGAGGAAGACGCCGAGAAGGATGAGCAGGCGCCGTCGTCCCTGACGTTCGATCGCGCGGAAATCGATCTCGAACCCAGCGAGGAACATGAGAAGGTACAGGCCGAGCTGCCCGAGCAGATCCAGAAGCTCCGAAGGTTCGATCCACCCCAGGACGGGCCCGACGAGCACACCGAACAAAAGCTCCAATACGACCGCGGGCGTCCGTAGGTGTGAAGCGATGAGCGGCAGGAAGAACGCCGCGGATGCAATCAGGATGAGAGCGGTTGCTTGCTCCATGCTGCCGCCACCGTCAGGCGCGTTCGCCGACCAAATCGACGATAGCGAGCGCGAGCACCTTCGTTGCGTTGACGAGATCCTCGACGAGGCAATATTCATCGACCTGGTGCGCGAGCTCCAGGATGCCGGGACCATAGGCTACGCAATGCTCGACGCCCGCGATCCGCGCGACGTGCTTGTGGTCGTAAGTGCCAGGGCTCGCGATGCGCTCGGCGGGTTTCCCGAGGACCGACCGGATCGCGTCATCAAGGGCACTGATGACGGGCGAGTCCGAAGGGGTCTCGACCGGATGGACGACCATGAGGTCCTCGAGCTCGTAGCGGCCGCCATTGCCTATGGACGCCAGGAGGGACTCGATCTCCTGCTTGGCTTCGTCGAACCCCTCTTCGCGCAAGAAGCGCCGGTCGAATATCGCTTCACAGCGGTCCGCGACGCATGGGCTCTGAGGCTCTTGTCCCGCTTGGCCGCCGAGGATCGCGTTGACGTTCAAGGTCGCGTGACGCGCCCCTTCAGGGACGACGGGCGTCGACGTCGTTCGGGCCTGAAGCGCCGGGGTGAGATCGCGGCGTACGGCCTCGAGAAGAGCGCCCATATGCTCGATTGCGCTCTCCCCGAGAAAAGGCATGCTGCCGTGGGCGATGCGGCCATGCGCGGTCACTTTGAACCAATAGACGCCTCGATGGCCGATGCAGATGCGATCGACGTTCAGAGGTTCAGGAATGATGACGTAGTCGGTTCGATCGCGTGATATGCGCCCTTCCTCGCAGAGAAAGGCGACCCCGGCGAAACCGCCGCTCTCTTCGTCCACGGTGCCACTTATCTCGATAGTTCCGTGGAGCGCAATGCCCGCTCGGCGGATTGATTCCGCGGCGTAGACGGCCGCGGCGATGCCGGCTTTCATGTCGCAGGAGCCACGCCCGAAGAGCTTGCCGTCACGGACGATGCCAGCGAAAGGGTCGACGGTCCAGCCGGTTCCGGGCGGGACGACGTCGATGTGGCCGTTGAGATGGACGAGCGGCCGGTCCGCGGCGCCGCGCTTGATGCCAACGACGTTGACGCGCGGGTGCTCTTTGGAGTGCTCGGGCATGTCCGAGGCGGTCGGGTAGTCGACCTCGAATTCGAGTGCTTCGAGCCGCGTCCCGATAAATCGCGACGCGTCGCGGTAGGCGTCGCCCGGCGGGTTGACGGTGGGTATGCGGACGAGCTCGGCCGCGAAGTCGATGATCTCGTCGCGCGCGCTCTCGACTTCGGCGAGTAGCTTGTCGGTGTCGGTGTGGGGTTTCATCGATGAGGCACGATATCAGCATCGAGCCGCTTGCAGCTACAGGAGTAGAAAGGGCAGTGCTCGATGCGCTAATTCCGGAGCGCCTCATCCCAGTTGAGTAGCACCGTGAGAGGAGAGGAAGCTTTCAGGGAACGAATGAAGACGAACCGCTCGCCGTCGGCGCTAATGTCGAAGAAGCTATCACTGAGTCCCGTACTCAGATTGACGAAGAACAGAACGTGGCTCTCGCGGATCCGAATCTCCGTGCCGTCGGTTTCGACGCGCGTCGACACCAACTCGCGGCCAGCGTTCATGTACAGGGTCTCTCTACCATCGGGGCTCCATCGTGGACCGCCGCCACCACCCGACGACACCGGCCACTTGCGCCCCGTCGACGGAAACGACCGCCCGTAGATCTCGTAGCGCCCGGTCTCGTCCGATTGATAAGCGACGAACTTGCGGTTCGGTGCGAATGCAGGCCTTCTTTCATGACATGAGCTTGCCGCCAAAGCGAAAGACGCCTTTTGCTTGCCTTCCATCGGGAGCATCCAGATACCGGGCTCTTCGGAGCTCGTGTACGCGACATAGAGTCCGTCCGGCGACCAATCCGAGGGGTGTAGGTTGCCTTCCGAAGCCGCCATGAGCTCCGCGTCGCCCGCACCGTCCGAGCGCTTCCGATAAATGTCGAGCGTCCCCGCGCGCCTCTTTCCGATGTGACCGATCGCGTCGGCGCCTCTGAGTCCTCGTTTTCCGGACCAACCGTAACGAGCTTCGCAATCCCGAAATCAAGGATCTTCACCCGGCCGTCGGTCGTCACGATGATGTTCTCCGGCTTCACGTCGCGACGGACGATCCCGGCATCGCTCTCGAGAAGAAAGACCCGAAGAAGAGGCTCGAGCGGCGAAGAAAGAAGCAGCAGGCCAGAACGGCGAAATCTCGTTCAAACGAGGTCGCGAAAAAAGACGAGCCAGCTGAGTCTCGATACATTGCCCCCGAGGTTCTCGAGCGAGTACACGAACGTGACTCATACCGATGTGTCTTTCGTGGCCGTGATGGGAGGCGATGTACGGCGCGGGCAGGACTCCATATCGACCACTCGGACCCATTTGGCATCTTTCACAGCAACGAGGAGTCCCTTCTAAGGCTCCTATGTCCGCAGCATAATCTTTTAGAGGCGGAGCGTGTATATGGGCCAACTTTTATCCGGCGAAAGATCGATGAGAGGAGAAAGGCTCGGTCGCCATGAGTTAAACGCTGAAGGCAGTCATCCGGCGCTGAGTTGCCCCAAGAGTTACGCCAGCCAAGTTGGCTCTCTTCCCACGAAAGTTGCGAATAACGTCGGTATCCTTGTCCCCGTTGGAGGGACGTCTGCTTGAAAGAGTTTTGACCCGACAAAAGCCAGACGCCCGACGGTCGTTCATTTGTCAACGGGTTTGCCGCAGGCCTGCGACATATGAGGTGGACCCCATTCTCTGGACCAAAATGGGGGGTAGCTAAGGTGGAGCCTGCCGAGTTGAACACGTCGTGGTCATAGTCGCCCCTGCTCGCTCGGATACCGGGAAGCGCGTCTTCTTCCCTTTCCTAGACGTGAGGCTGAAGTACGGGCCATGCCGCGGCGCACCGGACTCGGCGCGGCCAGTTCTGATGCGAGCCTTACCGAACAGCTGTGGGCCATCCACCCCTACTGCTACTATCGTCGTAGGAAATGAGCTCGCAAAACTACTCCACTCGCGATCCGAGCTTCCGCACGCTGGTGACGTGCGCCGGGGGGTGGCGGCGCGAGCTACTTGGATCCGTAATGCCTGTGCATGAGAGAATCGCCGCGTGATGTGGCTAACTATGTGGCTTGTCGTGCTCGGTGCGGCGCAAGACGAAGGCGGCTCGGGTCTCACGCGGATAGACGGCATCCGTGTTGGACACCACACGCTCGAAGAGAGGCCGACGGGGTGTACGGTCATTCTCACCGTAGACGGCGCCGTGGCGAGCGTCGATGTGCGCGGTTCGGCGCCAGGAACGCGCGAGACGGATTTGCTCGACCCAATCAACACCGTAGAGCGGGTACACGCGATCGTGTTGTCGGGCGGGAGTGCTTTCGGCCTCGATGCCGCTTCCGGTGTCGTTCGCTTTCTCGACGAGCGCGATATCGGCTTTGACGTCGGCATCGCCAAAGTACCGATCGTTCCGGCAGCGGTCCTCTTCGACCTTGGCGTGGGCGGTAAGCCCGATATCCGGCCCGGTGCGGATTGTGGTTACAAGGCAGCCGAAAAGGCTACGGCAGGGAAGATCGCCGAGGGGAATGTCGGGGCTGGCGCCGGCGCGACGGTCGGGAAGAGTGCGGGGTCGGCCCGCGCGATGAAGGGGGGGATAGGTAGTGCCGCTATCGAGCTGCCGAACGGCTTGATCGTCGCGGCACTCATGGCGGTCAATGCGGTGGGTGACGTGATCGACCCGGCGACCGGCGAAGTCGTGGCGGGCGTGCGCACCGAAGATGGGACAGCGCTCGCCGATGCCCGCAAGCTGCTGCGCTCCGGGGCTCTCATCCGTGGGCGGCGCGGTAGGAACACCACGATAGGTGTCGTGGCCACCAACGCGCGGTTGACGAAAACACAAGCGAACAAAGTTGCGCAGATGGCGCATGATGGATTGGCGCGCGCGATCTACCCGGCCCATACGCCTTCGGACGGCGACGCGATCTTCGCGCTCGCGCTCGGTGGGTGGTCGGGCGACGTCAACCTATCCATGATCGGCGCGCTGGCCGCCGAGGTGACGTCGGAAGCGATCTTGAGCGCGGTGCGCCACGCGGAGAGCATCGCGGGATTTCCCTCGGCCGCGGAGCTTCGTTGAATCTCTACCTCGTCGCCATCCTCGGTTATTCGGGTCTACTGATCGTCATCGGTCTTCTTGTGGGCCGCGGCGTCAAGAGCACCGATACCTTCTTCGTCGCGGGCCGCAATCTGGGCCCCGTGCTGCTTTTTTCCACGCTTCTCGCGGCGAATATAGGGGCGGGCTCGACGATGGGAGCCGCAGGGATCGGTTATGCACGCGGCCTCGTTGGCTGGTGGTGGGTTGGCTCCGCGGGGCTCGGAACGCTCTTGCTCGCGTTTTGGGTGGGCCCGCGGGTGTGGCGACTCGCGAAAGAGCACGACCTTCAGACGGTTGGGGATCTTCTCGAGCTCCGCTACGGCGGCGCGGTCCGCGGTGTCGTCGCAGTACTTCTCTGGGTGACGACCCTCTTCGTGCTCGCGGCGCAGCTGATTGCGGTGGCTATCGTGCTCCAGAGCGTGGCCGGCATCCCGAAGGTTTATGGCTGCCTCATCGGAGGCATCGTTGTCTCCGCTTACTTCACTGCGGGCGGTCTCTTATCCTCCGCATGGGTGAACCTCGTGCAGTTGGTCGTGCTCACCGCGGGCTTCGTTTGGATCGTGCCGGCGGCACTCGACTCGGTGGGTGGCTTCAGTGGCTTGACGATAGAAACGGGCTACACGGATATTTGGCAAGGCGGCGGGCCCGCGCTCTACTACATGGCGCTTCTCGTTCCGGCCTTCATTATCTCTCCCGGGCTCGTGCAGAAAGTCTATGGCGCGCGGGATGAGCGCACGGTGCGCATTGCGGTCGGCGCCGCCGGCCTGGCCTTGATGGTCTTTGCTTTCTTGCCGGTGCTCCTCGGAATGGTGGCGCGCGTTCACTTTCCCGATCTTTCGACGCAGGCATTAGCGCTCCCGACTTTGCTCGTGCGCGAGATGCCTATAGCACTCGGCTGTCTCGGGCTCGCGGCCGTCTTCTCGGCGGAAGTGAGCTCGGCGGACGCGGTCCTTTTCATGCTATCAACGTCGCTCTCGCGCGATCTCTATCGGCGCTTCGTGCGCCCCGACGCTTCCGATGCTGACGTCTTGCGGGTCGCGCGCGGCGCGGCGCTCGTCGGCGGTCTCCTGGGCGTCGTGTTCGCCATCGCGTTCGAGACCATCATCGGAGCGCTCACGGTGTTCTATTCCTTCCTGAGCGTGCTGTTCTTCGTCCCCGTCATCGCCGCGCTCTACACACGGCGAGCTGGAGCTCCCGAGGCTTTTGCTGCCGTTGGGCTCGGCATCCCGGTCTTGATCGTCGTCGACGTGATGACTGCCGGCCGGGGCTTTGGCATCTGGAACCCGACGCTCATCGGCCTCCTCGTGAGCGGAGGTGCCTTCATCAGCGTCTTTGCTGTCAGGAGAAAGGAGTGACGATGTTTCGTTTGGATGACCAGGTCGTGGCCGTCATCGGTGCGGCGTCCGGGATTGGAGAAGCGGTGGCGCTAGCGGCCGCGGCGCAAGGGGCGCGGGTGGTGGCGCTCGACGTCAACGAGGCAGGGTTGAAGTCTGTTTCCGAGCGCATCATCGAGCGTGGCGGGCGGGCCGAGTCTTTCTTTCTCGATATTCGAGACGGCAACGCGGTCGAGAAAGTATTTGCGGATATCGGAAAGATCGACGGAGTCGTCAGCACCCCGAGCATCAACGTTCGCAAGCGCATCCTCGACTATTCCGACGAGGAGCTCGACCGCGTGCTCGACGTAAATTTGAAAGGCAGCTTCCACGTGCTTCAGTCCGCGGGAAGAGTTATGTCGAAGCAAGGACGCGGGAGCATCGTTGTCTTTTCGTCGATTCGCTCGCTCGTCGTCGAGCCAGGTCAAGCCGTCTACGCGGCGACCAAGGCGGGCATCGTGCAAATGGCCCGTACCCTCGCTTGCGAGCTCGGGAGCTTGGGGGTTCGCGTGAACGCGGTGGCTCCCGGGGTGGTCGAGACACCGCTGACCGCGCCCATTCGAGACAAGCCGGAGTGGTATCGGGCCTACGCGGAGAAGACCGTTCTCGGGCGATGGGCGTGTCCGGAGGAGATGGCGGGGCCCACGGTGTTTCTTCTTTCCGATGCCGCGAGCTATGTGACGGGAACCGTGCTTTTCGTCGACGGCGGGTGGACCGCCGCGGATGGCCGCTTCACGCCTCCTTAGCTTGATCGAGTCAAAAGTCGCTTAGTCGCTTTACTTTCCAATGACGCAGTCGTACACTCGGTGCGGCAAGGCACCCGATAGTGGCCCGACAGACCCCGCAACCCGCGGGATAACATCATCTAGAACTGAGATCTCGTTAGAAGCCCCTATGAACATATTACTGTACAACCCCGACAACGGGGTCACACGCAACTTCATGCCGCATCTCTGGATGTTTCTACTGAAGTCCTTGACACCCCCAGGGCATCGGGTGTTCCTCATCGACGCTAACGCGCGGCCGATGTCCGAGTCCGCCCTGGCCGCGTTCGTCAAAGACAACGATATCGAGCTCGTGGGGATTGGCGCGATGACACGCATGGCGGCGCGTGCGTACCGCGCGGCGGACGCCCTTCGGGGTGCCGGCGCCAAGGTGGTGTTCGGCGGCCCCCACGTCACCGAAGTACCCGACGAGCCTCTCGGACGGACCGATGAGCCCAGGCACGCGGATGCCGTCGCACTGGGTGAAGCCGATCAGACCTGGCCCCGGATAGTTGAAGACGCGGCGCGGGGACAACTGAAGGAAATCTACGAGCCCGTCGATGCCTCGGGCGTTGAAGTCAAGCCGGACCTGGCTGACTATCCGAGAATCCCCTGGGACACGCTGGACCTGGATCAGTTCAACTTGATTCCGTCAGCGCTGCACCCGTTACTGAAGAAACTGGGTTGGTGGAAATCTCTGCATGTCGTTCCGCTCGAATCCGGTCGGGGCTGCCCCTACGGCTGTGACTTCTGCACGGTGACCGGATTCTTTGGCGACTCGATTCGTTTCCGGACGGATGAAAGCGTCGTCGAAGAGCTCCTGCTCATCAAGGAGCGGGCGAGGCGAGACGGCGGCAAGATCGCGGTGTTCTTCATCGACGACAATTTCGCCATCAACGTCAAGCGCACCAAGTCGCTGCTGCGGGCGATCATCGCGGCTGACGCTATCCTCCCGTGGGTTGCGCAGATCAGCATCAACCTGCTCCGCGACGAAGAGCTGCTGGACTTGATTTCCGCCAGTGGCGGCCGGTGGATATTCATCGGAATGGAATCGATCGACCCGGCCAACTTGAAGGCGGTCAACAAGAGCTTCAACAAGCCAGCGGAGTACGAAGGTATCCTGCACAAGTTGGCGGACCGCGGGCTGTACGCCATCACCTCTTTCATTTTCGGGATGGACGGTGACACTCCGGGCGTAGCCTCACGCACGCTGGATCAGATCGAATCCTGGCCGCCGGGTCTGCCTGTGTACGGCCTGTTGACCCCGTATCCCGCGACGCCGCTCTACGATCGGCTGTTAAAGGAAGGGCGTCTGACGCGCCCGACACACTGGCTCGACTTCCGCCCGTTCAGGATGGCGTTTACGCCAAAGGACATCACGGTCGACGAGTCGGAGGCGGAGGTGCGTAGTGCCTGGGCACGGTCCTACTCCCGCGCCGCCATCAGCAGGTCGCTCCGGAAGATCAAGCACCGTCCGTTTGGCGAACGGGCGACGATGTTCGGCTCTGCGTTGGCGTTTCGGGGCATCTTCTTCCCTCAGGTGAACAAGCGAGACTGGGTCGTGCTGCTCCTTCAGCATTCCCGAACCATAGTCGGATTGGTGCTCGAGGGCTTGTGGATGAGCTTGAGAAGAAAACCCAAGCCTAAGTTGCCAGCACCGGTTCAGGCCCCGCCTGTGTCGGTCGAGCTCCCCGTTCCCCCGCCACCGGTCGAAAATCGCGAGCCCGTTTTGACGAGCGACGAGCGATAAGACTCGCGTTCGGGAGAATTTTACTCAGCCAGTCAACTACTATCGTTGTGCTTATCTCTGGGAGCTTAGCGGGGAGGGACGACCAAAGGGATCACTTCTCTTTTGTTGCGACGGTACACGCGAAAGTCTTTCTGGTCCACAGTGATGACGGCATGAGATGGATGAAGCTCGCTCATCCGAACCAGACAGAGATCCGCTAAGTCGGGCTTCCGATCGGCGTAGCGGATCGCCAAAGCTTCGAGCTGCGGAAGGTGCTCGTTGCATTCGAACGCGACCGTCGTCAGCCCGTCCCTGATCATGGCTAGAACGATGCCGACATTCTGAAGATGAAATGACGTTTCGGCCAGAACGGCCTCGCATGTGAGCACTGGAGCCGAAACTTGTTCGGCTACTCTCACAGCCCAGTCGTGATGACGATCGTTCCGGTTCGCGAAAGCGACGAGGAAGCCCGTGTCTGCGATTCCCTTCAAGGTTGCGAGAACCCTTTTCGCTCAGAAAGGTCCTTGGGCCCGTCTACGGTCCCTGCGAGTCGCAGGAACTCCCGATCGTCGGCGCCTGCCTTGGCACGTTCCAATTGATCGCGTACGATTTGCCCTTGAGATACGCCGGTCCTTTTCGCATAGTCTTCTAGCCAAAGCGCGAGCTCCGGTGTAAGACGAATCGTAAGTGTATGACCCATACTCACATAGCGTATTACAAGGTGGGGAAAAGAGCTAGCGAAACTTCCCTCTGGACCATGCTAGATAAAGGACGGCAGCGGCGAGCGCAGCGAGCACGGGCACCCACCGTGAGCCACCCTCGCGCCGAGGTATCGTCATCGGGCTGTTTTCCCCCAAAATCGTCGC
>SMYC01000301.1 GCA_004356105.1 Acidobacteriota bacterium | reverse complement strand
GTGTGGCTCGGTGTGCACCAGGTGGGCTACGCATGGCGCGATGGAAAGATGGGCGGCCGAGAAAGAGCTTTGTTGTGGGCTGCCGGCGGGCTCGGCTTTTTGATCTTTCTCGTGACCGTGCGCTCCTATCCCGTCAGCATGATCACCGTTCCTGGAGAAGCCGTTTCCAACTCGCGCCCGCCCACCTTCGCGCTCTTCGCTCTGGGCATGTTCCAAGCCGGGCTCGTGCTCGCTCTCGAAAAACCCGCGCGCAAATGGCTGGAGCGGCTCCGGCCATGGGCGGCGACGGTGCTCGTAAACGGGACGATCATGACGCTCTTCTTGTGGCACCTGACCGCCATGGTTCTCGTCCTCGGTCTCGCCCATCTGCTCGGCGATATCGGTCTCCACGTACTACCCGGCTCGTCGGCCTGGTGGGCGTCACGTCCCATCTGGCTCGGGCTCTACATCTTCCTATTGGCCATCTTCGTCATCATCTTCGGCCGCTTCGAGCAGACCGCGAAAAAGACGGCCGAGGAATCCGTCTCCGCCGGCCGCTCCATCCTGGGCGCCGTGTCCGTGTGTGCCGCGCTCGCGATGCTCGCGCTCCACGGGATAGGCGCTCCCGGGCTGCTGGGCTTCCAAGTCGGAACGGTGAGCCTCGCGCTAGGCGGCGCCGCGCTCGTTCTCGGACCGCGCTTGGGTCGCGCGCCGGCGAGCTGACGAAGGCAACGTTGCCACGGCGTCGAGGCAGCGGACCCAGCGACGTTTGCGCTGACGGTGTTCGTGCTGCTCGTCATCTCGGGGCTCGCCGCCTACCTTCCGTCGCGCGGCGCGCATCCCGAATCGAGCCGGGTGTCAGTTCTCCGCCTGGACTGAGTTCCCGCGGGGCGCGCTGGGTAGCGGACGAAGTTATCAGTTGGTGGGAACGCGCTGCTTGAGCTCCTCAACCCAGTTGAGGACCACGACGATCTTCGGGCCTCCACCCCCGCCGCTCCCCACCTCGCCTTGTGGCAGCCAGCGCGTGCTCATAAGAAACCGCTGGCCGTCGGCGGTCACCGCATACTCATCTGTTCGCGTTCCGCCGATACCGCTTCCCGTGAAAAGCTCGACCGGTGGGCCCACCGTGAGCACGGGATCGGTGGTGACCTCGACCACCATCATCATGTAGTCGCTCGAGCGCCTATAGAATAGCTCTCCCGTTGGTGCCCATGCCGCCCCGCCCCCAACCCACACCGTCGTTTGTCCGCCCGGGCCCGGAAACGGCCGGATGTAAATCTCGGCCTGCCCCGTTTGCCTCAACGCATAAGCGACGTAGCGTCCGTCCGGAGAAAAAACGGCGGCATTGTCTGAATGATCGTGCTCGAGCCACGTTTCGGGCTCCGCAGCCTCTCCGTCGAATGGAACCATCAGCTGGTTCATCGTTCCACCGATGTGATGATGCGCCGAAAAGGTCTGGCCATTCGGCGCCCATGAATCGAAGTGGACCAGGCCGTCGAGTGCGGTCAGTTGTCGGGCTGCACCGCTCCCGTCCGCGGACTGCATCCAGACCTGTTCGCCGTCATCCCCGCGATTCGCCGTGTACGCGACCTCGTCACCCGAAGGCGTCCACCCGACATAGCTCGTCGCTGCGTCGGTCGTCAGGCGGCTCTCGCGACCGCTCACGAGATCGTAGATCCGCGCGTCCCTATCTGCCACAACCAGCACCCGTTCGCCGTCCGGCGACAGGCGAGGCCATCCATAGTTGTTCGGGGGAATGGCCTCGATCACCTCGACCTTGCCGTTCCGGTCTACCCAAGCCAGTCGGTGGTTGGATCCATCCCCACCGGAAAGGAAGAACAAGGTGCCGTCGTCGGACACCGCGTAGTTGGCCAGCGTGACTCCCTCGACCATCGACACCGGCCCGCTCTCCACGCGGAGGCTTTTGGCGTCGAACGCCACGGCGAACAACCCATCATCAAAGGCGTAGACGAGATGGCCGGACGAAACGTAGCGCGCCTCACTTCCCCCTTCCACCAGCAGAGTCCGCTCGCCAGAGGTGAGCGAGACAGCAGTGATTTCTGCGTCGTCCCAAGAGTCTGACAGGCGGCCTTTCCCAGTCATGACGCTGAACAACACGGTATCGCCGTCGGGGAGCAACTGCGGAGCGTCGAGAACCTCCCCGTCGACAACCGGAATAACCAATTCGGGCGTGCCGCCGTTCGCTGACACGCGCAGGATGCCGTCGGCGTGGGAAAAGAAAATCGTGTCGTCCGGCGCCCAATGGGCGCCGAACGGTATCGACGTCGTCGAACAGACGACGACCGGTGCGCCGCCGCTCAGGGCAAGTCGCTTCAACTGATCGCCCTGGAAGTATGCGATGGATCGCCCATCCGGTGAGAAGACCACGCTTCGGGGGAAATATCCGGTTCCGCGCAACAAGCGAGCATCCAGCTGATCCATTGACCGCAAGTACAGTCCGTCCGTCGTGCTGTAGACGAAACGACGACCATCGGGCGAAACAGTGATCAACCGACGTCCGTTCCTGAGCTGATGGCTCGCGGGAAAGTCGTACGCAAACCGTGTCACCTCGGGCGGCTCGGAACGCATCAGGCTCCAGACCACGAGACCGGTCACGAGGCTCGCGAAGACGGCCACCGCCGCCCACGGGAGCCCACGGCGGGAGACGACGACCGGATCGGACTCTTCGGAGGCCAGCTCGAAAGCCCCGTCCATAGCAAGCCGCACGTCCGCGATGTCATGCACACGACGCTTGGCGTCCTTGCTGAGGCACAACTTCAGCACACGACCGATCGCCGGTGGGGTCTCGCTCGGCAGATCACCGAAGTCCGGCTCCGCTCTCAACACCGCCGCCAACGTGTCCGAGACATCGTCGCCTTGAAACGCGCGTTTTCCCGTCAGCATCTCGTAGACCACCACTCCAAATGCCCAGACATCCGTTCTCTTATCGACCTTCTTTCCCTTCGCTTGTTCGGGGCTCATGTAGGCCGCGGTGCCGAGAATCACTCCAACCCGAGTCACATCTCGAGCCTGCCCGCCGGAGCCTTGGCGAAGGCGGGTGAGCGTGGGTGACATCGAGCTATCAGCCTCAGGTGTTTCCTGAAAGACTTTCGCCAAACCGTAGTCCAAAACCTTGATCTTGCCGTCCTCGGTCTGCTTAACGTTGGCAGGTTTCAAATCTCGATGAACGATGCCTTGCCCGTGCGCTTCCTCCAAGGCGTCAGCGATCTTGTTGGCGATTTCGAGAGCTTCCTCCACCGGAATGGGACCGCGTGCGATGCGCTCCGCCAGAGTCTCTCCGGGAACGAGCTCGAGAACAAGGTAGTGCGTATCGGCCGACTGCTCCAGGCCGTAGATCGCGGCAATGTTCGGATGATTGAGAGACGCAAGAACTTTCGCCTCCCGCTGAAAGCGTCTCAGGCGCTCTTCATCCTTGGCGAACTCATCGGGCAAGACTTTGATCGCCACATCCCGGCCGAGCTTCGAGTCTTTCGCCCGATAGACCTCCCCATTCCGCCTCTCCCGATGGGCTCGAGGATCTCGTAGTGGGCGAGTTTGTGGCCAGGTGAGAGTGACATTTCAGGGTGAGAATGTTACGACAGTGGTGTGTAGTGGGCAACCAGGAGCAGGCTAGTCGAGGCTCGCGAGGATTTGCGCGATGCCGATGCGCTCATCGGTTGGCAAATCGTGACGCGCGCAGAACTCGGCATTGATCGCGGCCAGCTCGGTGTCAAGGCTCGTTTGATCGAGCACATCTTCTGCCGGCAGCGTCTCGAGTGGCACGTCGACAAAGTTCAGGTCGCAGGCGTCGATGACGATCGGATTCACGAGGACCACCTCGCGGCGACGCCGTAGAGGAACACCGAAGGAGCGACAGATCAAGGGCCGCGAATCGTAGAGCTGGCAACGCCCCTCAGGATCCAAAGCCGGGCACATGTCCCGCGTTTTGTCACGCGTCCGCTGCGCAAGGTCTTTCCGTTCGGCCTCGGGCAGGCGTGCCAAGCCGCGGCGAAAAAACGCTGCTTCGACGTGCGTGATCGTAAGCCGCGCGCGGCAGCAATCGGTGCATCCTGCCCGACATTGCATACACGCCCCCTGGCGCGTTTGTATACTCGCGAAGGTTTCGTCGACCGAGTCTGCGAGACCGGCGAGGCGCGCCAGCGGGTCTTTCTCGTGATCAGCCATTTGTGGCTCACTCTGACACAAAGGAGCGGCTCTTGCTGATAGGCTAAGGCCGTGAGTGCGCCCATTCCTCTGCCGTCCGGCCTCGTCGCTTTCGTCAAACGCGATTGCCCAACGTGCGAGCTCGTCGTACCCGTTCTGCAGCAAATCTTGGCGCAGGAATCGCTGACGGTTTATACACAAGATGACCCGACCTTCCCGCCCGGTATTCCGGCGGTGGACGACACATCACTCGAACAGTCGTGGCACCACCAGATCGAGACGGTACCGACGCTCATCCGCGTCGAGGGCGGCGAAGAGCGTGAGCGCGTATTGGGCTGGCAGCGTGAGGAATGGGAAGCGCTCACGGGCGTCCCCGCGCTCGGCGCCGGCCTTCCCGAGCTTCGCCCAGGATGCGGCTCGCTCAGCGTGGATCCCTCCCGCGCGCCGGAGCTTCTGGTGCGCTTCGGCAGCTCCAAGCTTCACGCGCGCCGCGTCGAGCTCGCCGCGCTCGAGGACGAGATGGAGGCCATGTACGCCCGAGGCTGGAGCGACGGCCTGCCTATCGTGCCGCCGACGGAAAAGCGTGTGCTAGCGATGCTCGAGGGAACATCGCGTGCGCCCGACGACGTGGTCGCGGTTGTCCCGCCCGATCTCGTCGAGTGCAGCGTCGAGAAGGTCGCGATCAACGCCGTGATGGCCGGCTGCAAACCCGAGTACTTGCCTGTGGTGTTGGCAGCGGTGGAAGCCGCGTGCACCGATCGCTTCAACATGCACGGCGTTATCGCCACCACGATGGGGGTCGGGCCGATTGTCGTCGTGAACGGTCCCATCCGCCGCGCGATCGGGATGAATTCCGGGATGAACGTGCTGGGGCAAGGTAACCGCGCCAACGCGACGATTGGACGCGCGCTGCAGCTCGTGGTCCGTAACGTCGGCGGTGGACGCCCAGGAGAAGTCGACCGCGCGACCTATGGCAACCCCGGGAAGCTCGGCTTCTGTTTTGCGGAAGACGAGGAAAGCTCGCCGTGGGGACCGTTATCGGCCGACCTCGGCGCCGAGCCGGGAACGAGCACGGTCACGGTATTCGCAGGTGAAGGGCCGCGCAACGTCATCGACCAGCGGTCGCGCGAGCCGATGTCTCTGGCGCGCAGCCTGGCCGCGACACTTCGCACCGTACAGCACCCAAAGCTCGCCATCGGCTATGACGCGATGCTCGTCATTGGCCCCGAGCACGCGCGCGTTCTCAAAGAAGCCGGCTGGAGCAAAGAGCAGCTCATCGAAAAATTGACGGAGCTCTTGACGATTCCGGGCGAAGAGATGATGCGCGGGGTGGACGAAATCGCGGAAGGCATGCCCGAGTCCTTTCGTAGCCAGCCTGTAACCAAGTTCCGTCCGGGCGGCCTTCTTGTCGTCCATTGCGGCGGTAGCGCCGGGCTCTTCTCCGCCATCATCGGTGGCTGGGCGAGCGGCCCGAAAGGAAGCCAGCCCGTCGTTCAGGAGATTCGACCATGACAAACGAACAACGCATCGTGCTCGACCCCACGAGCGAACAAAAGCCCAAGCGCATCCCACGCGCGCCACGCCTCGCTTCTCTCGAGAATCGCACCGTCGGCTTGCTCGACATCAGCAAGCCGAAAGGCAGCGTCTTTCTCGATCGCGTCGAGCAAGAGCTCCGCGCGCTAGGGGCTACCGTAGAGCGCTTCCAGAAACCGACCTTCGCCAAGCCGGCGCCGGTCGATCTCCGGCACGAGATCGCCACGCGCTGCGATGCAGTCGTCGCAGCACTCGCCGACTGAGGAAGCTGCACGTCGTGCAGTGTGCACGACTCGGCGGACCTCGAAAGGCGCGGCGTCCCGACCGTCTTCATCGCAACCGAGCCATTCGTCGACGGCGCCGAAGCGCAGGCGAGAGCGCTCGGCGTCGAGCCTATCGGTGTGTTCGTCCCGCACCCCATTCAAGATCGAACCGACGACGAAGTCCGCGTCATCGCAGATGAGGCGGTGGCGAAGATCGTGACCGGCCTGACCACGGAACAAACTTAGCTGCAGATGCCCATCAATCCATTGTCGCTCTTTGCGTTAGCCTCGCCTGTGCTGAGACGAACGCACACGCCGGCAGCAAGTATCTGTATGACGACGAGCGCGGGCATGACAGGCGAGAAGCAAGGGCAATCGTTTCAAGTGTGGCGGCTCTCCGACCTCACGCTCCTTCATACCGTGATTCTTCCTCGAGGCCCACGAGGCGACGAACACCTTCATCCGGGCGAAACGTGAAACACGGGTGCTGGGGGACGCGGAATCCGTCATCGACACCTGTGCGTCGTCATTATTGACCCGGTGGGGACAAACAGCGACGCGAAACGAGAAGCAACGACGAAACGAGGGTTTTCAATCACAAGGTTGGCCCGGCGCCGAGAGAGACGACGAAAATGAGTCCACGGAGCATAGCGACGGAGTTTCAACTTCTTAGGCCCGGAACTCGAGCCGGATGTAAGTCCTTGATTTCGCGGGCTGACGAGTATTGACGAGGGACAGCTCCAAAGGAGAACTTTTGCTCCTTCGTGGTAGGGTCGAGGACGACACGGAAGCCGTAGCGTGTTTCGAAAAAGCTATCGCGGTCGCGGAGCACCAAAAAGCAAAATCTTAGGAGCTCAGGGCCCTCATGAGCCTCTACCGCTCGAAGGCTCGTAGCGACGACGTAGACGACGCCAAGCGGAGGCTCGAGACATGCTACGGCTGGTTCACGGAAGGCTTTGACACGAAGGACTTGGTAGAGGCGAAAGCACTCCTCGATGGAGCGAGCTGAAATCGTTCGAGGGATTTAGACGCTGATGCAACATTCGACATCGAGGCGGGCGTTTTTGCGAGCGCTCGGCGTGAGCCCGGTATTGTTGGCCGGGTCTGCGCCGCGCTACGACCTCGTTGTGCAGGGCGGACGCGTGATCGACCCGTCGCGTTCCGTCTCGGAGCGGCTGGATATCGGGATCGCGGGCGGTGTCATCACGCGCCTCGCCTCCGACATTCCTGAAAGCGACGCACGGCAAATCCTCGATGCGCGTGAAAAGATCGTGACGCCGGGATTGATTGATGTGCACGTGCACGTATATGACGGCGTCGCTGGCGTCGGCATCTGGCCGGACAAAGCGTGCCTCGCGCAAGGCTCGACGACGGTGCTCGATGCCGGCTCCGCCGGCGCGACGACCCTTGCTGGGTTCCGGAGCTATGTGGTCGAGCGTGCGGAGACGCGCGTGGGTGTCTTGTTGAACCTTTCAACGCTCGGGCTCACGTCCATGCGCGAGCTATCGAGCCTTGCCTATGCGGATGTCGACCGAGCGGCGCGCGCTATCGAGGAGAACCGCGACATCGTTTTCGGGATCAAGGTTCGTATGACGCGGGACATCGAAGGAGGAAAGGATCTCGAGGCTTTGCGTTTGGCGCGCCAGCTCGCCGAGAACGCTTCCGTCCCGTTGATGGTGCATATCGGTGTCGCTAGCTCGCCGGTGGGGCGATTTCTCGACGAGCTCCGTTCGGGGGATGTCGTGACCCACAGCTTTCGCGCTCGAGGCAGCATCCTCGATGCGTCGGGTCTCGTGTTGCCGGAAGCGCTCGAAGCCCGGCAGCGCGGCGTCCATTTCGATATCGGCCACGGCGCCGGCAACTTTTCTTTCGATACCGCAGAGCGCGCTCTCGAGCAGGATTTTCTTCCCGACACGATCTCGAGCGATATCCATTCCGGAAACTTCGACGGACCGGTCTTCGACCTGGCGACGACGCTTTCCAAGTTCCTGCATCTTGGTATGTCGCTCGAGCAGACGATCGCTTGCGCTACGTCGACACCGGCGGAGATTTTCTCTTTTCCCGAGCCTCTCGGTACGCTCCGCGAAGGCGCCGCGGCCGACGTCGCGATCTTCGAGCTCGCCGAGGGTCACTTCGAGCTCACGGATTCTGGAGGCGCGACACGCAGCGCCGCGCGCAAGCTGGTTCCCGTGACGACGGTGAAAGGTGGCGTGGTCTACCCGCGCTGAGCTCGCTCCTCGACGCTGTCGTCCGCTTCCGTTAATTTGACAGGGATCCAGTCGGACGCTTCCAAAGACTAGAATAGGGCGATGCCATCGAAGAATCGGCTGCTCGTTTTGGTGCTCGCGCTGTTCGCCGTCGTGGCTTGGCAGTGGAGCGCCCCCGCGGCCGGCAAGGTCGTCGATCTCCTCGAGGCTGGCGCCGATAGTTGGAAGTCGCCAGACCCAGCGCGGTGGACGTTCCCGGGCGACGGCGAGATCCTAGGGTCGACGCCCGTGCTCAACGGCGCGAAGACCTCACCGGAGGCCAGCTCGTTCCTCGTCAGCCAGCAGACTTTCGGCGGCGACATCGTCGTATCTATCGACATTACCTTCGAGGCGGGCAGATATCTCGGCGTCTACATGGACTTCGCGCAGGAGACGCAGAGCGGCATTTGGATGGCAACCGGGCATCCGTTACCGGAAGACCCGGATGAGAGGTATCTAGAAGTCGAGATGGCCTACATCAAAACCGTCGAGAGGTCCGATTGGACCGTGCGCAGCCAGGGAGAGCTGAAGATCGAGACAGGCAAGTTGGTGCGATTGCAGTTCATCAGAAAGGGTGACGATTACAGCGTATGGAATGACGGGAGACTCATCATTACCTACCACAAAGCCGGTGGTTACCCGCCGGGGCCGCTGCAACTGCGGCTGACGAATGCACGAGCCCGAATCCATCGTCTCGAAGTGCAATCGGATGGGTCCAAGTGATTGTGCAGCTTTCGATCCTTCTCTCCATGTAATCGCGACTGGCACACCGCAGGAGCCCATTCGCGTCTTCGCCGCGGCGAGCTTGACCGACGCACTAGCCACCGCCATAGCAGATTTTGACGAGGCGCACCCCTTCGTCGCGTGTCGTGCCTCAGTTTGGTGCGTCGAGTGATCTCGCGCGTCAGATTCTCGCCGGCGCGCCCGCGTACCTGTCACGAGATCACCCCCTGCGATGCAGTCGTCGAAGCACTCGCCGACTGAGGAAGCTGCACGTCGTGCAGTGTGCACGCCTCGGCGGACCTCGAAAGCCGCGGCGTCCCGACCGTCTTCATCGCGACCGAGCCATTCGTCAATGGCGCCGAAGCGCAGGCAAGAGCGCTCGGCGTCGAGCCTATCGGTCTGTTCGTCCCACACCCCATTCAAGATCGAACCGACGACGAAGTCCGCGTCATCGCAGATGAGGCGGTGGCGAAGATCGTGACCGGCCTGACCACGGAACAAACTTAGC
>SMYC01000300.1 GCA_004356105.1 Acidobacteriota bacterium | reverse complement strand
ATTGGCTCTTCCACTCTCGCATGTCGATCTCCTTTTTTGAACTTCCCGGTTCATTGAAAGGAGATCGTCTATCACACGCCGGAACGGCAGAGCCTCTTCGAGTCGCACCGCCGGAGGCGGTGGTTTACCTGTTGGAATTACCAGCCGGCCCACGACCCTGAAGCCGAGGACGAGGACTAAGCCGCCTGCCACGAGCACGACCGCGATAGAGGTCAGCAGGATGCTCACCGCTTCACCGCGTGCGCGCGCGTAGAAGAAGTCGACATGCCGGTCGGCTTGAATGAGGCCGACCACATTATTCAAGCTGTCCCTGATGGGTGCCGCCGCCGAGATCCAAGCGCCTTCCGAGTCCGAATAGACGCCCGTAGCGGTGGGAGCTCCGTTCAAAGCCTCGAGCTGATGGGGCTTGGCGTCGTAGCGGTTGCCGGTGAAGAAATGGCCCGTAGCGTCGCGGTCCGTCATCACGACGAATTCAAGCGCGCCGCTCGCATCGAAGTCGAAAGCAGGCCGCATCGTATAGATCGGGCTTCCTGGACCGCTCAGACCGTTTCCGTCCTTGACTAGGACGAGCTGTTGCCGGATGAGCTCGAATTCCTCTTCCGCAAAGAGCACACCATCGCTGTCGAGAAAGATCACGTCGTGGAGGTCGCCGTCGATGAGTGGCCCGACCGAGGTCACGACGGAGAGAAGCTCGCTGGCAAGGCTTTTCTCAAGTGAGCGCTCGATTTTCCGATAGATCAGAAACGAGCTGCTTCCGACGGAGACGAGCACGAAGAGCATCGCCAGCGCGACGATGCGCACTGTGATCTTACCGACCGCCATGGCCTCGAGCACCCCCCTTGGAGAAAGATGAGGGTGTTACCATGGAATCAGCACCCGAACAGGAACCTTTCCATTGCGGCTCCCTCGCCCGTTTACCGAGAAAACGCTCGTCGACATCTGCGGCCTCGTGTGCTGCCTCGGCTATGGGTGGCTCGGCGCACTCTCGCAAAAGAGTGCCGATGTCGATCTTCTTCACTACTTTTTGATCCTCGCCGTCGTCTGGGCGGGGACGCTTGGTGCCCTCGCGGTTGTCCGTCGCGCTGGGTCCGAGCTCGCGTTGACCCGTATTGTGCTCTGGGCTCTGGCCTTTCGGCTGATTGGCATCGCGGGCGCCCCGGTGCTCGAGGATGACTTTTACCGGTATCTCTGGGACGGTCGAAATTTCGCCGTCTCCGGAAATCCGTATGGCGACCGGCCCATCGATCACTTTCTCGACACCGACCTGACGGAGGATTTCGAGGCAATCCTCGATGGCATCAACCATCCCGAGCTCCCCACCATCTATGGTCCGGTAAACCAGCTCGCCTTCCTCGCTAGCTACGTCGTTGCGCCGGGGAAACTCTGGCCACTCAAGCTTCTGCTCCTTTTCGCCGACCTCGCGACGCTCGTCATCCTGCTTCGGTTTGGCGCGGGAGTAAATATATTGCTCTACGCGTGGTGCCCTCTTCTGATCCAAGAGACCTTCTTCACCGCGCATCCGGATTCCTTCGGAATCGCGCTGATGCTCGCGGCCCTCCAGTTTCGCTCCCGAGGGCGCTTCTCTACGGCGGCATCTTTCGCGGCGCTCGCCGTCGGCGCTCGCGTTTTTGCGATATTGCTCGTGCCTTTCGTGCTCCTTCGGGCGCCGGTCAAGAGTTGGCTCCTCTTTGCCGCGATGTTGTTGGGTCTCTACCTTCCGTTCCTGCTCATGGGAAGCACCGGCCCGGCCAGCGCCTTTTCGGCTTTTGCACAGGGCTTCGAGTTCAACTCTTCCGGCTATGCTCTTCTGGCGCTCATTCTCGATGCAGGGGTCGCCAAGATCGTAGCGGCTGCTCTCTTTGCATCGTTCTACGCCGTCCACCTTCTGGGCTGGTGGAAAAACGGAAAGTTCCCGCCGCGTGGTGACTGGCTCTATGGGGTTCTTCTTCTTTTTGTCGCCCGTCTTGAATCCGTGGTACGTGCTGTGGCTTCTTCCCTTCGCCACGCTTTTCCCGTCGCGTAGCGCGATCACCTGTCTGTGGGCGGTGAGCTCGAGCTACCTTCACGGGCTTCATCTGTTGGGGTCCGGTCTGTTGCCTTATCATCATCCTCCGTGGCTCCGGCCTATGGAGTTCGGTGCGATCGCCCTGGCGGGACTATCCGATTGGCTTCGGAAGCGCGGCCGCTTACTAGAACGGGAACGTGACTGAGAATCCGAAGACCGTTTTCTTGGCGGTGTTGCGGCCGTCGACGGTTTGAGCGAAGTGAGCGCCGATGTAGCGGCCGCCAGCGCTCGAGTGACCGAAAGCTGCTTCCACGTAGCTCGCAATCTCTTTGAGCTCCTGGAATTTGAAGCCGGGGTCGCCGATATTCGAGCCTGAGAGCGCTTGAACGTGGCGAAAGCCGACATTGGCCGACCAGGCGCCCATCGTTTTGTAGAGACCGAGCTGCGCTACGAGATCGGCCGGCACGCGCTTCGCTCGATGGCGATATCCCGCTTCGCCATAGACACCGAGCCCGTGCTTACCGAAATCCTTTCCGATCATCAGAGCGGCTTCGACTCCGGAAGCGCCGTCACCTGCCGAGTAGGGAAGCCCTGCATCGTAGGTGCCAGCAACGATGCCGCCAACGCGGACGGTCACGGTCGGCGCGCTGGTCCCATCGAACTCGTCGACAACACGCCACCGAAAGCCGAACGCTGTATCGGCCAGACCGCTGTCGTTCGCGCCGGTCGGCCCGCCAGGCGTCTTCGAGGTCGACGTGTGGGAATAGGCGAAAGTCACGTCGATGGCGAGCGCGTCCGTGAGACCGTACTCGACGATGGCAAAAACTGTTTGCTGCCGGCTTCGGCCGAACGGGTAGGACTTTTCCTCGTTGTTTCTGAAAAAGTCCTCGAAGGTTTGAAACGAATAGACGAGCGAGACCGAGCTCTCGCCCTGATAGGGAACCCAAGCATCTTGTCCGCTGGCGGCGACGCTCCAGAGTGTCCCGAGGACGACCGCAGCGGGGATCGCGAGCCGCTTCATTTGTCGACCTCCACCTTGTAACGGACCGACACGTAGTAGGTCAGCGCATCGAGCTGCTCGGCGCTCAATCGCCCAGCGAGCGCGACGAGATTCGAGCGCCGTTGCGCCTTCACGGGAAGCGCCGCCGAGAGCGCTTCGAGCTCTTCCATCTGCTTGGTCGCGAGCTCCGCTGAGGACTCGGGAAGTTCGGCCTTTTTGGTGAAGACTTTCTTTCCGAGGTTGTACAGGGTCGCTTCAAGGCCGTTCGGTGGCCGCCGGCCCTTGCCTTTGTAGCTGCCACTGCCATATGCGCTCGCGCTCCCGAGCACCAAGGCTAGAAGCGGCACGAGAAGTCTCATCTTCATTGGGGACCTCCTAGTACAGAGTTAGGGGAGATAGAGCAATAGAGGTCTAGCAATAAGAGTGCCAGGAGCTCGTCAGGAGCGGACGCTCTAAACGGCTTCTTTAGAGTTACTTGTGGGTTTGAAGCGAACCGCTACCGTGCAATTTGCACGGCTTTAGCGCTAGAGGTGTGGGGACGAACCCACGCTCGTGAGAGTCATTCGGCTCAGCAGCCGACGCAGTTGTGGTTGTTGATCGAGCCGAGCTGCTCCAATAACGCCAAGGCTTCTGGAAATGGCTGGATGCGCTGCACGGGGCCGTTTGCCATGTCGGCCGTCGACTGCCCGCGACGGCTTATTGCCGAGATATCGCAACCTTTGTCGAAAAGATACTGGACCATCTCCGCGTCGCCGCGGCTGGCAGCGTGGTGTAGCGCGTTATAGGCATCATGATCTCGACCGTTCACGTCCGCGCCCAACTTCTCGACCAGGTAGCGTACCGCCGCCATCGAGCCTGCAGGGTGATGGCGATGTGAGTTCGCCGCGAAGCCTCTACCGTAGCCTACACCCGCCGCCGCCAGGAGAGGGCTGACGGCATCGCCGCCCGGAGGCACCGGGGGCAAGCCCGAGACGTCTTCTTTTTCTTCTTGCGCGCCAATGCCATCGCTCGGAGCGATTTCCGGTTTCAACGTAGGAAGATTCGGGTCGGCGCCGTAGGCCATGAGAAGCTTCATCGCGTCGACGTCCGTCCCATAGGCGGCGCGCCAGAACGCGGTAGCGCCGTTCTCGTTCACGCCGGAGAGGTCGAAGTTATAGCCGGAGTACCACAATTTCTTTTTCAGTCGGGCGTTGGGATCGGCGCCGGCCTCGAGGAGCAATTCCATGAAATCGAGATAGGAGACTTCCTGCTGCCGGTAAGCCTGTGGCTGCGGGTAGAGCGCTTTGGGCGACCACTGCAAATTGATCGCGCCGTAGAGGGGCATCGCTCCCGCCTCGCTCGCGAGGCTCGGGTCCGCTCCCTGGTCGAGCAGAGATTTGGCGAGATCGAAGTGTCCGTTGATGGTCGCGATCAAAAGGGGACTCGTGTGATCACCACCACTCACGACGTTGACGTCCGAGCCCGCGGCAACGAGCGCCTCAACCGCTTCGCGGTTGCCTTGACGCGACGCGAGAAGAAGCGCGGTCATCCCGCCTTGATTGCCGACGAGCTTGCCAAAAGGGCTACGACGGAAGCGGCGCCGTTGCTCGGGTTTCTTTTCGCCGCCACCCACACCCGGAACCCATCCAAAGACTTTGGCGAAGAGGCTCTTTCCTTCGTCCTTGGGTGCGCTGTCTTCGACGCCCTTGGGCGGCTCCAAACCTTTGGCTTTGGCGTCGGCCGCCGCCGCGGCCTTTGCGGCGGCTTCGCGCTCCTTGCGGCGCTTGCGGTCGGCTTCGGACCACTTCTTTTCTATCGCGGCGGTTTCGACGATCTTGGTCGCCATCGTGACGTCGGCGCCGTTTTTGACGAGCACGTCGATCACATCACCTCGGTTGTAAGCGGCCGCGAACATGAGCGCCGCCTGTCCCCGGGCCGCCTCCGAGGCGTTTACTTCCGCGCCGTGCTCCAAGAGAATGGACACGGTGTCGGCGTTTCCCGAGGCTGCCGCCAGCATGAGAGGCGTTGCGCCCATCGTCGTCGCAACGTTGACGTCCGCCGAAGCGTTCACGAGTGTTTCCACCACGGCCGCGTCGCCGGTCTTCGCGGCGAGGAAGAGCGGGGTGAATCCGCCCAGTCGCGTGGCGGCCTTCACATTGGCCCCCGCGTAGAGGAGCATTTCCGCCATCTCGGCATCCGCTTTGACGCCGGCCCAGTGAAGCGCGGTCATCCCGTCGCCTTGAGCCGCGTTCACGTCGACGCCTTGTCTCAACAAAGCGCGCACGGTCTCCCCGTCGCCTTGCATCGCGGCGTCCGCCACCGGTGTCGCACCCATTTTGGGAATATCTTTGGGTGCTGCCGCAATGAGCGCGACGAAACACAAAACGGCTACAGCGCTACGTCCCAACTTTTTTGCCAACATCAAAGACTCCATGAAACGTCGATCAGATGGCCATCTCGCCGGTGCTGTCGCCGAAGGTCTCGAGGTCCATCCCCATACGGCGGAGGACAGTCAACATCGCGTTCGCCATCGGGGTGCCGTCCTCGGCCTTGTGGTGGAGGTTCCCCTTGAGCTGTCCGTTCGCGTGTCCGGCAAAGAATAACGGGCATCTCTTGTGATTGTGTATGTTGGAGTTCGCCATCGGCGAGCCGTAGAGGATCAGGGTTTTTTCGAGCAAGTTGGACTCGCCGTCCATCGTGCTCTCGAGCTTCTCGAGGAAGTAGGGGATCATGCTGACATGATAGGTGTTGATCTTCGCGAACTCTTTGATCCGCTTCTCCTGGTCGCGATGATGCGAGGCCGGATGGAATCCGGTGTTGATACCGCTATCCGGAAAAACGCGCCCCGAGCCGTCGCGGCCGAGCTTGAACGAGAACACCCGGGTCACGTCCGACATGAAGGCCGCCACCTGCAAATCGAACATGAGCTTCATGTGCTCCTCGAACGAGTCCGGAACGCCGATGGGCGCATCGGGTAGCTCACGCCGCTCGCCGCTCGCGTTCTGGGCCTCGGTTTTCTGAATCCTGCGCTCGATCTCGCGCACGTTGTCGAGGTAGTTGTCGAGCCGGTTGCGATCGGTCGGGCCGAGATCTCTCTTCACCCGCGCGACCTCGTTCGTGATCCAGTCGAGGATGCTGCTATTGGTGCGCCGACCTTTCGCACGCTCTTCGGGCGTCGCGCCCACGCCGAACATTTGATCGAAGACCACGCGGGGGTTCCGGATCATCGGCAGCGGGGCGGTGGGCGAGGCCCAGCTGATGGTGTCGGTGTAGATGCAGGAATAGCCATAGGTGCAGCCGCCAGCCTGGTCGACGTTCTCGATCGAAAGCTGCATCGAAGGGATGGCCGTGTCCTGCCCGAACTGCTTCGCGTACATTTGATCCATCGACGTACCCGCGTACACGTCGTTGCCCTCCGTCTGCTTGACGTGGGACTGAGTCAGGAAGACCGCGCTCGAGCGGAAATGGTCGCCGCCGATCTCGGGAAGCGAGAAGGCTTCGGCGTTGCGCACATCCGTGTTGCTGATGATGGTGAGGTATTTGCGGAACGGTTCGAGCGGCTTCAAGCTGCTCGGCGAGAGGTCGAACTCACTCCCGACAGCCGCCGGCGACCACATGTTCTGCTCGATACCGATCTTCGTGCTGCCGGCCGCGCCGTGGACCATCTCTATGCACACGAGGCGGGACGGTGTCGACGTAGAAGCGGCCCATGAACGGGCGGGCATCATGGCATCGAGGAACGGCAGCGCCACCGTTGCGCCCATACCGCGAAGAACTGCCCGACGGGACATGTGCTTGTTGGTGATGTACATCTTGTGTGCCTCCTATTACAAAGGTGGTGCTTGAGAAATCTCTAAGGTTCCACGGAGCTCGTGTGCTCGTCGCGCTCCACTCGAGCCATTTGAAAAGCCGTACTATTGATGACGCCGTGAATGAAAGTGGACATCCGATAGTTATTCTTCTTCGCTTCGCTCGCGATGGCGCGCACCGTCGGCATGTCGTAATACTCGACGCGGCGGCCGAGGCCGTAAGTCAGAAGACTCTCGGTGAAGCTCATGATGACCACGTCCGAGTGCTTCAAGAGCGCGTCCCGGAGCCCGGCGGGCCCGTCCATCTTTGTCCCGTCATAGAGCTCGCCCGAGGCGTCGATGGGGTTGCCGTTATCTTTGATGCGCCAAGCGCCGGTGACGTCGAAATTCTCGAGCGTGAGCCCGAGGGGATCGATGATGCGGTGGCACGACGTGCATGCGGGGTTCGCTCGATGGGATTCCATCGCTTCGCGCACCGACAGGACTCTACCTAGAGCGGCGTCTTGCGTGGCCTCGAGATCGGGAACGTTCGGCGGGGGTGGCGGCGGGGGGCTACCGAGAAGCACTTCCAGGATCCACTTCCCGCGCTGCACGGGCGACGTGCGGTCCGCAATCGAGGTCAAGGTCAAGATGCTTCCGTGGCCGAGGATGCCGCGGCGCTCGGTCCCTTCGAGCGAGACGCGCCGGAACTCGGGGCCTGTGACGTTCGGGAGGTTGTAATGTTTCGCGACGCGCTCGTTGGCGAAAGTGTAGTCCGCGGTCAGAAGCTCGAGAGCGCTTCGGTCCTCGCGTACCAGGTACTCAAAGAACAGCTCCGTCTCGCGCTTCAGGGCCTCCGAGAGCTTGTGGTCGTATTGCGGGTAGTGGAGGTAATCCGGATGCAAGCGGTCCAGGTCTTGAAGCCGCAGCCACTGACTGGCGAATCGCGTGGCAAGCGCGTCCGCTTTGGGATCCGCCAGCATGCGGTCGACTTGAGCCGAGAGCACTGCAGGGTCGGCGAGAGCACCCTGGCTACCGAGGTTCCGCAGCTCGTCGTCCGGCGCCGAGCCCCAAATGAAAAATGACAAGCGTGACGCCAGCTCGACACCACTGATCCGGTAGTTCGGACCGTCCTCTGTGGTGTCCGGCATCTGTTCGAGGCGGAAGACGAAATGGGGGCTTGCCAAGATGGCTTGGAGGGCCGTTCGGATGCCCGCTTCGAAACCGGCCTCGTCTGCGCCCGTCTGGTAGAAAGACATCAAACCTTCCACGTCGTTCTCGTCGACGGGTCGGCGGTAGGCTTGGCTCAAGAGACGCGAGACGATCTCCATAGCGCAAGGCACTTCATCTCGCGCGGAGACGGGACGGCACGTGAAGATGCGGCGTCGGCTCGGCGTCTCGGATATGCCGGTCACGTTGTGTGGGCCGTTGATGCTGAAAAAGCGCAGATGCGGCATGGTCGTGACGCCATGGGCTCTGCCGATCGTCGTGTCCGCGAGCGTGTGCTCGACCGGACGCATCAAGTCATCGACCGGCCCTTGATAGCGTTCGATGAAGGCGGCCGAAATTCTATGCGGGCCCGCGCGTATGTGCACGGGATGACTCTCTATCACCACGCCGTTGAGATCCGATTCGTGCATCAACGGGTCGATGTCGATAAGGGCTACCCGCACGCCGTTCACAGAAACTTCGAGCTGCTCGTTGTCACCGGCCGTCAAACCATAGAGAAAGCCTGTCGGCGTGCTATGGAGCTGAGCTTTGAAGATGTAGTCGCCATCCGCGGGAAAGTTGTGCACGACAGAAAGTCCGCCGCGGGTTCCCATCGGCGCTCCCGGAACATGCTCGACTTGTGATTCGCGTCTCGAAACCTTGTAGGTCTCTTCGGTAGCGCTCGCGAGCGGATCGCCCACGGCGTCGCGGCTGATCCGGGCCGCCGCGCGCAAATAGCCCTCCATGAGCGTAGCCGACATCTTTTGTACGTCGGCGATGTTGTCGAAGCCATGGCTGATCGTCTCGGGCGGCAAGAACGCCGATACGTCGACCTCGAGCGCAAGCATGTCTCGAACCGCGCGTGCATATTCGGAGCGGTTGAGTCTTTGGAACGTTCTCCGCCCGGGGTTCGGATGCTCGGCAGCGTAGCGGTCGATGCCTGTTTCGAGGGACAAAGCGAAGGCTTGCCTATCCGCGGTCTCGGGTTGGGGCGCTATTGGCGGCGGCATCATCCCGAGCCGAAGCTTGCGGATGATCTTTTCGGCGACCTCCGCATTCTCTTCGGGGCGAGAAACGTCGAAAGATTCGAGCGTCAATCCACCAGTCTTCGCCGCGTCGCTATGGCACATGAGGCAGTAATCCTCGACCATCGCGTTCATCGCTTCCGTCGCCATCATCGCCGGTGCGGTAGTGCTTTCTTTCTCAGGCTCGGCGGCTCGAACTGCGACGGCATCGGTCAAGAAAACAAGGCACAGTGCTGCCATTGCGGGAAGCGCGAAGCCGAGCTTTTTCATACTCTGACTCCCGTCACGTCTGGCACCGGAGCTCCTAAAGCGGAAATTATCATTTCGACTAGAAAACGCCCACACGAGGGTATCGAGGTTTGGCAGCGTGGACCCTCCGTGGCCATTATCCCGCGACCATGGGTAGGTTTGTCAATCGCCACGCCGGTCGATCCCCTTCAAAAAGAGTTAAAACTTTGTTAAATCGTTTAATTGGTGCGTTTTAGGGGCATTTCGTGAGCAGGGCCCCTACTTCTGGTCAACATTAATTGCAAGCACGGCGCGTACGACACGTGTGTATGATGGGTTCGCCTCTTCGAGCGGAAAGGAATCTCCCGATGATGACAGCGAAGCGACTGGTGTTGAGCCTTTGGGCGACGGCGATTTTCTCGACGGGTGCGCTGGCGTCCGAATCTCCGGTCCTCGAGCGGATCGTCGCTACCGGGAAGATCCGCATCGGCATGTCCGGAGACCAGGCGCCTTTCAACGTCAAGAACAAGGTGGGGGAGCTCATTGGCTTCGAAGTTGACCTGGCTAATTTGGTCGCCGATGCGCTCGGCGTCGAAGTCGAGTTCGTGACGATCGCGTTTCCTGATCTTCTGGATGCTTTGAAGAAGGGGGAGGTCGACATCGTCATGTCGGGGATGACCATCACCGCGGCAAGAAGTCTCGACGCGGTGTTCGTGGGGCCCTACATCGTGTCAGGGAAATCCGTTCTCGCGAAATCGCAAGCGCTCGCGGGTGGCGAAGCGGCTCAGGACTTCAATCGCACCGGTATCACCGTGGCGGCGCTCCGGAACTCGACGAGCGAGGCTTATGTCAAGAAGAGGCTCGCGAAAGCAAAGCTCGTGACTGTCGAGCACTACGACGAAGCGATCCAAATGATCATCAAGAACGAGATCGACGCACTCGTCGCTGACATGCCCGCGTGCAAGCTCGCGGTGTTTCGCCATCCGGACGAAGACCTCGCGACGCTCTCGGCGCCTCTTACCGTGGAGCCCATCGGCATTGCGGTGTCGTCGAGCGAGCTGCCCCTGCAAATGCTTCTCGACAATTACGTGAGCGCTTTCGAAGCCTCGGGCCTCCTCGAGATGTTGCGCGTTCAGTGGCTGGAAAAAGGCGACTGGCTAGAGTTGCTTCAGTAAACCCATTTCTCGGCAAGAATAAGTTGTGCTCTAGGTCGGGGCGGACCAAGGCAGCATCCCGTAGGGTTGTCCATCATCTTTATTGATCCGCGCTGGTGGTTGGGCCGACACGGCACGGCGATGACGAGTACGGCGGGCTCCATCGCTCGCCGAACGTCACCCCGAGTTAGGAGTAGGCGTTCAGCGGTGAAAGAACGGAAACGACGCAGACCTCACGCTGTTGGGCTGGCGACTTTACCGGATCGAAAGCGCCCTCACGCAGCCTCTCGCCATTCGTAGCGATGGTGAAGTCCGCCGACTCGAGGAAGCGCGACGACTTTCGCCTCAGGCGATGGTCGCGGCCTGACGGGCCTTGAGTTCGGCGGGTCTTTGTCGAGACCGAAATGGCAACGGTCCTCGTGGAAGTAGTCGACGTACAGACGCACGAGGCGGACGAAATGCCGCTCGCCGAAGACGACCACGTGCTCGAGGAGCTCGCGACGACAGCTCCCGATCCACCGCTCGGCGGTTCCGTTCTGCCATGGGCTGCGATACGAGATGCGAACGGGATCGATGCCGAGCGCCCTCACGAACGCCACGACAGGGCTGAAGATTGCATCGCGATCGAAGATCAAATACTTCGGCGCCGCGTCGTATGGTAAGGCCTCACGCAGCTACTGAATCACCCAAGCGGCCGTCGGATTGAATGTGGCATTAAAGAACGATGCGTCGGCGGCCGTGCTCGATCACGAAGAATCCGAAGAGCAGTCGGAGCGACGCGGTCGGCACCGTGAACAAGTCCATCGCGGCGATGTCGTTCCTGTGATTGCGCAAGAACGCGACCCATCGCTTCACCTGGTCGGGCTCGGCTGGGCGCCTCGGCAGGTATCGCGACACCGTCATCTCGGAGACCGCAAATCCGAGCTTCATAAGCTCGGCGTGGATGCGTGGAGCGCCCCAGCCGTCTTGCGCCATAGTGCGAATGAGTTCGCGAATCTCTGCCTCGATACGAGGTCGTCCTGGATAACGTCGCCGCGAGATCTTCGCCCAGTAACGCCGGTATCGTTCCCGATGCCAGCGAGCGACAGTGTCGGCGTTCACGATCACCAATCTGCTCGCCCACGTGGGCCAGGAGGCACGAAGCGCGACCCAGAATGCGCGGTCGACATCGTCGAGCGCCGGGCGCGGCCGCTCCTTCTTGAGCGCCGTCACCTGCTGCCGGAGCGCCAGGTTCTCCATAACCAGATCGGCCCGGCGACGACAGACTGCTCGGATCACACGGGCGCCGAGAGAGACGAGGAAGATGAGAACACGGAGCATGGCGGCGGAGTTTGCCTTTTCCGCACCGTGAACTCAAGTGGGACCCCCCTGTGACCGCGGCGAGGAGAGGGCGTAAGTCTCTGATTTCAAACGCGGACGGATATTGATGAAGGACAGGCGATTTTGAAGGCATCTCTCGTACGGAAAGGGTGGGGCGAGTGGGCGACTCGGGTTCTAGGTGGGAAGTTGGGTGAGAATTGTGCTTGTGGGATGGTGCCAAATAGACCGGTGGCGTTCCGCTACGCGTTGGCTTGACGTTAGGCTAGCGTTTCAGAGAGGCACGTAGGTCGTGTCCCTGAAAAGAGGAGGCGAATGAGCGAGAGGGACGGGTTTTTGTGAGGGCAGGTCCATTGCGTCGAGGATTTTTTTGATGGTCCGAGGCTTGATGATGAAAGAAAGGATCTTGATTTCTCCGCCACAGAAGGGACATAGCAAAGGGTCAATTTCGTAAACTTTATGGATCATCTTTGCCCAGCTCAGCCTGCGTTGGCGGTGCCCGTCGCTTCGATCTTGCTCGTGATCGTCGTTCTGGTTCTCATGAGTGGAGTTTGGAAGGCCCGATTCTCGCCGCGTTTTGCGCGTGAGGCGTTGGAATGATATCCCCAGTTGCGGATGAGTTGCTGTCCGGTTTCGGGGATATGGTCTGTGGCTCGGGCGATGAACTCGAGCACATCCCATCGCGCTATCCCGCCCGAAGGGCCCTTTGAGCGTTTGGGTCGTGCCTGGTAAGTTACCTCACCGCGCTCGGCGTCCCAGTTCAAACGCTCGAGGACGAGGGTGGAGCGAATCATGTAGCGACCGATCCTCACGGCATCGGCAATGGTCTCCACCCGGACGTCTGCTCGCGTCGACGCGACTCGCGGCTTCCTCTGAAAATCTCCTCCGGTCGGAGGACAGCAGTCAAACAGGCAGCAAACGGCGCAATTGGCATATTAGAGCACTGCTGTGCTCAGGCAGTGGCTTCGATCTGAGAAACCACTGGTCATAATGGGCCCGCAAAATATTTGTGGGAGAATCTCGCCGACCGGGCCTGTCCCTAAGAGGCAGCAGTTGGGAACAACGTCCCACTTATCCGTGGCTTCCGAATGATCGACGCTCCTCGGATGATCTTCTGCTTATTTTGAATGTACGTCATCGGCTTGGAAGCTGAGGTTCTACCATTGAACTACACCCGCAAATCTCGTGTATGCCACGGATTCTACTGCTGGCCAAGTGTCGAGTCATCGTTGTGTGGTAGAGGAATGGTTGCAGGCTGTCGTCAGATTGATTCGTGTGCGTATGGCTGGTCTCGCCAATCGCGGCTTTCGCCATTGACTTGGAGTAGCCTGAGCGCGGGAGATACTCACGCTATCTATTATGATAGGATTTACGTGCTCCGAATAAGAATCAATTAAATGGCAATCATCCTATGACGCTTAAGCACCTTCTTACCGTTGCGATCGTGATCCTGTTTGCGGGCTCTGCGGTTGCACAGGACAAGCCCAACATACTGGTCGTATGGGGCGATGACGTGGGCAATACGAACATCAGTGCCAACACACACGGGTTGATGGGTTACCGAACACCGAATATTGACCGCATCGCACGCGAAGGCATGCGTTTCACGGACTACTATGCCGAGCAATCCTGTACGGCGGGTCGGGCAGCGTTCATTCTCGGCCAGAGCGTGTTCCGCAGCGGCCTCAGTAAAGTGGGTCTCCCAGGCGCAGAAAACGGGAGCCACCCTGACGATCCGACTATCGCGCGCCTGCTCAAAGAGCTAGGTTACACGACGGGGCAGTTTGGCAAGAATCATCTGGGCGATCGTGATGAGCACCTACCCACGATGCACGGATTCGATGAATTCTTCGGCAACCTGTACCACTTGAATGCCGAAGAAGAGCCTGAGAACGAGGACTACCCGGGCGACTTGGTCTTGGCCGACGGCCGAACGTTTCGCGAAGCCTAT
>SMYC01000299.1 GCA_004356105.1 Acidobacteriota bacterium | reverse complement strand
GGCGTCTCATGCGGACGGCGGAGCTTTCAGGTTTACCTGGCTAGCATTACAGAGGGCGCCTATTTGTAGTCGAAAGGATGTGGCGGCGGGGTGTCGTCCTTGTCGGCTTTCTCGAAGGCTTCTCGGAACTTCTTTTCGAGAAGCTCCTCTTTGTGCTCCTCCTCGCGGACCGCTTGGGCGAAAACGTCCTCCGCGTCTGTCTTGCGTTTCAGGTTACGCTCCACCGCTTGCTCGAACGTCACCTTGCCGCCGCGCGGCGGCTCCTCGTGCGACACAACAGCGCCAGTCTTGTGGTCGATGAGGAGCTTGGACGCGCAGCACGGGCAAACAACTTTGAAATCTTCATCGAGCATCGCCAACTCCTATAGGCGCATGATAGGCTAGCCGCCCATCGGATTTCAAAGCCATCGACGGGGGAGGAGCCATGAGCGAATACGAGGACGCGCAACTCATTCTTCAGTTCTACAGTCTCCGGCGCGAGTCCCGCCTTCGGGAGGCCCGCGCTTTCGTGCTCGGCCGACTGAGAGCGAAGACCGTCGATGAGCTCAACGAGCTCTGCCCTCCGGGCTCGGAGGAGAACGCGTCGTTTCGGCAAGTCGTGAGCTATTGGGACATGATCTCCGCGATCGTGAAACGCGACACCGTGGAAAAAGAGCTCTTTTTCGAGACCAACAGCGAGATCACCGTGGTTTGGGAGAAGGTGAAACACCTCGTTCCCGGTCTCCGCGTGCAGTTCGGGAACCCGGCTTTTCTCGAGAGTTTCGAACAGATCGCGACGGAGCGCGAGGCTTACCTGAACGCCAAAGTTCCCGGCTATCTCGAGTCCTTGCGCGAGCGGCTAGGCACCTGAACCCCGGGACGCGTCGGCGACCTGTTCCGACGTCATCCCGTAGATCGGGGGCGTTTCGATCCCGAGAAAGCCCGCATAGGTATATATCTGGCCGCGATGATGGATCTCGTGCTCGGGTAGGAGCCGGAGCCACTTCCATGTCGTAATGGGTGTGCCCGCGGGAGTGACGCACTTACCGCTCAAATTCTCCGGCGTCAGCGTCGCGAAGATCGCCATCGACTCTTCGTGGCATTGATCGAAGAAGCCAAGAACCGCCTCGCGCCCGTCCGCGAGCTCTTTGCCGCACCCGGGATAGCGGCTCGGTTTCCCTTCGACGTTCTCGGCATACATGAAGCGCTCGATCGCTGCGAGATGGCGGATGAGGTCGGCGAACGTAAACTTGCCTTTGATGGGCGTCCAGTCCATCTTGTCGTCCGGGATGATGTCGAGGAGTTGCTTCGTACGCTGGCGCACCTTGACGTAATATTCGAGAAAGACGTCGATATGGGTGAGCTCCCTCGTCAGCCCTCCAAAACCTTCAACAAAACTTCCGTATCGATGTTGCCCCCCGAAACGATGCAGACGATCTTCTCGCCTTCGACTTTGTCGCCGAGCGCCACAGCCACAGGCACAGCACCCGCGCCTTCGGCCACGACGCGATTGCGCTCGACGAGGAGCCGAAGTGCTCTTTCCACTTCCGCGACACTCGCCGTGAAGGCTCCTTTCAAGAGCTCCTGCGCGAGAGGCCACATCTTCGGGAGCAGGCCTCCGCTTCCAATCCCATCTACGAAGGAAGGTTTCCGCTCGACCTGCGTCATCTCCCCGGCAGAGAAAGAAGCGCTCAAAGGCGCGGCCGTCTCAACCTCGACCCCGTAGACGCGCGTTTCAGGCCGCAACTGCGCGAGCCCGCTGGCGATGCCGCTCGAGAGCCCGCCGCCGCCCCAGGGGACCAACACGACGTCAGGGTCCGGCAAGTCCTCGAGAAGCTCCAGTGCGATCGTTCCATTCCCCGCCATGACGGGCTTGTCTTCGACCGGATGCAAGAAAAAGCCCTTCACGCCATCGAAGCGCCGCTCCGTCATGCACTGCCACCAGGCATCGTAGGGCACGTCGATGTGACGCGCTCCGAGCCGCTCGATCGCCGCGAGCTTCGTTTTCGGGGCGTGGTCGGGAACGATGATGGTGCACGGAATGCTCTTCTCGCGCGCCACCCATGCGATGCCTTGCGCCCAATTGCCGGCGCTCGCCGTGAAGACGCCTTTTGCGATCTCCTCGGGAGGCGCGAGCCGGAACGCGTTGATTGCGCCCCGCAGCTTGAACGAAGCGATGGGTTGGAGGCTCTCGAGCTTGAGATAAATCTCACGTGAGCTCTCGGGGTAGTTCAAGCGTACGAGCGGCGTTCGCAATGCGCGGCCTTCGATCGCTTTTCTTGCCGCTCGGATCTCTGCGATCGGTATCACGGCCGAGTTGTACCACGTTCGCCTTCGAGGCGTGATGCTACAATGATGCCGTGCTTCTCGTGCTCGATGTCGGCAATACGAAGACCGCCATCGGTGTGTATCACGACGGCGGTTGGAAGACCGACTGGCGGGTCACGACGCATCTCGACCACCTCGCGGACGAGTACTACGTTCTTTTGAAATCACTCCTCGAGGACAAGGGGCTTTCCTGGAAGGACATTTCCGGCGCCGTGATCGCGAGCGTGGTGCCGCCTTTGACCGCGACGTTTCAGGAGCTCATGGAGCGCGCGCTCGGACACCCTCCGGTTATCGTGGCGCACGGCATCGAGACCGGGATCGGCATCAAGATTGACAACCCGGAAGAAGTCGGCGCCGATCGCATCGCCAATACAGCAGCGGTCCACAAGCTTTATGGCGGCCCGGCCATCGTGGCCGATCTAGGAACGGCAACGACCTTCGATGTGGTCTCGAAAGAGGGCGACTATCTCGGCGGCGCTATCGCTCCCGGGCTCGGGATCACAGCGGACGCGCTCGTGCGGCGTACGTCGAAGCTCCCGAGAGTCGAGCTCACGCTTCCGGACAAGGCCATCGGCACCAATACAGTGAGCGCCATGCGGTCCGGGCTCGTACTCGGCTATCTAGGGCTCGTCAAGGAGCTCGTGGCGCGCCTCAAATCGGAAGCGCCCGGCGATCCGAAAGTGATCGCGACGGGCGGCATGGCCGAGATCGTCGCCGAATGGACGCAAGTGATCGACATCGTAAACCCTCGGCTGACACTCGAGGGTCTGAGGATCATCTACGAGCTGAATCAATAGCTGTTCTATCTAGTTAGCGAATCAGCTCGAACTCCGGGGCTTTGTCGACGACCCCCGCCGCCTCCGCTCGCGCGAAGAGCTCGCGCAAAGCTTTCTCACCGGCGTCGCCCATGTCTTTCGTGATGTCCGACACGTACATCTTCACAAAGCGCCGGCCGAGCTCGCGCTCGAGGCCGCGGCCGAACTTGAGCGAATAGGTGAGCGCCTCTTCTTCGTTCTCATAGGCCCAATCGATGCTCGCGCGCATCGCGGTGTTGATCTCCCCCGCGAGCTCGCGCCCGAGATCGCGCCGTACGACGTCGAGGCCGAGCGGCAGAGGAAGCCCCGTTTCTTTTTCCCACTGCTCTCCAAAGTCCAGAATCTTGTGATAGCCCTTGTCGGCATAGGTCAGCTGGCCTTCGTGGATGATGACACCGGCATCCGCATCGCCTTTGTCGACCGCGTCGAAGATCGTGTCGAAGGGCCGAACGACCGCTTCGAACTTTGGCAGGAAAATACGCGAGAGAAGCGCCGCTGTCGTGATCTCACCGGGAATGGCGACGCGCTTGCCTTCGAGCTCGTCGACCGAAAGCGCTTGTTTCGAGATGACGACCGGGCCGTAGCCCTCGCCCATGCTCGCGCCGCTCGCCATGATCCAATATTTGTCGGCGACCGAGAGAAAAGCATGCGCCGAGATCGCCGTGACCTCGAGATCGCCTTTCATCGCTCGCTCGTTGAGCGACTGGATATCCTCGAGCACATGGTCGATCTCGAAATCGCGAATCTTGACGGCGCCATGCGAGAGCGCACAGAACATGAATGCGTCATCAGGATCCGGGCTATGCCCGATTTGCAAAACCTTTGACATCGGTGTCCTTCCTTGAATTGATTTGATGCAAATAGGCGCGCGGCACGTCGATGGCCAAGGCTTTCTTGCTCGCCTTCAGGCTCGCGTGGATGAAACAGACATGCGTGCACCAGCAGCCATCACGCTTGATGGCGGCAATTTCTTCGGCGCGCTCCCGCGACTGCCAGAAGCGGCTCCAGTCGCAATCATAGTCACGAAGATTCCCGAGCCGCTCGCGAAGCTCGCAAGAGCGGATATCACCATTCGCGTCCAGGACCGCAATGTTCTGCGCGGCGGTGCAGGGCATGGGCCATCGATGATGGCGCTCGAGGTTCGCAGCTTGAATCTCGTGGTACAGGCCGAGCACGCCAAGATAAGTGGCCTTGCCGAACCAGCTCTTGCGGGCGCCGACCTTGGAAGCGTAGTGCTCATAGAGGGGCTTCAGGTCCTGATGGAGCTGCTCGAGCGTATCCTTGTGGACTTCGAGAAGCGTGGGATCCATCGGCTCGCCTCGGATGATTTGAAAATAATGCCCGTCGAGGTCGAAGCGGTCGCGCATGATCCGTGCGAGCTCGAGCATCTCGTCGACGTTCTCGCTACAGATGACGGAGTTCACGTGAAGCCTCAGTCGGGCGTCGCGATGGCGGAGCCCCTCGAGAAGCTCCAGGCTTTCGAGTGCGCGGTCGTAATTGCCTGGAACGCCTCGGATGCGGTCATGGGTCTCGCCAATCCCGTCGAGCGCGAGGTTCAAGTTGATGCGAAGCTCGGGACAACGCTCGAACGTCGCTTCGAGCAACGCGAGAAGCTTTTCGGGAAGGATCCCGTTGGCCGGCAGATTGATCGAGCGGACTCCGTTCGCGCGGTAGAAAAGCTCGAGAATGTCGACGAGCTCGGTGCGCAACGTGGGCTCGCCGCCCGAGAGCCAGATTTCGTTGAAGCGCGGCATCGTGGCCGAGAGCTGCTTAATCTCTTCGAAGCTCAAATCAGTGTCCTGGTTGAGCTCCTCCCAGTAGAAACACGTACGGCACTTGGAGTTACAGTGCGACGTGACAAAGAAGATCAGCGTGTCGAGCGCGAGTGCGGCCATCCCGCCAGAATTATAGCGTCATCGCACAACAGACGTGGCTTCCCCAAGTTGGAACCCACGGGTTGAAGCTCTCTGTTGCTCCACCTAGAATGGCCGAGTCTTGATTGGCCAAAACTTCGCCCACTACGAAATCCAGGGAAAGCTCGGTTCGGGTGGAATGGGTGACGTCTGGAAAGCCTACGATCCAAAGCTGCCAGCGGTTTAGAAATCGATCGATCGTCGTGTTTTATCCAGTCCGGCGCCTCTGGCTCACCCGCGAAAATCGACTTCGGCATGTTCCGGGTGATAGCCCAACGGTGCAGCCAGGTAATGCCGGCGGGACCCGTATATTGATCCTCCGACGCGTAGGCGGGGTGTTGAAGCGCCTCTTCTAGAGGGATGAAGCGATAGTCCCGACCCCGGAGCCACCCGAGGAGCTCGCCGAGCGAATCGCCATTCAAGGCGTAAGCGTGGACCAACAGGATCTGCGGTATCTCCTCGCCGACAATCGCACGGGCTTGCTCTTCGTAGAACTCGACGACCGACTTCATGTAGCGCAGGTACGCTTCGGCGATGCGCTTCTTATCTGCGTCCGTCGATGCCTGCGCATAGGCGAACCCGAACATCCACTCCTGGTTGTCGATGGTCACCGGTGCCACGCGATAGCCGTGGTCTTTCATGAAGGCGCTCGTACGATCCCTGATAGCGACGCTCTTCCCCGTATGGAGAAAAGGGTGCCGGAAGAAGCGAGGCGTTTTACCGTGCCGGGCGAGCAATGGGTCCAGGACGCGCGCTCCCTTCACGATGTCTTGCTCCCACGTGGCGACGTCGACCCGGTGGAGGTCGAGATGTGCGTAGCCGTGGTTTCCGAGCTCGAGGCCCGCCTGTAGCCACTGCTCGAGCAGTGCGACCCTCGCGGGGTCGACCACGCCGTCGACCTCGAGCCTGTTCTCGTTGACGAAACCGATGGCGGGAACGCGGTACTCCTGGAACGTGGAGAGAATGTTCCGGGTGATTTCTTGCGCTTCTTCGAGGGAGCGAACACTGCCCGGAGCGACGGGAAGGTCGTCCATGGTGATCGAGATGGCACGCTCGGAAGCGCTCGCGCTCGAAACCTGAAGCAGGCAAGTAAGGAATCGAACCGCGAATTTCGTCAAGCGTTCTCCAATCGCGTCATGATAGCGTCGCTCTGAAAAATTGACAAAGCGATGCGCAGCAACTGGACCCCTCAGGTTCTCCGATCTCGAGAAGCCGTTTTGCTCGGTTCTTGCCTTCGTCTTGCAAGAAATAGGTCTCGGTTACAGCGGAGCGCCGGTGATGGTGTGCGAAGAAACTTCACTTCGGCTTCTCCCTGTGACTTAATCAGCAGGTCGCTAGCTCCTTACGGGAGAGCTATCCCAGAGCTATGCATGAACCGCTGCGACCCAGTACAGACGGTTCAAAAACGGGCTCAATCGCGAGCTTCTTCGCGGTAAGATTTAGCTGGCACGGTCGATCTTTTCAGAAATGAGCTGGTTCAAGCTCTTCCCCTGCTCTCGAGCCTCGATGTATAGTCGCCGGTGCAGCTCCGAAGATAGGCGGACCATAAGCCGACCCGAAAAAGGCTTGTCTGGCTCTTCGCCGCGCTCCGCACAGAACTCCAGATAATCTTCGATCGAGTTGCGGAAGGCCTTCTTGATCTCGTTGACCGACTTACCCTGGAAAGTAATCATGTCCCGGGTATCCACGATTTCGCCATGGAAGATGCCTGCCTCAGCATCGAATTCCACGTGGCCCCGATAGCCCTTATGTTCTAGCATCTCTCATCCTTCCGGTTTGACGCCCGCCTCGGCAAGATACCGCCTCATAGATTTCACGGCACCCTTGTTGGTTTCTTTCTCGGGATGCGGCCGGTGAAAGACCGCTCGGACTCCGTTCAAGTAGATTCGAACGCGTGACCCGCGCCCTTCGCTCAGCTCTGCTCCCAGCGCGCGCAACAATCTTTCAATGTCGGGCCACGGTATGTTTCCGACCGGGTCCATGAAAATCGCGGCAAGTGTCTTGCGATGCTTAGCTCGCAATCGCATAGTGTCATTTTATGACACTAACTATGTTGCCGCAAGTCAGTTCCGGACGACTGGGTCCCGGCTAACCCAAGCGGAGCTAATCATCTTATGGCTCGGCGGCGCGAACCGTAGATCTGCCCCATTCGGAACGATTCTCTAAGAGTCCGGTGTCCACTTCATCGTCTTGCAGTCCGTGGCAGGGATGACACTGCGTGAGCTGATGTTCGCGCGTGTGCTTGTGCGAAGCCTGCCTCAGTCGGATTGTTTTAGCATTCGCCCGTGTCTCTCTCTATTCGGACCTTGGGCGCGAGAAAGAAGCGAGGGAAGTTCGAGATCGCCTGAAAAAAATCGAGCGTGGGGCGTGTCCGCTCTCACGGACGCCGCGCCCCAGGCCCAGGTGCCGGTGAGGGTAACGAAATTCGGGCGGAATGCCAATGCCCGTGCGGCGGCGCTGGCGGCGCTAGGCAAAAAAACAAGAAGTGTTGCCACAATGCTATCCAGCCGTCGCTCTTCGAAGGGTGGGCAGGAGGACGGAATCGAAATCGTCTGGCGGGACCCTCGCAATTCTCGCCAGCCGGCAAACTTGTGTCCGCATCCCGAGTCTTTCTGGACAATATAGAATGGCCCCTATGTGGTGGCTCTTCCTTTTGCTGGCAGCCGTCGGCCCGGAGCGCCACGAGATCGAGCCATGGCTCGGCCGCTATGTGGCGGGGCCGGAGACGATCGCCTTTCGCTGGGACGAGGACGGCCTCGTCTACGATCACGGGAACATCTCGATCCGCGTGGATGGTGAGTGGCATGTGACGGTGCCGGAGTTCTTCGTCCGCCACCGCGTGACCTGGCTCTCGGAGAAAGGGGCCATGTTGCTCGAAGAGAGTCATGACGAGAGCGCGCCCTGGCGGCACGAGCTCCGACTCGACGGTGAGCTCCTCGTCAAGGTATCGTTGTCCGACGGCTCGGACGGCGGCGAGGTCGTCGTCCGGACCTACGAGAAACAAAACCCCTGAGGGAGGTATCTCGTGCAAAGACGCATCATCAGCCTCTGTGTTCTTCTCGCCTTGGCGGCCACTCCATTGCTCGCCGCAGGGAAGCTCTTCGACGGAGAAGAAAAGACCTTTGTGTTTGTCGGCTATTCGACGTCCTATCGCTGGCCCAATATTCTCGAGCACAAAATCAATCGCCAGTTCGAGGACGCGATCGTCAATCACGTGATGAACGCCGCTTCCGGGGGAGCTCCCGTGGGCACGTGGGTTGCGGCGGAAGACAGCGAGGACTGGCAGCGCAGCTATGGCCGCATGTTGCGGGATTGGTTCCTGCCGCTCGATAGTCGCCCGAACATGGAAGGCCGCATGCGCTTCGGGAACATCCCCAAGCCGACTGTGGCACTCTTACAGCAATCGCTACAGCGGACGTGTCCGATCATTCAAGGACCGGACGACCGAGAGAACATCGTGGCGTGCGCGGACGAGATGCAAAAGCTCGTGGAGTCCCTGCACCGAGACGGCGTCGAGCTCATCTTCTTCGCGACCCATATTTACAAGTACACGCACGAGCCCCAAGTCGAGCACGAAAAATACGCGCTCGACGAGCTGTTGCAGCGCGACCTTCCCTACGTCTGGCCCGGCCCCGAGCTCTGGCGCGCGAGCAAAGCGCGCTGGCCCGAGATCTTTACGCAACCCGATCAGGTGCATCTGAACGAGCTAGGCGATACCCTCGACGCCAGCGCTTGGTACGAGCTCTTGATGCGCTATGACCGCGGGGAGCTCGAGCGCAGCCTAGAAAGCGCGTGGGGTGAAGACTGGCGTGAGAGCATCTATCTGAAAGAGAAATCCACGCAGCAGTAAGCGCGCCGCTCAACCCCGGACGCGTTCCAAAAGACCATCAACCCAGTCAAGGTGGCCCTGCGCCTCCTCCTTCGTCGCGCCGCCGAACGCAGCGAGCTCGAACAGCTTCGCTTCCACGCGCTCTCGCGAAAGCGGGTTCTCGGGATCGCCGAGAGGGAAGGCGACTTCGCGCTCGAGCTTGTCCCCGCTCGAGAGTTCGAGTGACAGCCTCGCGGGAAACTGCGACGGGAATCTTGCCGTGAGCTCGGCATCCACGACAACGGCGACCGGATTGGCGACATCGCCGGTAGCGCTGTAATCGTCGAGCCCCATCGAGCGTCCGTCGAGCGCCTTCGCCACGCAATATTGCAAGCTAAACTTCGCTTCGTACGGGGTCTTGGGGCTCGGGTTGTCACAGAGGTCGGCCGCGGCCTGGTACACGGAGATCGTCCCGTGCTCTATCCTGCCCCCGTCCAGCTCTTCACGGAGCGCCATCGCGGCATCGATCGCGGCGTGCGTATGTCGGCAGGACGCGTAAGGCTTGAGTGACACGCCCGGAAGCGCCAAGGGCGCCTCGCCGAGTCCCGCGGTGACTTTGTCCGGCTGGCCTTCCGGGGCCAGTCCGGCGAAGAACCCGCGCTCCCCTTCCACGATCGAGCGCGCGCCCGTGAAACCATGCGCGGCGAGCTCTGCGGCCCGAAGCCCGCTCGCCGCGGCGTGTCCCGTGTGAAGGTGTTTCGACATCGCGCCTTCCGCGTTGAACTCCCATAGGCCGAAAGCCATCGTGCCCGCATTGCCGAGCGCCCACGTGAGCGCTTCGGCGTCGAGCCCAAGTAGCCACCCCGCCGCCATGGCCGAGCCGAAGACCCCGCAAGTCGATGTGTTGTGAAAGTGGTAGTAGTGTTTCGCGCCGACGGCCGAGCCGAAGCGGATCGCAACCTCGAAGCCGGCTACGATCGCGGATAGCAGCTCTTTATCGTTCCGACCGTCACGTCTGTAGGCGGCCAGCGCGGCGGGGATGACGACGGCGCCGGGATGCACGATCGAGACGCGGTCGACATCATCCATCTCGACGATATGTGAGAGCGCGCCGTTGGCGAACGCGGCCGCTTCCGCCGACCGGCCCACCGTCTCGCCGATGACGAGAGCGTCTCCGCTCGGCTGGCCGCGCGTATATTTCAAAATCGCGCGGCCCGGCTCCGTCCCGCGACCGGCAAGGGCACTCGCTAGCCAGTCGAGCACGAAGAGCTGCGCCCGCTCGAGAACCTCCTCGTCGAAACCGCGCGCCCGCTCATCGGTGGCCCACTCGGCAAGGGCTTCGGTCGCCGTCGACGACGTCAATTCGTTGTCGCTCCGCGAGGAATGACAGGAAGCACCACCTTCGACGGGTGTTCCCGATCATGATAAATCGAGTTCTTCGCGACCACCCCGGGGAAATCCTCGTCCATTTCCTTTCCGGTATTGCCGTTGGGATACCACTTGGGAAAGCTGCTGCTCGAGACAACGATGCGGATGCGATGGCCTTCGAGAAACACGTTCGAGATGGGATACATCTCGATCTCGAAAGGATAGATCTCGCCGGGCTTCATGAAGACCGGAGCTTCGTCTCCCTCGCGATAGCGCGCCCTTAGAATGTTCTGGCGGAGGGTTTGCGAATAGCCGTCGGGATGCACGTCGGTGATCGTGACGACCCAATCCGTATCCACAGCACTCGAAGACGCGTAGAACACGAGCTTCGGCAGACCGGTCACTTCGACGGGGCTGGTGAGTACGCTCGTCGTGTAGGTCAGGCTCCGCTTCCCGGCGGGACGGTGATCCCGCGCGCCGTTCGGCTGGACGAAGAGGTCGCCGCCAATCGAAGGCACGGGGTTGCGTGGATCGTACTCATAGATATCGGGCGGCTCCTCCGTCGGCGCTTCACGCGACAAGACACCGTCGTTCAGCGAATCGATCGAACCGGACTTACCGGCGCGAAAATAGAAGTCTTGATAATCGGTGCGCGCGAGAGGGAACTCGTTCTCGTCCCGATAGACGTTGTCGCCCATCACGAAAATCCGTACGGGCGGCTCGTCCATGATGCCGTTGTCGATCCCCTTGAGGTGGTAGTCGAACCAGCGGAGCCGAAGCGCGTTGTAGTCGATCGAGGCTTCTGGGCCGAAATCGATATCGCCAATGACGCGTGCGGTGATCTCGCTGGCCCCGTGTAGGTGCGGGGTCAAGATGAGTTTCTGGTGGCCGCGCGCCTTCTCACCGCCGAGCTTGTTGATGCCGTTGAAATGCTTGACGGCAGCATGCGGGTAGCGATCGTACCAGCCGCTATAGTGATAAATCGGCACGTCGACCTTGTCCCAATTCTCGTCTACGGCGAACTGGCGCCAAAAGTCGTCGTAATAAGGCTTGCCGATCAAATCGTCGAGCATGGGGGACATCATGCTCTGAGCGAAGGTCCGCTCGGATTCGCTCTTGCGGCCATACCAACGCATCCACGTCTCGCCGTCCCCGAGATAGCCGCGATGCGCGGGGAAGTTCTGGCCGAGAGGCTGCACCATCTCGTTCTGGGTCAAGAGCCAGGTGGGCATGATCATGTGGAGCGCTCCGCCTGCCCAGTAGAGGTCCTTGAAGATGTTGGTCGCGAATTGAGCGCAGAACATCGCTTCGAGATGAGGCGGTTTCGTTACCATCGTGAGGTATTGATTCGCGCAGGTGAAGGAAAGCCCCATGGTCCCGACTTTGCCGCTCGACCAAGACTGCTTTGCGGCCCACTCGATCGTGTCGTGGCCGTCCTGTCGTTCGCCCCAGCCCTCATCGCGCAACCAGTAATACGTTCCTTCGGAGTTGTACCGTCCTCTTTCGTCCTGGATGAGGACGACGTAGCCGCGCTTTACGAAATAGCGCGCGTGTAAGTGCTCGCACCCGCGCTTGTTATAGGGTGTGCGCTCGATGAGGACCGGGTAGGGGCCTTCGAACTGATTCTCGGGAACGTAGACATCGGTTGCCAGCTCGACGCCGTCGCGCATCGGCACCATGACTTCCCGGCATTCCCACGTTTGGCCGAATGCCCAACCCGGCACCGCTAATAGACAGAGACAGAAAATCCAACGTTGCATGATTGCCTCCCGTAATGAGGATGTATCTCAAGCGCGTGCCGGGCGTCAACCACTAGAATAGGCATCGCGGACGTCTTCAAGATGAACCGGCGTGCTTTTCTCACAGCGGCCGGGGGCGTGCGTCACCAGTGTCAGACCTCCTGATCTCGCCGATCGGCTTGTTTCGCCATAATCGTCGCGAATCGGCATCCTGCAAGGGTGTGAAGGATTTTACGCGTGAGCCGATGCTCGACGCTTGACGTATCGG
>SMYC01000298.1 GCA_004356105.1 Acidobacteriota bacterium | reverse complement strand
GGGCTCCGGGCACCCGGGTTTCAGGAAGCGCGAAGTCACACACGAAAGCCAAGCCGCGTGCGCTGGGAAGAAGGTGTTTATTATCAATTGGTTAGCCGAGTTTACTCCCCAATGCAACCCACAGATTTTGCGGAGGAGGCTTATTATTGATCTCTTTGTTTTTCCAAAGATTGACCGTGGTGCGGCCTGAGCCGCAAATTGGAACAGAGCTTGTTATAGTGTGACCGACATTATGGCAAGTGGGATTCAGGCTCAGAACATCATCCTGCCGACGCTCTACGCGCTGTTATGGGCCGACTACGCTCTCTTGTTCTTCCGCAACGACCCGTTCGCGGAGCGGACCGCAAAACACTTGCTCCGCATCACGGTCGGCGCGCACGCGATCTACCTCGTGATGCGCTCGATGACCTACCACCACTTTCCCATCGCCACTGTTTTCGAAGCCTTCTCGGTACTTGCCTTCTCTGTCATCGCCCTCTATCTGATCATCGAGTCGCGCATCGGTGTGCGGACGACGGGGTTTTTCATCATCGGCATTGTTTTCGTTTTTCAAACCATCTCCTCGGCCTTCGTGGAAGCGCCGGAGAGCTTCAGCGATCTCCTCTGGGAACCCGCCTTCATTCTCCATGTGACGACAGCGCTTCTCGGTTATTCGGGGATGGCCATCTCCGCGGTCTACGGCCTGCTCTATCTGATGCTCTTTTACGACATCAAGAAGCACCGCTTCGGCCTCATCTACAAACAGCTACCTTCGCTCGAAGTCATGTCGAGCTTTACCTATCGTTCGGCCACGCTCGGGCTCGTCTTTCTCACCATCGGTATGGTGGGCGGACTCGCGTTGCTCGTGAGGGTGCCCGGGACCTCTTGGATCTGGGATCCGAAGCTCATGGTCACCTTCGTCGCCTGGCTCATTTACGGTCTCTGCGTTGCAGCGAGCCGCTTTTGGGGATGGTCGGCCAAGCGGGTCGCCTTTACTTCGATCGCAGGGTTCGCCATCATCCTCTTTTCACTGGTTGTCGTGAACCTTGTCTTTACCCGCTTTCACGAGTTTGTCTAATGGATCTCATCGTCGTCGGGCTGAACCACCGAAGCGCGCCGATCGAGGTACGTGAGCTCGTGGCTTTCTCCGAGGAGGAGATCCTCGAAGTGCTCGCTCATACCCACCGGGAGGAGACGCTCTCGGAAGCCATCTTGCTCTCGACGTGCAACCGCACCGAGTTCTACGGGCTTTCGACGGATAACGGCGCCGCGGAAATGTACATCCGCAACCTGATCGTCGAAAAAAAGCACGTTGACCTCGAAGCCCATCCGGGCTACGCCTATACACTCACGCGCAACGAGTCCGTGCGGCACTTGTTGAGGGTCGCGGCGGGACTCGACTCGCTCGTTCTCGGCGAATCGCAGATCCTGGGACAAGTGCGGCGCGCCCACGAGCTCTCGCTCGAAAGCGGCGCCTGCGGCATCGTGCTCAACCGTATCCTTCAATCCGCCGTGAGCGTCGGCAAGCGTGTACGCAACGAGACCAGAATCGGCGCCGGCGCCGTCTCGGTCGCGAGCGCTGCTTCCGAGCTCGCGAGCAAGATCTTCGAAGACCTCAAAACGCGCAAAGTGCTCCTCATCGGGGTCGGCGAGATGGGAGCTCTTACTGCCCGCCATATGGTGGAGCGCGGCGTTCGTCAGCTCGTTATCGCGAACCGAACCTACAGCAAGGCGGAAGAGCTTTCGTGCGAGCTTGGCGGCAAAGCCGCGCCCCTCGACCGCCTCGACGAGTGCTTGGCCGAAGCCGACATCGTCATCAGCTCCACGGGCGCGACGGCGCCCATCGTGACCCGCGAGAGGATGCAGCCCATCGTGAACGGGCGGGGCAGCCGTCCGCTCTATGTCATCGACATCGCCTTGCCACGCGATTTCGAGAGCAGCATCGCCGAGTTGGACGGCGTGTTTCTTCACGATCTCGACGATATGAAGGTGCTCGTCGATCGCAATCTCGGGAACCGCCGCGAGGAGATCCCGAAAGCCGAGGCTATCGTCGAGCAAGAGCTCGAGAACTTCTGCTCCTGGCGGAGCTCGCTCGCCGCCACGCCCGTTATCAAAAAGCTCCGCGAGCGCGTCGAAGCCCTGCGCAAACAAGAGCTCGAGCGCCATAGGAAAAAATTCTGCCGTGACGATCGCGAGCAAGTCGACCTTTTGACCGAGAGCCTCGTCAACAAGATCCTTCACCCGCTCATGAACCATGTGCGCGACTGGAGCAACTCAGGCGAGCTCGGTGCCCAGCGCATCGACACACTTTACGAGGCCTTCGACCTCGAACGCCCGGGCGAGGACTCTAAAAAGAAGCCCTGAGCACTGATCACATTTCACAGTTCACCGTTGACTGATACTGATGCGCTCCTTACGTGTCGGAAGTCGCAAAAGCGAGCTGGCGCTCATCCAGAGCCGGTCGGTCATCGCCTCGCTCGGGGGAGAAGCCGAGCTCGTCCTCATCCAAACGCAAGGAGACCGCGTTACCGATCGGCCGCTCAACCAAATAGGGGGCGCGGGACTCTTCATCAAGGAGATCGAGTCCGCCCTTCTCGATGAGCGGATCGATCTCGCCGTGCACAGCATGAAGGACATGCCCTCCGAGATCCCCGAAGGGCTCGCGCTCGCGGCCACGACCAAAAGGCTCGACGCGCGCGACGCGCTCGTCAGCCGAGGCGCGCACAGCCTGGATTCGCTTCCCAAGGGAGCGACGATCGCGACAGGAAGTTTGAGACGGCGCTCGCAGCTTCTCGCCGCCCGGCCGGACCTCCACATCGAGGATCTCCGGGGAAATGTGCCGACGCGGCTCTCGAAGTTCGACGCCTCGTCCTGGGAAGCCATCGTGCTCGCCGGCGCTGGGCTCGTGCGTTTGGGGCTCGAGGCGCGCATCAGGTCTTATTTCTCCGTTGACGAGATGATCCCGGCCGTCGGTCAGGGAGCGCTCGCGCTCGAAACGCGCGCCGACGACGACGCGCTTCGAGATCGGCTTAGAGAGCTGAACCACCCGGCATCCGAGAGCGCGGTCCTTGCAGAGCGCGCCTTTCTCGGCCGTCTCCAAGGTGGTTGCCAGGTCCCGATGGGCGCCTATGGCGAAATCGAAGCGGGAGAGCTTCGCCTTCGCGGCTTCGTGGGCGCAGTCGATGGCAGCCGCTATGAGAAGCGTGAGAGGCGCGGCCCGGTCGCCGGGGCGCAAGAGCTCGGGCTCGCGCTCGCTGAAGATATGCTCGCGGCCGGCGCTTTAGAGATCATCCAAGAACGATCGGAAGTCGATGAATGACGAAAAGATTCTGGCCGGGCGGCGCGTCGTCGTAACGCGCCCCGCACGCCAGGCAGCGTCTCTGGTCGCGAGGCTCGAAGCTCTAGGCGCAGAGGTCGTTCACGCGCCAGCGATTCGCATCGAGCCGCCAGAAAGCTGGGCGCCACTGGACGAGGTGCTCGCTCGGATCGACGGCTATGACTGGATCGTTTTCACGAGCGTCAACGGCGTGGAAGTCTTTTGCGAGCGTGCCGGTACGATGCCGGCGCTGCGCTACGCCGCGATTGGACCCGCGACGGCGGAAGCCATCGCCGAGCGCGGTGTTCGCGCGGAAGTCATCCCGGAGCGCTCCGTCGCTGAAGCCTTGTTCGAAGCCTTGTCGGAGCACACGAACGTGAAGGGGGAAACGTTCCTACTCCCTCTCGCTGCGATCGCGAGAGAAACGTTGCCGAATCTATTGCGCGCCGCCGGAGCAACGGTGGACGTCGTCGCCGTCTATCGCACGCTGCCGGCGACGAAAGAAATCGCGCGCGCGGTGAAGCTCGTCCGCGAAGGCAGCGTGGACGCCGTGACCTTCACCTCGGGCTCGACAGTGCGCGCGTTTTTCGACGGCGCGGACGAGGCCGTCCGAGCGCAAACCGTCTCCGCGAGCATCGGCCCAATCACGAGCGCCGCCCTGCGCGCGGAACGCGTCGAGCCCACGATCGAAGCCGAACACTACACGAACGAGGGTCTCGTCGACGCCATCCGCGGCCATTTCTCGAAGCTAGCAGGTTGAATGAGCAAAAACGAAGAGCTGTTCCAGGAGGCCACCGGATACATGCCGGGCGGCGTCAACTCGCCGGTGCGAGCGTTTCGCGGCATCGAGATGGCTCCGCGATTCATCCGCGAAGGCCGGGGCTGTCGCATCACGGACGAAGACGGCCAGGAATACATCGACTACATCGGCGCCTATGGTCCGCTCATCCTCGGACATCGTCATCCGAGTGTCGTTGCGGCTTTGAAAGAAGCGGTCGACCGCGGAACGGCTTTCGGTGCACCAACCGCCCTCGAAGTGCAGATGGCAAAGAGAGTCACCGAGCTCGTGCCGTCCGTTGACGTCGTCCGCATGGTGAACTCCGGTACCGAAGCAACGCTCTCGGCCATCCGTCTCGCGCGCGCCGCGACGGGCCGCGACGGGATAGTCAAGTTCGAAGGCTGCTATCACGGCCACGGCGACTCGTTTCTCATCAAGGCTGGCTCCGGAGCCTTGGCGATGGGGGTTCCCGATAGCCCGGGTGTCCCCGCGTCGCTCGCTTCTCTGACCAGAACGGCCACGTTCAACGACCTCGCTTCGGTGAAGCGCGTGCTCGCAGCAGAGCCGGACGCGATCGCCGCCGTGATCGTCGAGCCCATCGCCGGCAACATGGGCGTCGTGCCGCCCGCAAAAGGCTTTCTCGAAGGCCTTCGTGAGCTTTCGACCAGCTACGGTGCGCTTTTGATCTTCGACGAAGTCATGACAGGCTTTCGCGTCAGCCGCGGCGGCGCTCAAGAACTTTACGGCGTGACGCCCGACCTCACGACGCTCGGTAAAGTGATTGGCGGTGGCCTTCCAGTCGGCGCCTATGGCGGACGCCGTGATCTCATGGAGCAGATAGCCCCGGCGGGCCCTGTCTATCAAGCAGGAACCCTGTCCGGCAATCCGCTCGCCATGAGCGCGGGTCTTGCACAGCTCGACGCCCTCGAAGCCTCGAACGCTTGGGAGCAGCTAGAATCTACCTCCGGGCTCCTCGAGACCGGAATCCGAAACATCCTCGAGGAGCTCAGCTTGCCGCTAGCCCTGAACCGCGTCGGCTCGATGATGACACTGTTTTTTACCGAGGGAGAAGTAACGAATTTCGAGCAAGCCACGCGCGCCAATACAAAGCTCCACGCCCGTTTCTTTCGCAACATGCTCGAGGCCGGCATCCACCTACCGCCTTCCCAATTCGAAGCGCTCTTCGTCTCCCTCGCCCACGAGCAAGACGACATCGACCGAACCCTAGAAGCCATCCGCCAAAGCTTAAAAGTTACCTACGAGGTTTAGGTCGGTCGTCAGAAGAGATCAATAACTAGAAAAGCGCAACGCAAAGGCGCTTTGCGCCCTTGCGTTACGCTTTTTTACTATTGATTCTTTGCTTTGGGCAGCCTTCGCAGGCACGGTGAAGTCTAGATCTAGCCAGGTAAACCTGAAAGCGTTCTAAATCCAAACCACACAGCTGACTCTCATCCCCACATCCCCTCCTATCCCCACATCCC
>SMYC01000297.1 GCA_004356105.1 Acidobacteriota bacterium | reverse complement strand
GCAAGTCCAAGACTTGGAAGTCGAGAAGAATGCGCGTAGACGTAGCGTCAACTTGCGCCGTTTCTTCCGGCCCGAAGCCCGTGCTCTGTGTGCCACCATCACGCTCCGTCCGGAGTGCGCCGAGCCTGAGGGTCACGAGCACATCTGCGTCCTCCTTGCGGGCGGCTCGCTCTATCCGTCCGGTGCCCCTGGCCATCCGCTCCATCGCGGAGGCGATGACCTCGGCTTGCTGGACGTCGTTGAGATGCGCGTCGAGCCAGAACGTCGCGGGCTCGGAAGCAGTCCTAACGCCCGTCGCGAGCGTGACCGCTAAAGCAAGCAAAACCGTTGACATCACACACCTCCTTTTCCACCAGATCGTTTGCGACTAATTGGTCCCCGTCTGAACCTTCATGAGCGCCACTTTCACGTCTTCGTTGTCAGGTTCACGCTCCTGAGCCGTGTGGAGAGCTTTCAATGCCTGCTCCGCGTTGCCCAACGAAGCTTGCGCCTGGCCGAGGACGTAATATGCGAGAAAGCTGTCTTCACCTTGGCGTATCGCCAGAGACGCCACGCGCGACGCGCGCCTTTCGTCTCCACGCGCGAGCCACGCCCAGGCTATCGTCACCTTGAACGACATGTTCTTGGGATAGGCCGCAGCAGCTTGCCGTGCCGCATCGAACGCCTCGTCGGTCTGGAGATCGAGGCGGAGGCACTCCCGTGCATAGGCATGGAGAAGAGGAACGCCGCTGACGCCGGCGCGCTCAGCGGTAATACGCATGCCCTGGAGATACAACTCGTTCGCCTGTTCAGCTTTATCCGCTGCGCCGATCGCAGCGAAGGACGAAGCGGCTTCCTTGCGCCAGAAGTACGGAAGGCGCGCACGCGCCTCGAGCACGCCGACGTCTTCGTAGAGTGCTGCAGCTTCACGGTACTCGCCCCGCCGGAACCGGAGCGCGGCCAGCTGTCGCTTGAGCGCGCTCTCCTTCGGAGCCGCCGCGACCGCCGCCTCGATATAATTTTTGCCCCGCTCGCCGGCAAGGCTTCCCGGGGTCTCCACCGTTCCATTGGGGTACACCGCGTAGAAGCTTCCGCCTTCGACGACGAGGGCTGCCTGATGCCCTCCGAGGTAGCCCTCGAACATGCCCGTGTCGATCAGGATCGCAGCGCCTTCGAAGCGCGGCTCCACCAGTCCGAAGGTCACCGTGTGGCCCATCACCATGGTGCGCGCACCGAGCGTTTCGAGAACCTGCCTTATTTCGGCTCCGCGCTCCATGAGCTCGGAAGCCGCGAGATCGTCGCCGGAGTAGCGGCGCGTCAGGAGCGGTCCGAAGTCCTTCATGGACAAACTGTAGGCCCACTCCTCGCTGTCGAGGTCGGCACGCACGCGGTCGTTGATACCGCACAGCCCGAGCGCAGCCACTTCGGGGGTGACGCCCCCGTGAACGAACACGAGGTCGCCGATGCGGATCACCGCGTTGTGCGTGCGAATCCACTGACCGTAGAGTCCCGAGGCGCTGTACGCTTCCCGCAATGCAAGCTCGCCCGGTCTGACATCGACGTCCCCGTTAGCTTTTTTCAGTTCTTGGTCGCGCTTTCCCTCGAACGCTTCCAGTTCTTTCTCTGAAACGAAGCCGAGCTGACCCACCGCGTTGAAAAACTCGTGGTTGCCAATGAGAGCATGGACCCGTCCGCCCGACGCCACAGCCTGGGACTCGAGCTTTATGAGGAGGTCCATCGCCTTTTGTGAGTCGGGACCGCGGTCGAGGACGTCGCCGGTTTGCACCAAATGCGTCGCGCCACCGATCCAGTCGAGCTCGTCGTCCACGACGCCTGTGGCCTTCAGGTTATCGACAAACCTGTCATAGGCACCATGGATGTCGCCGATGGCCACGATACGGTCGACCGGGTCGAACTCGCACGGAATGGTTTGTTCGAGGCCTTCAGCCGATGGCAGCGCCAGCGCAACAACAAAAGCGACAACAGCGCCAAGAACGTGGGCAGCTCGACCAGTCAAAGTAGAGGACGCCGAGGTCATTGGTGTTCCGATGCAACCCCGAAGAGGACGGCTTCATCGCCTTTCTCCGCGACGAGCTTGTCGAGCCGTCGCATCAAGGCATTGCGCCGCATGATGATGGCTCTGATCTGTGGATCGAGCAGCAGACGCCCGAAGCGAAACTGCATGTATTCCAGGTCCAGATCCTCGAGCCTTGCGACGAGTTGCCGGTCGAACGTATCAGGCAGTTTCTCGTCATCGTCATCGAGATAGTGCGAGCTCAAAAACGCCTGCGAGTGATCGATGAGCACGAGGTTCCACTCCTCGTCCACGAGAATATCTGAAGCTGCGAGCTCCGTTGGCGATGAGATTGTCGAACAATCGGCAGCTAGCGAGCTGCTGATTCCATTCCGGAGTCTGCGGCGCTTCAGCGCTCGTATCTCGAAAGAACTTGACGCCGGTCACCCATAGCTGGAGGGAGCCCTCTTGCTCGTGAATGGATCGGACGACGGTCGGCGGCACCATGTGAAGTCCAAGGATCCGGTCCAACTGGTAGGCGGCCACTTCGGCCTCGAAGCTTTCCCACGCCCACTCCTTCGGACCGCGCTGTATGGGTTTCCACATGGCTTCGAGCTCCCGAGCTCCTTGCCTCAACTTGATCCGCTTCGGCTTATTCACGCCGCTACCTACATCCTGGATGGACACAATCTCGGCATTCGACAAGAATCGCTCGTAGTCTTTTTCCTTGCCGATCCAGACTTTCGACTGGGCCGAGCCGAGTGCGGGAAGGCTGGCTAAAACCAGACCCACCAGCAAAGTGTAGAACGGACGAGAACTCGTCTTGCGCATGGCTTCGCGCCCTCCGGACAGCCAGTACGCCGTCGCCTGGCCGTTGAATGTCCAGCTACGAACCACGACCTCGAGCACGCTCAAACGTTACAGGCCGTAAACAGGCCCATCACGTCATCACCTCGAGCGCAGTCGAAATGTCGTCTCCGCGAGAGAGCATTCTAAATCGAAAGCGCGGAATCTTCAACGATGAGGTCGGGTTAACCGGGCCGTCTTACTTTCCGCCTTCGAGATTAAAAAGTGCGAAAATGAAGGAATCCAATGAACCTGTGAGTAGGAGCCTGACTTGGACGAAAATCGATTCGAGCAATGACCGAAAAGCGAGGGTTTAGGAGTTACCTGCGTCAGTTGTTGCTCATGGATGAGCCGCCGGAGCGCACAGCCCGGACCTTTGGTCTCGGGGTGCTTGTCGGCTTCTCGCCGTTGCTAGGCTTTCACACGCTCATCGGGATCGCTGTCATCTTTCTGTTCCGCGTCAATCGCCTCGCCTTCCTTGCCGGCGTCTTCTCGAATACGCCATGGACCGTGGCGCCCGCGGCAGCGCTCGGCACGAGCCTCGGCGTCTACATTCTCGGGAGCGATACGGCCTTGCCCGAAATTAGCTACGACACGCTATCTTCAGGTCGGTTTTGGAGCGAGCTGACCGCCGACGCGTGGAATCTGCTCGTGCCTTTTTTCATCGGAAACTTTATCCTCTCGGCCGCTCTTGCCATGATGGCCTATTGGATTCTTAAACGCTTCTTGTTGCAATACCGTGCAAGACGCGGCCGGAAGAACGTCACCACCGCCGCAAACGACCCGACCTGACGCGAATGACGGAAGAAGACGCGTAGCGGTTACTCTTTGGCTACCGCAATCGCTTCGATCTCTACGAGAAAGACGGGCCGCGCCAGCCGTTCGATTTGAACGAGTGTGCTCGCCGGAGGATGGTCCCCGAAATATTCCCGGCGCACAGAAGCGGCGTCTCGAAAGGCCTCGATGTCGGTCGTAAAGATGTTGATCTTGACGACGTTCGAAAAATCGGCGCCCTCGGAAGCGAGCACCGACTTCATGTTCTCGAGCACCTGGCGAACTTGCGCTGTCATATCGCCTTCCCCAATGACGTTGCCCTCCCCGTCGAGCGCCACTTGGCCGGCGAGGAACATCAAGTTCCCGACTTTGACGAGATGGCTATAGGCGGTCGGCTGCGTCATCCCCTCCGGGTTCTTCCGCTCGATTTCCTGAGCGGTCGCGGTCGATGTGATTAGAAGCGAAACGAGCCAAACGATTCTCATGAGATATGCCTCCAGTCAGCGGATTCTACCTCTCGGGCGGCGCGGTCAGAAACGGAAGCGTAGCTCGCCGACGATCTGCCGCTTGATGATGTCGCCGAAGACGTGATGCTGAACTTCGGCATTGGTCAGGTTGGTCACCTTGACCGTGGTCGTGAGCTTGCCGTGCGCTCCGGATAACGCTCCTGGGGGAGCACCGGCAAGAGCAATCCGCCCATCGACAAGATCGTCACGCCCGACGCTCCCGTGAGGGGCGTAAAAAAAGCGAGAAGCAGAAGGCTCACGATCGCGAGGCCTCCCGGCATCTAGCCGACGAGTGCCCGGAACATTCTGAATAGCGGCTTACTCGCTCCACCTTCCGCGAGGAGATAACCCGCGAGTGTAAAAAGAGGCACTGCTCGAAGCATGGGTTGGGCGGTCAAACGATTACCAGCCTTGGCTCTCCAGAAATTCCCGCATCCGCCTGTCGGTAAGTTTCGTTGCCGGCAACCAGCTGCTCAGGCGCTCGCGCGTCCACCAAGCGTCCCCGCCGGCAGGGGCGAAAGTGTAGCGATAGAGCTCTATCCGGATCTCATGAGGAGGGGCGTCGGGAAAAGGATTCGACGCCAAAAGGCTCAGCGCGTTCGGGTCGTTCTGCAGCAGCTTCCAGACCAAGTGCGCGGTCCACGGGTATTGCTGCATGCGGCCCATCGCCGCGAACCAGAGAAGCCAATCGAGTCGATAGTGGTAGGGCGTGATGATGCAAGGCCGCCGGTCGACGCTCGTGGGTTTGCAGGGAAATTCGTAGGCGCGCCACACATTGCTTCCCTCTTCCCGTCCCTCGAACACGAGCTCGTAGCGCTCCTTCCCAACGCTCCCGAAAGCGCCGTAGGTATTCACGACGTGGAGTCGGCCGAAGGAAGTGTTCATGACTTGGCGGGGGGACAGCAGATTGGCGACGGGCCCGATGCTCCCTAAGGCAACCACGACAAAGAGCGCGGTAGCGGTCACTTGCTGCGCTCGGTGATAGGGGACGCGCTGTAGCCTCGTGAGGCGGCGCTTCAAGTCGTCGGGGATCACCCGCGCGAAGAAGCTATCGTCGAAACAAGCAAGAGCGGGAATGATCGTGAGCCAGTTCAGAAAGGACAAATTGCCGCTCACGATGAGCATCCCTTGAAAGCCCACGAAGAGCACGCCGGCGACGTGGCGCGCGCGGCGTGGGCCGAAGGCGAAAAACGGCGTGACGATCTCTGAGAGGTGGTTCGCGATCACGCCAAGCTTGTGGGACCAGAGCGGCATGAAGTGGAGCCAGCGGCTCAGTGGGTTCGGGACCGGCTGCGTCTCGTAGTGGTAGGCGAGACAGGTCAGATCCGCCCAACACGCATCGCCGCGCAGCTTGATGAGGCCCGCGCCGAGCATGATACGGAAGATGAGCCAGCGGTAGAGCCAGATCACGACGACCGGCGGCGGACGCGCGGCGAAAGGACGGCCGTCGAGGAGCGGGCAAAGAAAAATCGCGAGAAAGCCGGTCTCGAGTAGCTGGATCTCCCAGCCGAAGCCATACCAGACTTGGCCGATATGGACGTAGGACATGTAGAGAAACCAAAGAAACGTGAGTGTTAACGCGTTGGCGTAGCCGAAGACAACGAGGAGCGACGCGCCCGCGCCGAGCCAGGCCACGCGTACGAGAAAGCGGTCGGAGTCGCGGAACCAAAAAATGCTCGGGAGCTGGACGAAGCCCGCGCTTCTCGAGCCGAGGGTGGTCTCGATTCGGCCGAGGTAGTCCGCGGCGGGTGTGAGTCCTTCGCTTCCCAAAAGCGGGATGCCTTGATCGATGACCGTCAGAAATCCAATGAAGTAGACAACCCCGAGAAGGCGCAGAATCAGAAAGCGCACTACCCAATAGCTCGGACCGGTCTCTGGATTCCACAAGCGGTCCCAGAAAGACGGGGGCCCCTGGACGAAGAGCTCTTGGTCGCTCACCGGCAGCTTCCGAGCGTCATGTAGTTCAAAGTTAGCGAGGTTAGGCGCTCTCGTCTTTTCCGTCAAGTCGCGAAGCTGATATAACTCTCCCTCGAGGGACGGATGACATCGACAGAACAGCAAAGACTCAAGAGAAATCTCATCGCCCAATGGGCCTTCGACACGAGCCCGATCTTGGGACGTTTTCATCTCTGGCTCGAGGACGTGGAGCTGCACGAGGAGCGCCGACGGGAGCCGGAGACCCGGTTCTCGTTTCTCCCGCCGCGTATGGAATCGCTGATCGCGATGACGGCAGCCGTCACCGCTCTCGGAACCAAGCTCTACGGCCGCTACGGCGAAGGAAAGGGGCTCGACAAAGCCGCGCTCAATCAAGTCAAGAAAGACGCGGACGCGATCTCGGCCTATACGATGAGCGAATCGCTCTGGTACGCGACGCGCCACCTCCCCGAGAACCACGCGATCATGGTCTCGCTCGGCGAAGGGCTCATGCCCAAGCTCGGCGAGACGCCCGAGATGGGCTCGAACCCGCAGCTCGGCTTCGGCCGTGTCTACGCACGGCCCCAGGTCGCCAAGTGGGTCGACGAGCGCGTCAAGAAACTCATCAACGACCCCGAATACGACTTCGAAACATTTTATGACGAGAGCCAGCGCTCTGGCATCGTGATTTGGGGCGCTGCCATCGACACGCTCGAGAACACCTCGCGTTTCGCCAAAGGCGAAAAGACCGGGCCCATGACGGTGCTGCATCTTTTCGATCAGCCTCTGCGTGTCGGCCGTCCCTACGAAGGGTATGTCGGGACCTTGCTCTTACCCCAAGAAGTCGTCGAGACCGCCGCCGAGGGCGCGACGCTCATCGACTACCGGACGGAGCGGGGCAAAGTCGTCGAGGCCATCGAAGAGACCTATCCGGGCATCAAGCGTAAGAACATCCACGTGTGGACGCTCGCGGGAGAGACCCGCACGAAGCGCCTCGGGACGCTCTGGAAGCAATGGGAAAAAGCAGGCGCCCATCTCGTCGAGACAGGCTATCGGCTTCGAAACGGCCATGAAGCGTTTGTGGATACGGGAAGCTATGCCCCTACCTATCAAATCGGCGCCTGGAAAGATGACGCCGGCGAGCCGCACGTCTTTCTCGTCGACGGCTATGCGGGCTCGGCCGAAGCCATGCAAGCCGCGAGCCTTGCCCCGGTGCTCGGCCTCGATGTCTCGATGTCGGTGCTGACCTCGAAATTCTTGATGTCTTGGGAGAAAGAGCGCGCGGTCATGCGCCTCGATCCCGAAGAAGAAGATTTCGGAGCGCAGCTCCGCAAGATCGCAGGCGAGCCGATCGAGGACAAGATGATCGACGAGTATTGCGACGCCGTGCGGGCGGCGCGCGATGCTGGGCTTCCGCTCGACACATCGATCGTGCGCGCCGATGATTTCTTTCCAGAGCGGCGCTGGCGCGTACTCGCGGCGTGCGGCTATATGTGCGACGATCCTTATAGCGGCGCGGAAGAGGTCGTGGATCTCGGGGGTGGCCGCTACCGGGTGACGGTTGCACTCGCCACGCGCAAAGGCCGCAAAACGATAAAGTTCACCCTCCGCAATTTGGAAGACGACGAGCGCGCGCGTCTTGTCTTCAATCCCTTGTTGACACGCTTTCTCGGCGGTGAGGATTTTCGTGAGCGGGTTGTGCGGATCTCTGATTCCGGGCGCATTCGAAACGAGCTCCAGACGTTGTGCTCGGAGGCGCTCGACCACGAAGACGGCGGCAACATACGCATCCGCTTCGACCGTATCCCTCCTGAGGTCATCTCGGAGGACCAGCAGAAGTTATTGCGAGAAGCGCTCAACTGGTACAAAACGGAACATCCGGTCTGGTTCAGCTGGCTGACCATCGTGGAGTAAAACATGTTCAAGCATATCCTTGTATCTCTCTGCCTTCTTTCGACGACACGCGTCGTTGCTCAAGAGCGCTACGACCTCGTGCTAGAGGGCGGCCGCGTCATGGACCCGGAAACCGGTCTCGACGCGGTGCGCAACGTCGGCATCCGCGGCGATCGCATCGTCGAGATAAGCTCCGAGACACTGTCCGCCGTCGAAGTCCTGAACGTGGCCGGGCTGGTCGTGGCGCCGGGGTTCATCGACCTCCACGCACACGGCCAGACGAACGCGGCGAACGAGTATCAGGCGCATGACGGCGTGACGACGGCGCTCGAGCTCGAAAGCGGCGTTGTGTTCTTGAAGGAATGGATCGATTCGCGGCGTGGCAACGCGATCCTCAATTTCGGCGCGACGGTCTCACATGGCGGGACGCGCTTCATGGACATGAAGAAATACGCAGCGACCGTGGCTCATATCCGCTCCATCATCGCCGAGCATGGCCTCGATAGCCCCGAGCTCGACGAGGCCATGCGGCCGGCTTTCGCCTCTCGCTACGAATCGCTCGAGCCCGACGAGCTCGACGGAATGGCCGAGACACTCTCCTCGGGTATTCGAGAAGGTGCTCTCGGCGTCGGCGTAACCGTCGGCTACTATCCAGGAGCGACACGTCAGGAGATCTTCCGCGCCTACGCGTTTGCTGCCAAAATCGGGGTCCCTGTCTATACCCACGTGCGTGACCCGGACATTCCAGCCATCCAGGAAGCCATCGCGAACGCCGCGGCAACCGGCGCATCGCTCCACATCGTTCATCTCAACAGCATGGCGCTCGGCAAGGTCGATGTCGCGCTCGAGATGATCGCCGCGGCACAAAAGCAAGGCCTCGACATCACGACCGAGCTTTATCCCTATACCGCCGGCTCGACCGGCATCGAATCGACGCTCTTCGACGAGGGATGGCAGGAAGTCTGGGACATGGATTATGGCGATTTGCAGTGGGAGGCCACGGGAGAGCGGCTGACCAAAGAGACGTTCGAAAAATACCGAGCCGAAGGCGGGACGCTCATCATTCACATGATGAAAGACGACTGGATCGACGCGGGCATGCGCGCGCCGTTTACGTTGATCGCGTCCGACGGCATGCCCTACGCGCCGCTCGCCCATCCTCGCTCCGCGGGAACGTTCTCTCGGGTTCTCGGCCGCTATGTGCGCGAGCGCAAAGTGCTCTCGCTCATGGACGCACTTCGCAAGATGACGCTCATGCCAGCGGAGCGGCTCGATCCGGTCGCGCCCGGGATGCGGCTCAAGGGCCGCGTTCAAATCGGCTGTGACGCGGACCTTACGATATTCGATCCGGCGACCGTCATCGACACGGCGGATTTCGGCAAGGAGCTCAGCTTTGCCAACGGTATCCCGTACGTGATCGTGAACGGCACGTTCGTCGTTCGGGACGGCAAGACGGTAAAGGACGCCTTTCCGGGGCGGCCCGTCCTCGGAAAGTATCGGAATTAGTTCGTACGTCTTGCCTCGAGGAACGAAGGTAGGACGACGTAGCCGTCAACCTCAGTGAACGTGTCCGTGAGCGGCATCCGTGCGATGTTGCTCGTAATGCTGGCGCAATAGGTCCTTTCCGTAGTCGTTGCCGTTGGGCGTGCGGACCACGGAGTGCACGTGGCGGCGCGACGGGACCCGCGGGCCGTCGAGAGCAATCGGGCCCTGATGGTCGAACTCGATGAGGATGACGGGACTTTGTATGCGATAGTAAAAAACGCTCTCCGGACCCGTAGTGCCGAGCCACGCGAAGTAGGTCTCGTCGAGATGCGCTTCGATTTCTTTCATCCAGACTGCGGCGTGGCCTTCATCCATGTTGTAGACATATTCAGCGACGAGCTCGCGAAAAAACTTTTTCTGAGGCGCGCTCAGGGCGTCCACGCGGATCCCGGCATAGTCGAGCACGAGATTGTCGTTATAGGCTTGCGCGAGCGCATTCCCCCTCGTTTTTTCGCCCGTGAGCATCGCTTGTTTCTGCTGGCTCGCATCGAGCGATTCCATGAAAGCGAGGCCTTTGTTCTGTTCGTCTTGCATCACCTCGACGCCCTCGAAGCGACCTGTGCCGATAACCGGCTCCGAGCCCATGAAGGCGGGCGTCATCACGACCTGATCACCGAGAACGAAGTAATTGATGACGAGATGATGGCCATCGAGCTGCCAACCCCAGGGCTCCGTAGCGGACGGTTCGCCCATCATGGTGAACCAATAGAACTCTTCACCATATTCGCCGTGCTTGCCGACGATCTCGGCGATGTGCTCGTTGAGGCGCATGACGTTCTTGGTTTTCTTCAAACCTTTTGCGCTCAAGCTCGCGCCGAGTAGCCCGAACGCTCGCTCGCGTTGCGTGTCGTTCATTTCGCCGAAGCTCACACCCTCCCGAGGAGCGCGGTGCACGTTGTGCCATTTGCGCCACTCGATGTCGTCCGTGGCATATCGCGCCTTTTTCAAGAGCTCTCCGTCGAGCGACGCGAGAAATTGCTCGGCGGCCTCGCGTATCGGCTCCGTAGATACGCCGGTCGATTGGATCGAATACAGACCCGGGATCACCGTGCCGTCTAAAGTGACGCCTTTGAAAGGCTCGGCCAAAGCCGCCTCCTCACGCTGGCGGCGGGTCTGGAGCGTAAAACCCGCAACGAAAACGGTGGCCATCAGAATGACGACCATTGCGACGCAAACACGTTTGGACATGACGAGCCTCCCGACACGGACTCTAATGCACCGCCTCGAGAACCGCAACGGTTGCAGTCGAGAGCGTTTGGGCCTAAAAAGGGGTCTACGGAAAGCCACGGAGGCCCATCGCATGCTGAGAACGTCTGTTTTCATCCTCGTCGCCGCGCTCATGGCGACGCCAACCATCATCCAAGAAGTAGGCGCCCAAGATCTGGGAACCATCGATTTCAAGACCTCGGCCAAATCCGCGGAAGCACAGGAGCACTTTTTGCACGGGGTGCTGCTTCTGCACAGCTTCACCTTCGAGAGCGCCGAGAAGACTTTCAAAGCGGCTCTCGCCGCGGAGCCCGACTTCTTCATGGCCTATTGGGGCGAGGCCATGAGCCACAACCATCCGCTCCTCCCCGAGCGGAACCCAGATCTTCCCCGGGCCGTCTTGAAGCGGCTCGGCGCAACGCCTGAAGAGCGGCTCGAGAAAGCGCCGACGGAGCGTGAGAAAGGTTTCCTCGCGGCCGTCGAGCTCTTGTTCGGCGAAGGCAGCGAGGAAGAGCGCGCCACCGCTTATTCGAAATCCATGGGTGAGCTCGCAGCGAGCTACCCCAACGACGCGGAAGTACAAGCCTTCTACGCGGTATCGCTTCTCGGCCGCGTGCGCTTCACCCGCGACAAAGATTTCCGCATCCGCATGAAGGCGGGCGCCATCGCCGAGAACATCTACCGCGAGCACCCGGACCATCCCGGCGCGGCGCACTACATCATCCATTCCTTCGACGATCCCGTTCACGCACCGCTCGCGCTGACCGCAGCTTACCGCTATGCCGAGATCGCTCCCGACGCCGCGCACGCTATCCACATGCCGTCGCACATCTTCATCCAACACGGGATGTGGGACCGCGTGGTGAAATCAAACGACGCGTCCTACGCTGCCGCGATCCGCCTGTGGCGAAAGCGCGACGGCCTCACCGATACCGAGAAGTTCTATAACGACGTTTATGTCTGGCACGCCCTCGACTGGGGCCAGTACGGCCAGCTCCAGCGCGGAGACTACGAAAAGGCGATGAAATCCGTCGAGCTCCTGAAGCCCGTCGCCGCGATCAGCAAGGCGTCGATGGCGAAGGACGGTCCAAGAACCATGGCCGCGCGCTATATCGTGGAATCGGAGCAGTGGAAGACCGAGATGCTCGGCGACGACGCCACGCCGGAAGAAGTTTTCGCAAACGGGATGAGCGCGGTGAAGCTCGGCGAGACGGAGACAGCCGAGAAAGCCGAGGCCAAGCTCATGGCAATGTATGACGAGCGCAAAGCCAAAGACGGCGAAGACCGCACACGACCCCTCGGCATCATGGCGAAGGAGCTCGGGGCTCTCGTGAAACTCGCGCAAGGCCAAGGCGACGATGCAATGGCACTCATGAAAGAAGCGACAGCATTGGCGGAGGACATGGGCCCGCCGGCCGGAGCGGCTACGCCCATCAAGCCAGCTTACGAGCTCTACGGCGAGATTTTGCTCGAGCTTGGAAAAGCGGATGAAGCAGCTGAGCAGTTCGAAACGTCACTTCTGAGGATGCAGAACCGCACGCTCTCCCTGCGAGGAATGGCGCGGGCCGCCGAGAAATCGGGCGACGCGGAAGCCGCGCGCACGAACTACGAGAAGCTCCTCGAGATCCTTGGCGACAACCCCGAGAATCCGAGCTATCAGGAAGCCAAAGGCTTCGTGAGCGAAGGCGAGTGAAGATTCTCTTTCTCGCCACGCTGTTGCTCTTCGTGGGGGGTGGGCCTCGCTCCATCACCGCCGCTCAGCCTCGCCCCGTCACCGACGCACGCCTAGAGAGCCCAGAGCCGGAAAACTGGCTCATGTACCGGGGCAATTACAGTGGCTGGGGCTACAGCTCGCTGAAGCAAATCGACACCAAGAACGTCGGGGAACTCATTCCGGCTTGGACGCTCTCGACCGGTGTCGACGAAGGTCACCAATCGCCGCCGATCGTGAATGACGGCGTCATGTACATCACGACGCCGGGCAATCAAGTCTTGGCCCTCGACGCCGCGAGCGGGGATCTTCTCTGGCGTTATCGACGCGAGCTCCCCGAAGACGTTCTCAACTTCCATCCGACGAACCGCGGCGTCGCGCTCTCTGGCGACCGCGTCTATTTTGGCGGCGTGGACGCTTTCCTCGTGGCGCTCGATGCGGCCTCAGGAGAGCTCGTTTGGGAGACGGCCGTCGAGGACTACAAGCACGGCTACTACCTCACACTCGCACCGCTCGTCGTCCATGGAAAAGTGATGGTCGGAATCTCGGGAGGCGAGCTCGGCGTGCGCGGCTTCGTGGCTGCCTATGACGCAGATACGGGCGAGGAGGTTTGGAAGACCTACACGATCCCGGGACCAGGCGAGCCCGGACACGACACGTGGCCCGGCGATACGTGGAAGACTGGCGGCGCTCCGGTGTGGGTCACAGGAACCTACGACCCCGAGCTCAACTTGACCTATTGGGGTACGGGAAACGCGGCGCCGTGGATGGGTGATACGCGGCCGGGCGATAACCTTTACTCGAGCTCGGTCGTGGCGCTCGATGCCGATTCCGGGGAGCTCCGAGCGCATCACCAGTATCACTGGAACGATTCCTGGGACTGGGACGAAGTCGACGCGCCCATGCTCATCGATATTCCGCGCGACGGGAACATGATCAAGAGTCTCATCCATCCGGGCCGCAACGGCTATCTATGGTTTCTCTCTCGTGGCCGCGATACGATTGGATTCGTCGACGCTTGGCCTTTCGTGCATCAAGACGTGTTCACGAGCATCGACCCCGAGACCGGACGTCCGGAATATCATCCGGACCGAAAGCCGGGCACGGGCAAAGAGGCTCGGTTCTGCCCGTCTCTTTGGGGCGGCAAGAACTGGCCGCCCGCCGCCTACAATCCCGAGACCGGCCTCGTTTACATCCCGGCGAACAACAACCTCTGTATGTTCATGGAAGGTCAGGAGGTGACCTACGAGGCCGGGAGAGCTTATGTGGGCCGACGCGTGCGGCGTAATCGAGGCATGCAGATCCACGACAACGCAGAAACGGTTGGGGAGCTTCAAGCATGGGATGTGGCTCGTGGCGAGCTCGTGTGGACGCAGAGCTTCGCGTCGCCGAACTGGGGCCCCGTCTTGACGACCGGAGGCGGGCTCGTTTTCATGGGCGGCACGAACGATCGCTTCTTTCGGGCCTTCGACGGGCGGACCGGGGACGTTCTATGGGAGATGCGCACGAATTCCGGCATTACTGGGGTCCCGAGCTCTTTCGCGGTGGACGGCGTGCAGTATATCGCCGTGCAGTCCGGCTGGGGAGTGGACGCGCAGAAGATGCATGCGAGCCTCAACGTGCTCCGGGGGGAGAATTCAGAAGTCCCTCAAGGCGGGGTTCTCTGGGTGTTCGCGCTCAAGCGCTGAAAGGGGAACGATGAAATCGCGATGGGCATGGATACTTGCGCTCGTGAGTGGGCTCGCTTGCGCCCCGGAGGGTGGGGAGGTGGACGAGCGTCCCAACTTTCTCATCATCCTCGCGGACGATCTTGGTTACTCGGATCTCGGCTTCCTGGGTAGCGAAATCAGAACGCCGAACATCGACGCGCTCGCCGCCGAGGGCGTGATCCTCACGAATTATCACGTCGGGCCCAGCTGCTCCCCGACCCGGGCGATGTTGCTCTCGGGAACGGACACGCATCCCGCGGGGCTCGGGACGATGGCGGGCGACGCGGACGAGAACCAGGAAGGCCATCCGGGCTACGAAGGCTATTTGAGCGATCGGGTGGTCACGGTATCGAGCCTCTTGCGGGATGCCGGCTATCACACCTACATGGCTGGGAAGTGGCACCTCGGCATGACACTGGAATTGTCGCCGGAGCGACGCGGGTTCGAGAAGGCCTTCGTGACCATCGCTGGCGGCGCCAGCCACTTCGGCGACGCGACGCCCCTTATGGACGGCTACCCTGCCATATATCGTGAAAATGGTACCGAGGTCTCGATCCCAGAGGACTTCTACTCGACGGATTACTACACCGACAAGCTCATCGAGTATCTCGAGGACGGCTCAGAGGACGGTCAGCCGTTTTTTGTTTACGCGGCCTATACGGCTCCGCATTGGCCGCTTCAAGCACCCGAGGACTACATCGATCGCTATCGCGGGGTCTACGATGACGGCTATGACACGCTTCGGGCAAAGCGCGTCCAGAATCTCATCGATGGCCACGTGGTTCCCGAGGTGCCCGTTCCGGACCGGGTCGACTGGGTTCCCGCTTGGGATTCTCTCGACGAGGAGGAGAAACGGTTCGAGGCTCGACGGATGGAGATCTACGCAGCGATGGTCGAGAACTTGGACGACAACATTGGCCGGCTGCTCGATTATTTGAAGCGTACGGGACAATACGAGAACACGGTCATCATCTTCTCCTCCGATAACGGCGCCGAGGGAGGCAACATCGGGACGATGTACGAGAACGAAGATTGGATACCGACGCGCTTCGACAATCGCTACGAGAACATGGGGCGTATCGGCTCTTATGTTTGGACAGGTCCTGCTTGGGCGCAAGCGCAAAGCGCGCCATTTCGGTTGTTCAAGACGCTCACGACGGAAGGCGGCACGCGCACGCCGGCGATCGTGCGCCTCAGCGGGCTCGCGCATCGAGGTCATCGCATGGATACGTTTGCTTCGGTCAAGGATGTCGCGCCGACGCTTCTGGAGCTCGCGGGGGTGGAGCATCCGAGTGTCTATGACGGGCGCGAGGTCGCGCCGATGCAAGGTAAGTCCATGGTGTCGTTTCTTTCGGGAGAGACGGACAGCATTCATGATGACGACGCCGTGATGGGGTGGGAGCTTTTTGGACGGCGCGGGATCCTCAAGGGTCATTGGAAGCTTCTTTGGCTGTGGGAGCCTTACGGGATGGAGCGGTGGGAGCTCTTTGATCTTTCGAGCGATCCTTCGGAGTCGCGGGATCTTTCCGAAGAGGCGCCGGAGAAACTCGCGGAGCTTTTGCGCGCGTGGGAGGATTACGTGCGGGAGAACGACGTCATTCTTCCGGCCCGCGACATGGGATACGGGCTCGTGGACGGCACGCGCTGAGGCGTCCATCATGACGTCGCACTCCCCCTCTCGAGGTCACGGTTTAACAGCACCCGAGCTTTGCTCGAGCCTGTCCCTTCCATAAACTCGATCATGCGATTTTCGAACTACTCGGGACCCACGGAGTACGCCGAGGATTGACGACTGCTTCGGTCGTCGTCGCCGTAAGGGTATCTTGATGGCTGACTCGGACGCGACGTTAGGCGAAGAACACGTTGCCCGTAGGAAGACCTCGTCAAGTGCCGCGAATTCAAGCAGCGAGGCGAGTGTAATACTGATGGAGACCCCCGACCTTCGCAACGGCAGTCACTCTCCCCATCGCCGGCGACTCGACCAGGCGGGGCTCCGGCGCGTCCTTCTCAAGCGACAGATGGGTCCGGCACGAATGATAGTAGTCAACATATTCGCGTAGGATTCGCTTCAGGTGCTGCTCGCCCAGGATAATCATGTGGTCGAGACACTCACGACGAATCGATCCGATGAGCCTTTCGACGAACGGGTTTTGCCACGGTGAACGTGGGGCGGTCAAAACCTGCTCGATCTCGAGCCCAGCGACACGCCGGTCGAAGTAGCCTCCGTAGATTTGATCTCGGTCCCGCAGCAGGTAACCAGGTGCCGTGTCCCAGGGAAAAGCGTCGACCATTTGTTGCGCCGTCCATTCCGCGGAGGGATGTTCCGTAACATTGAAATGAACGATACGGCGACGGTCGTGGCAGAGCACCACGAAGACAAAAAGAACGCGGAAGGTCGCGGTCGGCACGGTGAAGAAGTCTACCGACGCCAGGTCGCGCAGATGATTGTCGAGAAAGCTCCTCCACGTCTGGGACGGTGGCTTCCGATGCCGAACCATATACTTGGACACCGCGGCCTGGGAGACGTCGATTCCGATCTTTCGCAGCTCGCCGTGTACACGAGGAGCCCCCCAAAGGGGATTGGCCTTGCTCATCTTCCGGATAAGGGCGCGCACCTTGGGAGCGACGGCGGGTCGACCGGGCCGACGCCTCCGGCTCTTCCATGTTCAATAGCGTCTGAAACCTGAGCGGTGCCACCGTATAACTGTCTCCGGTTTCACGAGGACCAGCGACCACCTCCAGTCCCTCCAAATCCTAGATAAGAGAACCCAAAACCCACGGTCGAAGTCCGACACGCGGGGGCGTTTCACCGAACGACGGAGGACAGCGAGCTGCTGCCGCAGCGTGAGATTCTCGAGGGCCAGGTCTCGGTGCGTTTTGAAGGCGGAGACGAGAGCGCGAACAAACGACGCAACCATGCGGCATGCTGCCGCGCTGCGGGGGAAGGATCAAGTGCGACACCGCGAATGAATAAATAGAAGGCACAGCCGAGAACTCCGCAAAACCCTCGGCGGTTCTCGCCGCCACCCGGTAGTCCACGATCTCGGGAACCGAGAACGTGGCGTTCGGGATGGCATGCACGACCGCCGTCTGGCGCACATGGATGATGTCTTTCCCGCCTCGATGAGGGAGCGGCCGCAGGAGCACTCCCCTAACGAGCGAAAAGATCGCCGTATTGGCCCCTATCCCGAGCCCGAGCGTCAGGACAAAAACGAGCGCAAACCCAGGCGTCCTCAAAAGAGCCCGAGCCGAATAGCGAAGCTCCCGAACAAATTCAACCATGATCGCTCCTCTAGAAGCATCATGCGCCGTCCTCTACTTAATCGCCGCCCTATTTCGAGAGACTTGAGCGCTGAACCCTCATCGCTCGCGTAGAAAGTAGCCGGCCCGAGCGCGAACTTCGCCTTTTTTGTGACGGAGCTCGACGTCGAGGCTGTGCCAACCGGGCTCGCGCAAAACGGGCTCATAGACGAGGAGGTAGCGATTGCGCATCTCCTCCAGAATGGCCACGTAGGCGTCCTCGAGATTTTCCGTCGATGGCAGCGAAATGAGTCGACCGCCCGCAGCTCGCACGACGTTTTTGAGCGTGCGCGTTCCTTTGTAGTCCGCCGAGATCTTTACATAACCATGCCCGTTCTCGTCGAGGAGCGTCAGGCCGGCGCCGGAGCTGACGCGCACCGCGTAGATCACCGCGGAGGATGCTTCCGCGCCCGTCACGACATCGTCCATCGTCAACCAGCTCGAATTGTCGTCGCCATCTGAAAAAACGACGACGAGTGGCCGGCCGGTGCCCGACTCAGCGTAAACCGTCGCGGCGTGAAGGCTGTCACGCAGCGCCGTCACCCCACCCCCACGGAGTCTTTCGAGGGACGAAATTGCGTCCTGGGTAATCTTGGCCATCGGTTGGATCAGCCGGTACCGTGTGGCGAACTCGATGACGGCAATCTCATCAGACGGTGACAAACCGTCGACGAAGGCGCGCGAGGCACGCCTCGATTGCTGAAGTTTCTGGCCCCGAACGCTAGCGCTCATATCCATTAGCAGTACAACGCTCAAGGGCTCATCCGCCGTATTGAGCAATGTAACCCCTTCCTGGAGCTCTCCATTGTCGAGGATCTGGAAATCGGCCGCGGTGAGCCCGGAGACGGGCCGGCCGTTTTGGGACACGAACACGTCGACGACGACGCGTCGCGCCGAGGACCGAAAAAGCGGGGCGCGCGGAGTCTGCTGGGCGGCTTGAAATATCAGCGTCAAGAAAAGTAAGAGCGTCATCGAATGCGGCTCCGGAGCTTGTCCCAGAGCTCTTTCGCCCGAGTGGAGTCCCCGAGACGATAGGCAAGCCAACTGTCAGGCGGCACGAATCTCTCGATGTTCTCCATGCTCTTCCTAACGACGTCCCGCGCCCTTGCGGCGTCCCCGAGCTGTCGCAAAGTGTGAGACTGCGCGACGGCAGCTGACTGGCACTGCGGATCCTCGTGGAGCGCTTGGTCGTAGAGAACGGATGCGTCCTCGAGTCGCCCTGAGGAGCGGGCGGCGTCGCCGAGTGACAGCAGGGCGATGGTCTTGTGTGCCGGGTCGACGAGCGTCTCTAGCGAGGCTTCCAGTTGAAGCCTCCCCGCTTCCGGCTCGCGGAGCGCCAGGAGAACTCTGCCGAGCCGCATGCGCGCACGTGCGTCGTTCGG
>SMYC01000296.1 GCA_004356105.1 Acidobacteriota bacterium | reverse complement strand
TCCCACATAGACGCATTGGTACCCATCCCGCTCGTGAACGCGTCCTCTAACCTCGGATGCAACGTAGCGAGACTTGGCCGGCTCGTCTTTCTCCGTGACCTCGTCTGAACGAGATTTCCCGGTTGTGCCGCCTTGCCTCTTTCTGCGCCGCTCGAGTTTTTTCTTCGGGTCTTTCTTCTCGAGCGCGATGTCGAGTGCCTTCGCCAAAATCTCTGCTATGTTCTTCTGAGCGTTCTCGACGCCCATTACTTCGGCGAGCCGCTCGAATTTGTCCTTGAATTCCCTGTCGGCTGAGAACCTGAAATTGAAAATCGCAGGCCGCGCGGGTTGCAGTATGGTCGGTGAGCTCTTCGGGGTCTCGACGGGTGGATGATTGGGTACAGGTGATGACGACGACGGCGACATTGATGGAGCCGGAGCCGTCGCGTCTCGAGGCGACGGCTCCAGCGCCGGGGCCGCGGTGGCTGGGCGCTTGCGGATGGACGGCTCGAAGACTGGCTTCGGCTTGATGGCCACCAAGTACTCCTCCGTCTGTTTGCGGGTGTTCCCAGCGCAATCGGAGATGACCTTTTGGACATTGTCCTCAATAAGGTGGGGCGCGAGAAGGGCCGCGACCGTAAGGCTGATACGACGCTCGGCAAGTGCGACCAACAGCTGAGGGAAGCGGCGCGACACGTTGGCCACATGGATGCGTGCGGGCACAGCGCCTTCGCTCAAGTTCAGGGACTCGATGCAGTACTGGTAAAGGCTGCTGTAGCCAAGCTTGAGCGCGGTCTTCCGGCTCGACATCTCCGCGAGGTGCGCGATGAGCTTGGCGATGCTAGTGTTCTCGGAAACGACCAGCTTTTCGGCAGAACGAAGGAGTGCGTCGCTAGAAAGTTTCTCGAGTTTTGTGAAGTAGTGCGTGAATTTATCGACCATCTTCTCTCCTCGGTAATTAAGTATACTCTGGTGTTTTTTCGCGTCCGGAGATGACACGTAAGCGTCGAACAAGGCTAGGGTCGACACGAAAGCCAAAATGCTCCAGATGAGCGTATCCACAAGCCATACCGCGTTCGGGAGCCGTGTTTCTAGAAGGAGTTGTGACGCGAGAAAACTTGTTGCCCAAAACCTGTCAAATGTTTTTTGGGTTTTTGGCGATTTTCTTGGTCCTCGGCCAAACCTGTGGGTAGAAACCGTGTGAGACACCGCCCCTCCTTCAAACCACCGCGCAGTTGTGCACATCGAGGGAGGCTGAAAAATCCTGCCTTCTTTTCTGGACGTTTTCGCACAGCGAAGTGCTGTCAATTTTGGCGCCGTCCTCGCGAAGTTGATTTTTTGTCACGTCCTGTGTCTGGAGAGAGGAGTAGAAGCGTTGTACTATGAGCGTTCGACAGACGAAAATCGAAGATTCGCTCGGCTGCGAAAGCCGGAAGGGGAAGCATGAGTCGTTCAGTGATTTGGGTGCTGTGTACCTCTGCAGTAGCTATCGTTGTTGGCCTCTGTGGTTGCGGCCGCTCGAACGAGCCGCCGGCCTTCTCTCTAGTGGAGGCGTTCGACGGAGCCACGGTAGAAAACCCAGTCGAGCCGGGTGAGCCGCGCGAGAAAACCGAGTGGCGCTTCGACGGCGAAGGCACGGTGGAGATCACCGAGAACGAGACCACCGGCGGATTCAGGGTGCTTTACGGGATCGAGAACCTCTCGATCCGCGACGGCGCACTCGCCGGCACGACCGCCGAGACCCCGCTGCTCCTGACCAAGGCTCCCGCGTCTCTCGATGCCTCCGACATCGTACACGCGATCGAGATCCGAATGTCGGTGTCTGCGGGCGAGCGCTTCGGCGTTGGGTTGGAGGCAGGTGAGGAGCTCAAAGAGGAGGATGTAATCAACCAGGCCAAAACGGCGCTACTGCTGTCGTTGAACGGCGATCTAATCGCGGATGGCGAGATGCACACCTACACCTTGACCGGTGCCAACACCCGCATCAACCCGTCATACGCCCTGAGCCGGGTGCAGCACCTTGTGATCCGCCCGACGGACGCCGTCGGTGCCGACTTTTTGATCGAGTCGCTACGGATCGTCTCGCGCAAGGAGCACCTGGCCTCCGTAGAATCGGGAGTCGGCTGGGAGGGACTGGGCGACATCTTCCGCGAAACGATTGTGGCGCGCGCACCGGAGCGGCTGGTCTTCCAGGTGGACGTGCCGTCGGATCCCTTCCTCGAGCTGCAGCTCGGAATGGTCGAGGACGGCGCTCTCACTTTCGTGGTAACGGTGGGCGGCGAACCGCTGATGCGGCGGACCCTGACTCGCGCTTTAGTGTGGCACAGTGTCTTTCTCGACCTCGATCGCTGGGCCGGGCGCTCCAGCGAGATCGCGTTGGTGCTCGAAGCCGAGGACGAGGGGCGAGTCGGGTTCTGGGGCGGACCTACGGTGCGCAACCGTGCGGGCTCGGCCCAGGTCGCACCCGCGGTCGGCGCGGTGGAAGCGCTCGGCAGCGTGGATCCCCCTCGCGGAGTGATTCTCATCCTCGCCGATACGCTCCGCCGTGACCACCTGCAGCCGTACGGCCACGAGCGCGCCAACGCTCCCTTTCTTTCCCGCGTCGCCCGTGAAGGCACGATGTTCCGCGATGCCATCGCCCAGGGACCCTGGACCAAGGTCTCGGTGGCGGCGATCCTCACCTCGCTCTACCCGGCAACGCACGGGCTGCTCGACATGTCGGATCGGCTCCCGGCCTCCGTGACCACCCTCGCCGAGGCCTTTCGGGGCGCCGGCTACGCCACGTTCGCCACCTCGTCCGTGCCCTTTACCGGCAAGCTGACCAACCTGCACCAGGGCGTCGAGGTGCTCCACGAGCGGCCTTCCCTCGAAGACGTCGAGCAGACCTCGGCGAAAACCGCTCGGACCTTCGTCGACCGGCTCGCGGTCTGGCTCGAGGACCACCGCGAAGTGCCCTTCTTCGCCTTCCTGCACGTCTTCGATCCGCACAGCCCGTTCGAGCCGCACGCGCCATATGCCTCGAAGTGGATGGATCCCGACACTACAGCGGAGTTTCGTGATGACATGAAGACAGTGGCCGACCACGTGGACGATCCGTTCATGAAGCTGCAATCGCTGCCGACGCAGGCGGAGATGGATGCCTCAGGCGTCGACCAGGAGAGCTACATCGAACGCGAGAAGATTTGGTACGACGCCTCGATACTGGCTATGGATGTGGAGCTCGCGCGACTCTTCGAACGTCTGGAGGAGCTAGGTCTCGCCAATGATACTTTGGTTGCGTTCGTGAGTGATCACGGCGAGGAGTTCCTCGAGCACGGTCGCAGCTTTCACGGTGCAAACACCTATGGCGAGCACGCCAACGTACCGTTGATGCTGTGGTGGCCGGGTGTCGTTCCGGCAGGGCTCGAAGTGGAAGAGACGGTGGAGACTATCGACCTAATGCCCACTCTTCTCGATCTGGCGCGCATCGCCGTGCCCGAGCAGGCCCAGGGACAGAGCCTCGTTCCGCTGCTCGTCGAGGACCGGTCTCGTCGTGGCAGGCTCGGCTGGCGCCAGCGCCCGGCTTTCACCGAGCGCCGCTTCGCGCCGGCCGCCTTCAACGACCCGGCTGATTTCAGCGTCGAGTCGATCGCGATGGTCTGGGAAGGCTGGAAGCTCGTGAAGATCCTCGATCCTGAAGAGGGCCGGCCGGAGTTCGAGCTCTACGACCACGCCGAGGACCCGATCAACATGAACGACATCGCTGCCGATCATCCAGACGTTGTGGAGAGGCTCGCGGAGATACTGCACGCCTGGCACGCGGGAGCCGTCGCTGCCAAGATCGATCCCGACGCCCCGAGCGAGATGAGTGCCGAGGAGCTCAACCGCCTGCGAGCCCTGGGCTATGTCAACTAACTCCTTGAAAACGGGCGTCGATTGTAGGTGTGGCTGCCCAACTTACTCTCCGACGATCGCTTGTGATTCAGGCTCAGCGCAGGATCGAGTTCTTGCGGGGCAAGAGCTCAGCCTTCGGGGATCAGATCGCCGAGATGGGCAGGTTTGTACGGGTAAGAGGTGACGCCCACCGGCTCATCGATCACCCCATTCGTTGCCGTGAAGTCGTCATACGCCTCGACGAGTCGCGCCAGGAGCTCGGCTTGTTCCTGTGCCAGGTCGTTCTTCTCGCCCGGCTCAGATTGTAGAGGCGCCAGACGTTTTCCTCCCACGGCGGCCGCAGTCGCTGAGATGTTGAGTCGGACGCAACAGGAAGAGGGGGCGACGCGGACATATGAGCTCAAATAAGATTTGAGGCCGGCCCGGCGCCACCTCCCCCGCCCGCGGTGAACGCAGCCATGCCGGCTTCGTACGTTCCCACAAGCGTTGTTGCCAACGGCGGATGTCCGAACCCGCCGGCGTCCTGCACGCCCAGTCCAGCCACCCGCACGTGGCAACGACCCGAACTGTATGCGGGATTCGCTCGTGACACAGTGTCCTAGATCGTGTTAATTTCCCCCCGTTAGGTGTAGGGAAATCCTCACATGCTGAAACGGACTAGGTTGACCTTTACCAAGGACGGCGTCACCGCTTCCGCCGAGTTGCTCGAGCGCGATGCCCCTGAGACGTGTGCGGCCCTTTGGAAAGCTCTGCCCTTCGAGGGCACGCTCTATCACGCGATTTGGTCCGGACCGGAAACCTATCTTCCCATCGATCCCCGGATTCGAATCGCACCGGAGAACCAGACGACGCAATCGCAAATCGGCGACATCGGATATTACTACGTGGACGGTGGACGGATTGCCGGCTGGCCCGATGACTTTTCGGAGATTGCGTTTTTCTATGGCCGCGGCGCTCGACCCAACATGCCAACCGGTCCCGTCGCGATGAATCTCTTCGCCCGCATCGTGGAAAACCTCGACGGATTCGCGGAAGCATGCGACCGGATCCGGCTGGAGGGCGTGAAGCCTTTTCGCATGGAGAGGATGGAATAGTCGTGCGCATTGTTACCGAGTCCGAGCTCCGTGAGCTCATCCAAGAAGAGCAAGCACTCGAAGCCGTCGAGCTCGCCTTCCGCGCGCTTTCCGAGGGCCGGGTCGTACAGCCGCCACCCATGGCGTTCGATTTCCCGAAGGTCGAAGGCGAAGTCCACGTGAAAGGCGCCGCGATCGAAGGCTCCTCGATATTCGCGCTCAAAGTCGCCTCCGGATTCTACCGCAACCCCGACAAAGACCTCCCGGTGGGCTCGGGGCTCGTCCTCGTATTCGACGCCGCAACCGGCTTTCCTCTCGCTTTGCTTCAAGACAATGCCTATCTCACAGAGATGCGTACGGCAGCGGCGGGTGCCCTTGCCGCCAGGCTGCTCGCCGAAGAGCGCGTCGAGAAAATGGCCGTCCTCGGAAGCGGCGCCCAAGCGCGTTACCAACTGCGTGCCATCGCGCGCGTGCGGAAGCTCGAGAAAGTCTTCGCTTGGAGCCGCACGCCGGCCAACGTGGAACGCTATTGCCGCGAGATGGAAGACGAGCTCGGGATCCCGTTTGCGCCTTGCGAGCGGCCGGAAGACGCTCTCGAGGAAGCCTCGCTCGTGCTGACGGTGACCACGGCGCGGACGCCCATAGTCGCTGCGGCCGCCGTATCGCCTCATGCAACGATTCTCGCGGTGGGCTCGGACGGTCCCGACAAGCAAGAGATCGACGCCGAGATCCTGTCGCGGGCCGGCAAAGTGATCGCGGATCGTCTCTCGCAATGCGTGCGCCTCGGAGAGATCCACCACGCGGTGGAGGCGAAGCTCATGACCGAGGACGACGTATATGCAGAGCTCGGCGATGTCGTGACGGGAAAAAAGCCAGGTCGCGAGGGGGACGAGCTCATCGTCTGCGACCTCACAGGCGTGGGCGTTCAGGACGCCGCGATGGCTGAACTGGCTTACAGTAAGCTCGAGAGCTAATCTAGCACGTCGAGAGATGAAGCTTTTCCAAGAGCTTCGCGTGCTGGAGTTTTTCGAGATCCGCGTCGGCCTCCTGGCTGACTTTTCCGTACATTTTGACGCCGTGGAACTTGACGAGGCTCGGGGCTCAGTCGTAGTCGTCGAAAATTTTTCTCTCGATGCCGTGATAAACGAGGACCGACAGGGGCAACCCCTTCAACCAGCGTCGCTTGTTGTTGTTCCCGGAATGGGTAAAGCGGTCGACGATATATAAGAGCCGAAGCTGGTCGACAGATGGTGCGCCCATTTCTGGCCTCGCGGGGGTAAGGAGTTATGCGGTTGTTCGGACAGATTGAAAATAGGATAGCAAACCGCGCTCAGTTGCGCGACGTTTCAACCGCGCTCAGTTGCGCGATGTTCCCGCGCAAGCCGGCTAGTGCCCGCAGCCGCTTCCTAGTTGGACCGTCCCCGGGTGGGGGGCCGGTTGGATCACGCGGAGCGTGATCTCCTTGGGTCCGAGCGCCATGGGGCGATCACCGGCATAAATCTGGTGGCGGCCTTTGTCGCGGAACCAGTCGCGGGTCTCGGCGACCATGTGCATGTTCTCGACGATCTTACGCCAGCCAACCCCCGTGTTATAGGCGCAAAAGGAGATCTCCCCCTCCTGCGTCGCATAAGGGATTTCGCACATCTCGGTGCGGCGAAAATCGTAGGTCCAGAGATCCTGGAACCACATCCCGCCGACCCACATGATGTTCCACTCGTCTTCTTCCATGTTCGAGCTCATGGCCGCGCCCATCTTGCGATTGAGCAGCTTGAGGAATTTGGGGACGGTCATGCCCGGCGGCATGTTGCGCTGGTCGAGGTTTTTGACAAAAGCAAGAAGGGCCTGCATCTTGCTCAAGCCCACCCCGCGCGCGGTATCGGTAATGATGTCGATGTCGCGGACGAAATTCTCGATGTCGAAAAACGCCGTGAGCGGCGACCATTCCTTCGTCTGCCAGTTCACGACGAGGATGAGGCTCGCCCCGCAATTCGGGTGGCAGGAGCAGTTCATCCCGCCAAACTGTACGTCCGGTCCGCGAATATGATCCGCGAGCCATGTGAAGGCGCCGAGCGAGCCGAGCGGATAGAAATCCCGATAGACGTCGATCTTGCCGTCGTAATAGCGCGCGAGCTCGTGTGCGAGATGGGAGACGGTATAGCGCTTTTTGCGCCGCTCTTCGTTACTAATTTGTTCGTCACGGCCGGTGAACGAGACGGGCTGAAAGGAGACCGCACCGATCATGTCGGAGTGCTCGATCATGAAGTCGAGGATCGGCCCCACTTGCTCGTCGCTCACGGTATTGATGACGGTGGTCACCGGCGTGATATCCATTCCCGCCTCGAAGATCCGCTCGATAGCGAGGCGCTTGGCGTCGAAGAGGTTGGCGATATGCCGGTGCGCATTCGCCTCGTTGGTCACGCCCTCGAACTGCAAATAGACCATGTTGAGCCCGGCCTCTTTGGCCTGTTGCGCAAATTCCGGCTCGAGCATGAAACGGAGCCCGTTCGAAGCAGCCTGCACGCTCCAATAGCCGATCTCCTTGGCGTAGTGACACGCTTCCAGAAAATGCGGCGACAACGTGGGCTCGCCACCCGAAAATTGCACGGAGAGCTGACGCCTCGGCTTGAACGAGATCGAGTCGTCGAGGATTCTATGGATCTCGTCGAGCGTGAGCTCGTGCACGTAGCCAACCTGATTGGCATCCATGAAGCACGGGTTGCACATCATGTTGCAGCGGTTCGTCAGGTCCACCGTAAGCACTGCGCCCCGACCATATTGGATCGTGGATGTGCCGTGGCGGTGGACGTGGGCATCCTCGGTGGTTCGGAAATCGCGGCCCTAAAAACGCCCTTCAAGGACTTGGCTCAGCTTCGGGTCGATCGAGAGCACATCCTCAAAGGCTCCGTGCTTGTCGCATTCCTTACGGATGAGAATACGGCCGTCCTCTTCGACGATGCGCGCCGGAATCTCGCCAGTCCCTCCGATCAAGAGCTCTTCGATGTTGCGGGTCCCCGCGACGATCGCATCCCGCACCTCGATAACGCAGTCCGGGCAGAGCGAGTCGGTCTCGCGCGGCCAGCCGAGAGGCGGCTTGGACCGCTCATAGCTCTTGGGCAATGGACCGGGGGCCCAATCGGGATGCGGCGACGGGCTGTCCGGAATCCGCGTGTTGACGCTCTGGAACGCTTCCTATGCCAGACTCGCCGCGTGGCGTAGCGTGCTCGATACGAAACTGCCCATTTACACTCCTCCGTCCTGCGAGAGAGTAACAAACCCTTCGGTATGTAATCCGGTAGCTTCCGGGCCGAGGGCGGTCCGCGTGAGCCCATCGCCCCAGCCGGCGTAGAGCGCGACGCGAGAGGCGACATCGGTCCTCTCCGGCCCGAGCCTATAGGTTCTGCCTTTCTCCGGCGGATGCTGTTCCTGGAAACGTTCAATCGACACCATCCACGTGGCGTGGGTAGACTCTCGCCCCTCGTCGATGGACGCAATAGCCTCGGGCGGCACTTCTTTGGCAAGCGCGCGGAAGTGGGTGGCGCGCTCCGGCGTGTCGAGCACACCGCCGTCATCCATGAGTTTCTCGAAAGAGCCGTCGGAAAACGAAACGACAGCGCGCACCGAGTCAGGGATGTCGAGTGCGCCGCGCTCACCAAAGAAAACACTCGGCGCCGTACCCACAAGGCCCCCGCTATCGCGCACCGGAAGGCTCGTCGCGCCGAGACCCCAGATCGCGCGCTCGATGAGCGGCCATTCGAGCCGAAGCGGCATCGACATCGCGACCACATCTCCGGGCCCGACGTCCAAACGCTCACGCAGCGCGAGCGCTATGCGAATCGAGTGGCGGTCCGCCCGCCAATCGGGCACCGCCGCCCAGCGGTCACCTTCGGCCTGCATGAAGACGCCGTCGCGATCATGATGCTGCGCACCGTGAAGAAGGAGTTGGTTGACGGTGTCGTGACTCAAAGGCCGGCCCGCTCGAGTGCCCGCGTCGAGATCCGCGTGATATAGATGCTCACGACCACCGTCGCTACGAAGCCAAGCACGCGCATAGCGAGCTCGAGAGAGCTCGTCGCGCCGCCCGCCGCATCCGCGCCGAGCGACCCCATGTAGACAAAGACGAGCGTCGCCGGGATGAGCCCCAGCAGCGAGCCCAGCGCGTAATGGCCAAAGCCAACGCGGGTGAGCCCATAGGCGTAGTTCTGAAAGATGTAGGGAAACAAGGGACAGCAGCGCGTAAGGACGACGATTTTCCACCCCTCTTGGCCTATGGCGTTATCCACCGCTGCAAAACGCGGCTTCGAGGCCACCCACTCTTCGATTCTCTTGCGGGCGAGGTAACGCGACACGAGAAAGGCAAGAGCCGCACCCACGCTCGTCGCAACGAGCGCTACGATGAAGCCGTCCCGAAGCCCGAACGCCGCCCCGCTCGCGGTCATCAAGATGGAGCCAGGAAAAAAGAAAACGACCGAGATCCCGCTCACGAGAGCAAAGACAACCATCCCCAAAACACCTGAGTCCTTCGTCCAAGCGTTCACGAGCTCGAGCCCGCCGGCATAGTCGGCGAGTTTCATCGCGATGAAGATGCAGAGCGCGGCCATTGCCATCGCGACGACGGCCCAAAGATTCGATTTCGACGGCATTTGCAAAACGGGAGATTGTATCGAGCGGCGGGGCTGACGGCAACCGGCTCGGCAAACTAGTTCTTGGCCGGCGGCGAGGCCTCGATGGGCCCGACGTGGAGGCATCCGGAATATGAGCTTTCCTTCGAGACTTCGAAAATCTCGATATTAGAGCTCGCAGATCAGACGCAAGGCCTTTCTTCCTTCCTCGACCCAACGATCATGTGGAAGCTCTTGGCCAAGCGCGATCGCATGAATGGCAAGACACGTCGCCAGTTAGCGCGCCCGCTCCCCTCTCGTTTGGGGAAGCGGAAGAGCCAGTGTTGGCCGACTTCAAAGACTCGAAAATCGTACCCTTCACCCAGCAAGACCGCCTCGAGGCCAACGAACTGCGGAAAGGCAGAAACAAATGCCTTCGTATGACCAGCAGTTCCGGCTTCCTTCGGTTCGCGCAAATTATTTCCGTCCCCTACTTTCCGCTAGCGCGATCGCGACAAGAATCCCAATCCTTTCAAAACGCTCCCGAATCCGTTGCCCAGCGCGCTCGGCCGCATCCTTCTCGCCGGGCGTCAGCGCTCCGACCGTAAAGATATCTCAAAAAGCGCCGGCGTTCTTCAATCGGATTCATGGTTCTCCTTCCGGCGCTTCGCGATGAGCGCCTCCGACAACGCGGGCCCGCGGCCCGGCTCGCTCCATGGACACACTTCGATGCAGATGCCGCACCCTTCGGTCATGGCAAAGTAAGGGATGCATTTGTCGAAGTCCACATACCACTTCTCGACCCCGCGCACCATTTGCTTCTCGTCGAGGATGGCATCCGGAGGACAATCGAGCTCACAGCGCCGGCAACGCGTGCAGAGGTCGTCGACACCTATATCGACCGGCGCGTCGCAGGCGAGAGGCAAATCCGTCAGCACGGCCGCCAGCCGAAAGTTCGAGCCAAACTCTTTGTTGATGATCGAGCCGTGTTTTCCGAGCTCACCGAGACCGGCCGCGAGGGCGAGGGGGATCTGGATCAAGTCTTCTCCGTCGGCATAGGCCTGCGCGGGCCAACCGAGTCCTCGAATGTAAGCGGCGAGGTCGATGGCGATGCGGGAGCTACGCCGATAGGTGCGCATGACTTCGCGGGCCCCGCGGCTCTGGGGCACGTGCTCCATCTCCTTGCGGTCCATGACGGTCCCGATAGAGACGACGTACTTATAAGGAGGTCTCGGATAGCCTTCGTAGAGCGCGTCGTCGCGGAGCGTCGTCACACCGGCGATGCCGGCGCCAAGGCGCTTCGCTTCGGCCTTGATACGCGCGGCCATGGCGGCGGTGTCGTCGGCCGGAACCCGCGCGCGAGCCACGGGGCCCACGTAGAGACGCCGCTGCCATAACGTCCGGAGCACTTGCCAAAAACAACCGGGCGAGGTCAAGAAATTGAACAGTAGGTCGAGCGCCGCCCAATCGAGCGACTGGCGTCCACCGCCACGTCCCGTGCTATGGAACACAGGACGCGCGAGCGATTTCTCCTGCTCGCCGAGACCGTTGACGGCGTTTCCCGAGCGCGGTGGGTTGCGATAGGCGAATGGGTACGTCGCGGGAGGCGGGTCTTTCGGCCGCATCAGTCTATAAGTCTCGGTGTCAGTCTCAGTCTCAGTCTCAGTCGCCGAGATGGTCGATCTCGAAAGGCTCGCGCGTTTCTCGAGCCCTCAAAACAGCGCGGCGCACACGCCCGCCCTCGACGAGCCAGAGGAAGGCAACTTGCAGAATGTAGCCGATGAGCCGGACGTTTCGGGACAAACGCCTCAGCGGATGCGACGCATCGAGATAAAAGTCTTCTTGAAAGGACTTCACACGAGTTTCTTCAGCGCCTTCAAGAAAATGTCGTTCTCCTCGGCGGTACCGACGGAGACGCGCATGAAGCTCGGCATGTCCCAGGAGCTTCCGTCTCGAACGAAAATTTCCTTCTCGAGAAGCTGCCGCACGATCGGCCTGGCGCGCTGTTTCATGTCGACCATGAAAAACGGCGCGCGATGCGGGAAGGGCTCGCCGCCGAGAGCTTTCAAGCCCGTTCGGAGCTGATCGAGGCCTTCGTCGACGATGCGGATGTAGCGATGGACGTGGTCCTGATCCGCAAGGGCCACAGGTCCGGCAATATGCGCCGCCGAGTTGATTCCGAAATCTCCCCACCACACGGACTTCACTTTTTCGATAACGGCATCCGGGCCTATCGCGTAGCCGAGCCGGAGGCCGGCCAGGCCGAACGCTTTCGAGTACGTCCGCAACACGAGAACGGGCGCGTCTCGACGGACGAAGTCGAGTGCGCTCTTTCCGTCCGGCAGAAAATCGTGATAAGCCTCGTCGACGAGGAAAATGGCGCCCTCGGGCAAGGCTTCAACGAGCTCTCCGACCGCGTCTTGATCGAGCGCCGCTCCCGTCGGGTTGTTGGGATTGGCAATGTAGAGGATACGGGTCTCGGCGGTCATCGCGCGTTTCAAACCCGCGACGTCCACCGTACCGAGCTGTCCGAGCGGCACGCGCACGGCCTCTCGGCCCATCGACTCGGCGACGCCGGCGGACCAGCCATAAGTCGGCGTGGGC
>SMYC01000295.1 GCA_004356105.1 Acidobacteriota bacterium | reverse complement strand
CGACGACGGCGCCTCCATCATCAGCTATCTCGGACATGGCAGCATCAATCTCTGGGCCGACGAGAGGATCTTCCACAATAAAGACATGCCGCTGCTCGCGCCGCAGAGCCAGCAGCCTTTCGTGCTCACCATGAACTGTCTCAACGGATTCTTCACCTTGCCTTACTTCGACGCCCTCGCCGAAAAACTCGTCCTAGCCGAAGGCCGCGGCGCCATCGCCACTTTCTCGCCTTCCGGGCTCAGCTTGAACGAGCCCGCAAAGCTCTTCCACAAGGCCATGCTCGAAGCCCTCACCTCGGGCGAGCATCTCCGCTTGGGCGACGCCGTTCTGGCCGCTCAGGAAGCCTACGCCGAGACGGGCGCCTTCCCAGAGCTTCTCAGCATCTACCATCTCTTCGGAGACCCGGCTCTGCTCATGCGATGAGCTCCAAGCGAAGGTCCGGGAGTCGACGGCACGGAGAGTCCTCACGACCATTGGCATCGCACTCGGGCTGGTGGGCGCGACTGCAGGCGACGTAAGGAGAGCTTATCCCGAACGACGACCGGACTCCCATCTCGAGCAACCTATTCTGAACCCACCAGGCGACATCGAACCGGGTGGTGACTCCGGGCACATCACTCTGATCGGATTGCGCGACCATCTTCTCTCGCCATGGGCGACCGGCTATGAAGGGAGAGCCGTCGAGAGTCTCTATCCAAGCAACACCGACATGCTGCGCAAAGCGAAAGCGCAGCATGCCACGACGGGCTATGCCCACGCCTTTTTCGGGGAGGAGGATCCGATGGATCACGGGCTCGGCGTGGCGCGGGGATTCATGGTGGACGCCGCGTTCGATACGACCGACGGCGTCGAGTGGTCGTTCTCTGGAAGAGCGGCGTTCTACCTGTGGTATGCGGTCTTGAATCACGGCCTTCGCGTGACGGCGACGGGCGGTGACGACTCGATGAGCGATCTGCGTATCAGCAAGATGCCGGGCTCGGCTCGTACCTACGTCTATACCGGCGGCGAAGGGCTGGACGCCGAGGCGTGGAAGCGTGGTCTGCGCGAAGGCCGTGCGTTCGTCAGTACCGGGCCGCTGGTCGAGATGACCGTCGACGGGCAGATACCTGGTGAAGACGTCACTCTTCCCGCGGCAGGCGGCGAAGTATCTCGAGCGGATGGTCCGGGTCGCCCTGGAGGTCATGCCCGGCAGGGTGGGAGTCAACGTGGACGGGTTCGCCGGGCGGCTCCTGCCCGTTGGGGTAAGACTGGGGTGACAGCTCGCGGCTAGTCGGGCGGGAGCGCCTGGGTTGTCGTCTCCAGTAGCCTGCTGGTGCGCCCGCGGCTCGTACACGGGTCTCGTGTTCGGCGCAACAGTGAGATCTGAGCGTTCGGCCCGGACTCCTTCTGCTGTTCCTGTGCGAAAAACAGCGTAGAACTCCGTGTCCGACAACGGCCCGGGGCCAACCGGCCTGTCCGGGTTGATGAAGACGTAGCGGGCGCGCCGCGCGTGTCACGCTAGAGCTAGAAAGCGATAGAATAGAAAGTGAGATGGCCACGACGACGAAGAGCTCGCTTGTCAAGGAGGAGCACTATGTCTACTCGCACATCACGAAGATCCCCGGTGTGTGCGGTGGAAAGGCGACGATCGACGGAAGACGCGTTCGGGTGATGGACGTCGTCGTGCTTCAACAGCAAGGCGAAACGCCGGAGCAAATCCTCGAGGCCTATGACTTTCTGAACCTAGCTCAAATCTATGCCGCTTTGTCCTACTATTACGAAAATCCCGAGGAAATCGACGCTCAGCTGAACGCGGACGAGGAGCGGGATGCCCGGTTCGAGCGCGAGAAAACTGAATTTTTGAAACATCGAACGTCGAGCTCCTCCCAATAGTGGCCGGGTCGCTTCCGTCTATATATGGACGAAAGCGTTAACGGCCATCTCATCAAAGCTCTTCGCCGCGACGGTTTGGAAATCGTATGCGCCAAAGATATCTTCCCGGAGGGCACGGCTGACGAAGTCCATTTCGAGCACGCCGCCAAGCAGAAGTGGGTGCTGGTCGCGAACGACGAAGACCACAAAGTCATCGGCCATCGATGGCTCAGCGAGGGCAAGACGTTTGCTGGGCTCATCGAGTGGGCGCCAAAGAAGTACGAAAAAGAGACCATTGGCGATCTCGTCCGGAAGTTCGAAGCTCTCGCCGAGCGAGACGAACCCTTCGACTCCGATTACCCCATCATCCACCTCTAACGTGTGGTTCCAGGCGTGACGACGACGTCTACCTGTCGTTCATCATCATTAATATTAATCCGCCAGCCCGGTAGGCCGTCCGGCTCGACGAGGGACGACCGAAAACGGGGTCGACGCACGCGGGACGCTTCAGGGATCGCACCGCGAATGGGTTCATCCGCTGGACATCGTAAACCTCAAGCCGTTCACGCGCCCTTTGGCCGCCGAAAACTGCTCTAAGCTGCCTCGCGCCATTCGTAGCGATGGTGGAGCCCGCCCACTCTCGCAAGCACAACGACTTGTGCGGTCGGTGACGGTCGCGGCGTGACCGGTCTCTCGTTCGGCGAGTCTTTGTCGAGTCCCGGGTGACAACGATCCTCGTGATAATAGTCGATGTAGGACCGGGCGAGTCGGACGAGGTGCCGTTCGCTCAGGACGCCGACGTGTTTGAGCATCTCTCGACGACAACTACCGATCCTGCGCTCAGCGATTCCGTTTTGCAGGGGCTACGAAAAGACGTGCGAACCGGACTCGTTCCCATCGACTTGATGAATTCGACGACGGCCGCGCTGAAGATCGAATCGCGATCGAATACCAGGTATCGCGGTGCCGTGTCGTAGGGAAAAGCGTTACGAAGTTGCTGGATTACCCAGGCCGCCGTTGGATGGAAAGTTGCGTTGAAGTGAACGATATGACGACGACCGTGCTCGATGATGAAGAAGCCGTACAGCAGTCGTAGCGACGCGGTCGGTACGGCGAACAGATCCATCGCGGCGAGATCGTCCTTGTGGTTGCGCAAGAACGCTATCCATCCCTTCACTTGGTCGGGCTCGGCCGGTCGGCGCGGCATGTAGCTCACGACCGCAAACTGACGCCTACCGCTTTTTCAGCGGAGGCACCGCTTTTCCTGTCGAGCGCCGCTTTTGCAGGCGGGTCCGCCAGAATAGATGCAAGCACCAAGAGCACTTTAAGTGGTGTTAGTAATACAGTTACGCCATAAATCCTTCCCAAACTGACGATGGTACAGCCCTTGCAATAGAAGCGCGGAGACCAAAACATGCAGAGGCTAAGCAAGATGATAGCGGGTGACCTAAAATTTTGGCTCATGGTGATGGGCGCGGCGTTGAGCTTCACGGTGACGCAGCATGGTGGCCAGCTGCCGCAAGAAGAAACCCTCTCGGTCATCGTTCAGGGTTCCGATATCGCGGCACTTTCGGCAGCCGTTCAGCGCTTCGGCGGAGACGTCACGCACGAGCTCGCGATCATCGACGCGATCGGCGCGAACCTCACCAAGAGCCAAATCGGCGCTCTCAAGAACACCGGCCTCGTCAAGAGAATCTATCCCGACGCCGAAGCACACGCTGCCCACGTCGAGTCCGGCCCATCGGTGCCGGTTCCGACAGAGACCGCTTCGTCGGAACCCGCGCCGTCGGAGTACGTCCCCTCCGAGCTCATTCCGTCGGAGCCGCCGAAACATCTGAAGTACAGGAAAGACAAGCACGCGCGCGACACGTTCTACCCAACGATGATTGGGGCCAACGAACTCCACAAGCAAGGCTTCGACGGCACCGGCGTCACCGTCGCCGTCGTCGACACAGGCCTCTGGAAAGAATCCTCCTGGCTGGCAAAGAACATGTACAACCAGAAGCGCCAACTCGTTCGCTATGATGCTATCGCGGACAAGGTCGTGCACGGCCACGGCAAATGGAAGGACCGTAGCGGGCACGGAACACATGTGACGAGTGTCATGATGAGCGGCCGCAGGACACGTGACGAGATCGGTTTCACCGGCGCGTATAACGGTGTGTCCCCAGGGATAGACATCGTTTCCGTGAAAGCGTTCGACGAGAACGGGGTCGGCACCTATCGCGACGTCATCCGCGGCATCGAGTTCGTCGTCGTGAACAAGGACGTTTACAACATCCGCGTCATGAACCTTTCCTTCAGCGCCAAGCCGCAATCGCACTATTGGGATGATCCGCTCAACCAGGCTGTGATGCGCGCCTGGCAAGCCGGCATAGTTGTCGTCACCTCGGCCGGAAATAACGGCCCCGACCCGATGACCATCGGTGTTCCTGGAAACGTCCCTTATGTCATCACCGTCGGTGCGATGACGGACAACTTTACGCGCGAAGATCCGAGCGACGATATCTTGGCTACTTTCTCCGCCGCAGGTCCGACAGTCGAAGGCTTTGTGAAGCCAGAGATCGTGGCACCCGGCGGACACATGCTGGGCCTCATGAAGAAGGACAGCCGGTTGGCGAAAGACCATCCCAATTTCCACGACGACGCAGAGTTCTTCGTGATGTCCGGTACGTCGCAGGCCGCCGCTGTCGTCAGCGGCGCTGCCGCGATTCTTCTCCAAAGCAATCCGTCCCTCACGCCGGACCAGGTCAAGGCGCGTCTGATGCGGACGGCACGACCAGCCGTGAAGACCGATGGAACGCTCGCCTATAGTGTGTTTCAGCAGGGCGCCGGTCTCGTCAACATTTATGACGCCGTCTACGCGGACTTCGACACCGGTCGCGGAAATGCCAGTCTCAATATAGGACTCGATCTCGACGGCATTCAGCATTATGGCGGGCCGGCGAACCGTGACGAGAACGGCAACTACTACCTCATGGGTATGCAAGGCGACGGACTCACCTGGAACGGCTCTTATCTCTGGGACAACGCCTTTCTCTGGGACAACGCCTTTCTCTGGGACGTCGCCTTTCTCTGGGACAACGCCTTCCTTTGGGACAACGCCTTTCTCTGGGATGTCGCTTTCCTCTGGGACGACGCCTTCCTCTGGGACAACGCCTTTCTCTGGGACAACGCCTTTCTCTGGGACGACGCCTTCCTCTGGGATGCGGGTATGGCAGGCCAGACAGCCACGACGAATGCCTGGGTCGAGCAGGAATAGCGGGTAGTGTCCTAATTGGGGATACTACCGAATAGCGGCTGGCCTTTCGGGAACACGCCAGCTATAATAAAAGTACAGCCTCATCACAACCCAAACTCAATGCTTCGCGGGGTCGTCGCCTGCTTCGGCCGGGCCGTTATTGCGTCACTATTCGTGGTCGCGATCTTCACGCGACTCCTGTGCGCACAAGAGCGCAACATTCGGTTCCGCCAGCTCTCCATCGAGGACGGCCTCTCCCAAAGCGCTGTTCAATGCATTCTTCAGGATCGCCACGGCTTCATCTGGATCGGCACCGAGGACGGCCTGAACCGCTTTGACGGCTACGCGTTCACCATTTACAAACACGACCTCGACGATCCCGCTTCTCTCTCCGACAGCTGGGTTCGGACACTTTTCGAGGACAGCGAGGGGATCCTGTGGGTTGGAACACGGGCAGGCGGCTTGAATCGTTTCCACCCCGAGACCAAGAGTTTTACCCGGTTCCAAAACACCCCGGAAGACCCCACGAGCCTCAGCAACGACGCCGTGCGCGTCATCTACGAAGACACACTGCGCAATTTATGGATCGGCACCGCCGGTGGTCTCAACCGATTCGACCGAGCTACGGGCGGTTTCGCCCGCTTTCACCACAATCCTTCGAAGCCTGACTCGCTCGCTCACGACCTCGTCCTCGCCATTCACGAGGACCGCAATGGGACGCTTTGGGTTGGCACGGAGGACGGCGGGATCGATGAGCTCAATCGGCTCGAAGGCAGCTTCCTGCACCATGGGCATGATCCGAATGACCCCACGACGATCTCCGCCGACCGGATCGATGCGATCCTGGAAGACGGCGACGGGCTGCTTTGGGTCGCCAGTTATGGCGGCGGTCTCAGCCGCTTACACACCGCCACCGGTCAATTCGAACGATTCCAACACGATCCGGCCAATCCAAAAAGCCTTGCCCACAACCGGGTGTTTGACGTCATCAAAGACCGAGACGGGACGCTTTGGGTGGGCACCGCGAACGGCCTCAACGAGTATCTCCCGGAAACGGGGAGTTTCGCGCGGTACGGTCACGACCCGGTGGATCCCCGAAGCTTGAGCGGCAACGTGGTGACGGCACTCTTCCAGGACCGGGGTGGTGTTTTGTGGGTCGGGACCAAAGCGAGCGGTCTGAATACGTGGAACGTGGCAACCGGCTCCTTCTCCCACTTCAAGCACGAACCCGCCGATCTGACGTCGCTGAGCAGCAACATCGTCACCGCGTTCGCCGACGCCGGCGACGATCTCTGGATCGGCACTTTTCGCGGCGGGCTCAATCGTCTCCATCGTCCAAGCGGCACCTTCGAACAGTTTATGCACGACCCCTCCGACTCCAACAGCCTCAACGACAATCGTGTCGGAAGCCTGCTCCTGGACTCTAGCGGCGCGCTCTGGGTGGGTACGTTCGGCGATGGGCTCAACCGTCTGGATCTCGACACGGGCCACATCGAGAGGTATTTGCACGATCCCGAGGATCCATCGAGTCTGAGCGCGGGAGGTGTGCCCGCGATCTTCGAGGACTCCGAAGGCATACTTTGGGTCGGCACGCACGGCGGAGGTCTGAATCAGTTCGTCCCCGAAACAGGCACGTTCGTGCACTACACCCGCGATTCCAAAAGGCCAACGAGTCTCGGGAGCAATCGTGTGATGACTATCGCCGAAGACTCGAGCGGTGTTCTCTGGATCGGCACCGCTGGTGGCGGCCTCAACCGATTCGATCGCGCCACCGGAACCTTTTCCAGATATCAACACATCGACGACGATCCAGAGAGCCTCGCCAGTGACGACGTGATGACCATCGTCGAGGACGGTGCCGGCGCGCTCTGGCTCGGCACAACGGGCGGTCTCAACCGCTGGGACCAGGTTTCCCGCGACGCGCATCGGGGCATATTCAAGAGGTACACGGAGCGTGATGGACTTCCCAACAACTTCGTCTACGGCATCCTCCCAGACGACGACGGAAACCTTTGGCTCAGCACCAATCGTGGCTTGTCGAAGTTCCATCCTGTCACCGAGACCTTCAAGAACTTCGACGTCACCCAAGGGCTACAAAGCAACGAGTTCAACACCGGTGCCTATCATGCGAGCGCAAGCGGGGAGATGTTCTTTGGCGGCGTCAACGGCTTCAACGCGTTCTATCCGAAAGATGTTCGCGGTAATACGCATGCTCCCCAGGTTGCTTTGACGGGTTTCTTCAAGTTCAACCAGCCGGTGGAGCTCGACAACGCTCTCGCCGATTTGGACCGGATCGAGCTCGACTACCGGGACTATGTGGTGAGCTTCGAGTTCGCCGCGCTCGACTTCACCGCGCCCGAGAAGAACACCTACGCCTACAAAATGGAAGGCTTTGACAGGGAGTGGATGCATCTCGACCACAACCGGCGAGTCACTTATACGAACCTCGCTGCGGGCGACTACACGTTCCGCGTCAAAGGTACGAACAACGAAGGTGTCGAAGGCGAGGACGGTGTCGAAATCCAGATACACGTCGTACCGCCGCCGTGGAAGACATGGTGGGCCTACGGGCTCTATGCCATGTTTGTCTGCGGACTCCTCTTCGCCTACGCGCGCGCGCAGCAGAGAAAATTGGAGCGCGAAGCCGAGTACAGCAGAGAGCTCGAGCGCGAAGTGGAAGCGCGTACGCGAGAGCTGGCGGAAGGCAAAGAAGATTTAGAGAAGCTGAACGTCAAGCTTGAAGAAGCCAGCTTGACCGACACGCTGACCGGGCTCAAGAACCGCCGCTATTTCGTCACCCATGTGCGAAAGGAAATGGACGAGCTCTTGGAGAACTACGAGCTCTACCGATCCAACGAGCGCCAGCCCGCGCACGATTGGGTGCTGCTCATGCTCGACCTCGATGGCTTTAAAGGCATTAATGACACCTTTGGTCACACCGCGGGCGACGAAGTGCTCGTGAAGATTCGTGAAGTCTTGAACGGCGCTTGTCGAGAGTCCGACACGGTGGTTCGATGGGGCGGCGACGAGTTCATGGTGACAGGCCGAACGACCGACGCGCACGCGATCGAGCTCTTGGCCGAACGGATCCGGAGCGCGGTCGAAGCCTGCCGCTTCGATTTCGGCGGCGAGGAAGAAGTACGTCTGTCCTGCTCGATCGGCTTTGCGTGCTTCCCTTTCGCGTGCGCGGCACCGCGTTTATTGACGTGGGAACAAGTGCTCGCTATCGCCGACAGGGCGCTCTACGCGTCGAAGAACACGGGACGCAACGCGTGGGTCGGTATTCTGAGCTCGAAAAAGATTCCGAGCGACGGCAGGGAATTCCTCGCCGTCATCGAGAACGACCCGGAAAAACTCATCGCCGACGAAGCGATCGAAGTCGTTACGTCGGTTTCCGGCGCACTCGAATGGGGCAAGGAAGTGGAAAGGCTGCGGGCCTAAGTTCTATCGACGGTTTTCGAGCCCGGCAACCAGGCGATCAGCCGGCTCGTTGAGGTCGATCCCTATGGCGCGATTCCTTTCGAGCGCGGTGGACACCCACTTCTCCGAATTCTAAGCGTGATCGAGCCATTGCGCGTGCGCTTCAGAGTCGAAGACGGGAGTGTTGGTACGCAGGCAGAAGAGATCGATGAGTTCGGATTCGGGCCAAACCACGCGGAGGCGCTGACAGATCTTCAGCACACCCTAGCTGAACTGTACTTCGCACTCGAAGAGG
>SMYC01000294.1 GCA_004356105.1 Acidobacteriota bacterium | reverse complement strand
ATGTCCGGCTTTGGGCTCATAAATGAGAAGGCCGGATTCGGAATGATAGCGAAGGCGGGACAAGTTCACTGGCGCTCGGTGCAAGTAGCAAGCGAGTCGCCCGCCTTCGCCGAGGCTTCGGCGCGCCATGGATGGAGCCCTTCGGTGTCGTTGGGATAGACCGTCGTGCGATTGTGAACCTGAAATGACCGAGACGAATGCGGTGACGAAAGCGTATAAGCGCGACGAGTATTACCAGGACCGAGGCGAGATCGAGATCGGTACCGACATTATCGTCGGCTATGCGAAAGGCACCCGGGGGGCGGGAGCCTCTGCCCTGGGTGCGGTCGGCAAAGAAGTCCTTACGACAACACCGAGGAGTGGAAAGAAATAAAGAAACGCTGAAAGGACTGGGCTACATTTCCCAGCCGACAATGTCATTCATCAACGCGCTCTGGCGCCCGCTCTTCGACGCGCTTCTTTATCCCCGTTTCGCGATTTGCCCGCGATGGTCGGTATCACCGTCGTCTCGCTCCTGACCGCGATCGGGCTTCTCACCTTCTCACCCTTCTCACCCACTTGGCGCTCGAGCCTACGCCGACTCTGGTACCATGGCCCGCGTGGCGGGCCGGCTGGCTCTCAGCGGAGGCGCGCGACGTTTTTGTTAGGGACAGTTTGCCGATGAGTAAAAACCGATGAGCAAAATAACAAGAAGAGACTTCATCGATGGAACTCTAATGGCGGCTGGAGCTTCCATGGTTCCATTTGGATGTACTAACGAAGCGGTGTTGGACAAAATCGATCCCTTGTATTATCCGCCAGCGCTTACCGGACTTAGAGGAAGTCATGTCGGATCGTACACCGACGCACATAGCAGAGCATGGGCTGAGAAATCGGATTGGGGAGCAACCACCGCATTGAAAGAAGAGTACGATCTGATTGTTGTGGGAGGAGGAATCAGTGGACTGTCGGCTGCATTTTTCTATCAGCAAGAGCACGGAAGAGATAAGAAGGTACTAATACTAGATAATCATGATGATTTTGGTGGTCATGCTAAAAGGAATGAACACACGGTTGGTGATGACACAAGATTGACATTTGGCGGATCACAGAGTTTGGCAAGCCCACATACATACAGTGAAACCGCGAGAAAACTGATCGAGGAATTGGGCGTAGATCTGGATCGATTTAAAACGGCGTATGACTTTGACTTCTTTAAAAGGAACAATTTGGGGGCAGTTACCTATTTCAACAAGCAAAAATTTGGCGAGGACAAAGTAGTAAAGCACCCTTTTTGTGATTACCCATGGTACGTGCAAGGGCTTCAGCGTCCAGTGCTATCACACGAAGAGGCGGCAAAACAAGCCCCTTTGAGCGAGAAGGGCAAAGAACAATTGCTCAGGGTATTGAAGGGGGGTCTGCATGTATTGAAGGTGCCCAAAGAGGGATTACAAGAATACATTTCTACTCATTCCTACTTCGATTATCTCAGAACCACTTTGGGGGTTGATGATTCTGGGGTATTGGAAATGGCCAGAAATTCTTGCGCCGACTTTTCAGGGGCAGGAGCGGACGTGATGAGCATTGCAGAAGCCTTGGAATGTGGCGTACTGGGTTTAGATCCTTTGACACTGAAAGATCTAATTGGCGAAGAGGAATATGAAAACAATATAAAGGAGCATGGATATATTTTTGACGAAGGAGACCAATACATTCATCATTTTCCCGATGGCAATGCCACCATTGCACGTTTGTTGGTGAAAAAGATGATTCCTGATGTAGGAGAGGGGGATAGCGCGGAAGATATTATTTTGTCTAAGTTCAATTATTCCGAGTTAGACAAATCCAGCAATATTGTTCGCATTAGATTAAACAGTACGGTTGTCAATGTTGTACATGGTGGCGATTCCAATAGTGCGAGTGATGTCTTCGTAAGCTATATCAATGACAACAGGTCGTATCGAATAAAAGGAAGAGGCGTAGTGATGGCCTGTTACAACATGATGATTCCTCATATAGTTCCAGATCTTCCAAACGAACAAGCAGCTGCATTAAGACGTAACGTGAAGATCCCATTGCAATACACTTCCGTGGGGTTGAAGAACTGGAGGGCAATGAAAGAGATGGGAATGGGGATGGCCATGTCGCCCGGAAATATGCACAAAGTGGTGATGATGGACTTTCCCGTTAGTATGGGTGGTTATAATTTTACCAAGACCCCCGACGATCCTTGTGTCATTCAGATGATAGGTTGCCCGTTTGGAGAAACCGTTGGTGCACCACCAGTTGAACAATTTCGCGAAGCGAGACACAAGATGTTAGGCCTAAAATTCAAAGACTACGAAAAGGAAATAAGAGAGCATTTAAGCGGTATGCTACCGAGTGAATTGTTTCAATTCGACAGGGATGTTGAGAGTATTACCGTAAATCGTTGGGCGCATGGTTATGCTCATAGTGGCCATGCACTTTATGACCCCGACATGCCCGAGATGGCAAGAAAAGGACGACAACCGTTTGGCCGAATTACCATCGCCAATGTCGATTCCGCCCTTAGCTCTTATGTAAACGTTGCAATAGATCAGGCATGGAGAGCAGTGAAGGAATTGGGATAAATGATTCCGAGCAGTCTCTCGCAATAAGAATTCGCTTGAGGCGCGAATGGAGGCGTCTTCGCCTTCGCCTCGAGAGGGCCCTTCGGGGTTACTATCTGACCAGGATCTTCTTCAAAGCGCGGCACACGGCCCTCAACACTTCTATTCTTGCAACGCGTTTGTCATTTCCGGGGACGAGGCACCACGGAGCGTGGTCGGTGCTCGTGCGCATCAACATTTCGTTCGCGGCGAGCTCGTAGTCGTTCCATTTCTCGCGGTTGCGGTAGTCGTCGGGCGTGATCTTGTATTTCTTGAAGGGGACCTTCTCGCGCGCTTTGAAGCGCCGAAGCTGCTCCTCCAGGGAGATGTGGATCCAGAATTTGAGCACGAGCATGCCCCGGTTCGCGAGCTGCTCCTCGAAGTCGTTGATCTCGGCATAGGCTCGCTTCCACTCAGCCTCCGAAGCGAAACCTTCGACGCGCTCCACGAGCACGCGGCCATACCAGCTACGATCGAAGATGGCGACGTGGCCCCTCTGCGGCAAGTTGCGCCAGAAACGCCAAAGGTAATGATGCGCGAGCTCCTCGTCGGTGGGGGTCGCGATGGGAAGGACCCGATAATGAGCGGCGTCCATCACGTGAGTCAGCCGGCGGATCACCCCGCCTTTGCCCGCGGCATCCCATCCTTCGAAGGCGAGAACCGACGCGATGCCTCTCTTGTGAGCTTTCTCGTTGAGCTTTGCGAAACGCGCCCAATATTTGGCGAGTTTCCTCTCATAGCTTTTTTTCTCGAGCGTGTTCGTCAAATCGACTTTGTCGAGCACGGTCGTAGGATTGTGCGCTTCGCTCTTTGGTCGCGCCGTCCGCGGCTTTTTTGGTTTCTGGAGCCTCTTGGTCAGCTGCTCGAGAAGAATCTGGGCCACTGTGACGTGCCGATAACGCGCGTCCGTGCTCTCTACGACGTTCCAGAGCGCGGCGCCGCGGCTCGTACGGCGCACCACCTCCTCAGACACCTCGCGCACATCGTCGTAAAGCTTGTATAGCCTCCGGTCTCCTTTCGTAACCCGAAACAAGCGCCCACTGTCCTTCTCCGCTCGGTCCAGGCGCTTTTTGAGCGCTTTTTTCGGTAGGTGGAGCCAGAATTTCAGGATGAGCGCGCCGTCGTCGATGAGGGCTTTTTCGAAGTTCTGAATGTGGCTCACACGCCGGTCGAGCCCGACCTCGTCGATTTTCCCAACGGCACGGTCGAGGACGGCCCCGAGCGTCCACTCTCTCGAATAGATCCCTATCTGGCCGCGAGCCGGCAGTCTGCGCCAGTAGCGCCAGAACGGCGGCCGCGCCCGCTCCTCCTGTATGGCCTCTTCGAAAAAATGAGCCGTGATATAGCGAGGGTCCATCCACTCGTGGAGTAGGTTCGCCACCTCGGTGCAACCCAACCGGTCGTTTCCCGCGAGCACGAGGATCAACGGAAAATCGCTTTCGCGAAGCTCGTACTGAACCGTGAGTAGGCTGACCCGAAGAGAAGGCTCGATTTTTTTGTATTCTTCTTTGCTCGTCTTGCTGCCGAGCTCGGCCGCCTCGAACATCGTGCGCTCATCATACCTCGTCGTCTCTTTTCCGTTGGCGTTTCCCTCCAGAGGCCTTGGAATCTTCCGTGCCTTCGAAAAAGAACCTTTTGTTCTCGACAAATGTGTTGTTATCAGTAGAATAAGGCGGTTTTTATAACGTGTGGGGAAGAGGGTCCGGGGCGGGCCGAGCGCACTCATTAAACTAAAACGCGGACATTCCGTTAGAACTTCGCGTCTACCCCAGTTCCGTATTCCCGTGCCATAGCCAAGGTCGTCGTTTGTCTGACATCGAGAGACGCAAACCCGAAAACGAATCTACCGACCCCGGTAAAACGTCGGGAGTCGACGAATTCTTCGAGGGTACGACCTTGTCCACCGACGAAATCACATTCCAAAGAGAAGGACTACCTGCGGCGTACCGCATGCGACACGATGAGCACTATGTGGACGAACTCGTCGCCGCGGGAAGCATGCCTCAGCTTCGTCTCGTCGCGGCGAGCGAAATCGAGGGCGCGACCACGAGCACAGAAAGCCTCGTTGGCCTCGTCGATTCGATTCAAGCTTATGGCGTCCTCCAACCGCTTCTGGTTCGCCGTCGTCACGGACGGTATGAGCTGCTCGCCGGCTCGAAACGGCTAACGGCCGCCCTCGATGCAGGTTTGAAAGAAGTGCCCTGCCTCGTTCACGAGGTGGACGACGTCGAAGCGCGCCGCCTGGCCGAAGCGGCGAACCGCCGGGTCAGCCGCCCGGAGCCCGGCCGCGAGCCGGAGCGGCCTCTCGGCGCTTCCGCCAGCTCCCTGCTCGAGGCCAGCCTTCAGACGATCGTCTCTACGCTCTCCCTGCTGGAACAGCCTGACCGGCCGCTTCGCGACCATGTTGCCGTCGCGCTCATCCGCGCCGAAGCCACGAAATCCGAGCGGCTTCTCCGCGGGCTAAAGCTCCTGGCGACCGACCCACCACTCGTCCGCCGGCCCGTGGACGCCACGCAAATTTTGAAGTCCGTGCTCGAGCACTCCGAAGACGAGCGCGGCCTTCTCGGCATCGAGCTCGAAACCTCGACGCCCGTCTCTTGCGAGATCCGCGCCGACGAAGAGCTCATCCGAGTGGCCTTCGCGGGCGCGGTGGAGACCATCCTGTCTCTTCTGAGAACGAGCCGCGGAGCGAAGCTTGCGGTCCACCTGTCTCACGACCAGCTAACCCGCAACATCACCCTGTTGATTGCGGAAGACTCGGTTCGCATGCCCGCTTCGACGTGGTCACGCTGGTTCGACCTCGATTGGCAAGACCGACCCGGCGGTTACGGCGCTGGCGTGGCTCTGCTCGCGGCCAAACGGACAGCCGAGCTTCACGACGGGCGGCTCGAGCTGGTACCGACTCGAGCAGGCGGATGCCAGCTCGCGATGAGGCTGCCAACGACCTCCTGACTTCACCGCGTTTGTAAAGACGCGGCTCTATCGTCCAGTCTCCGAGGCGAAGGAGCCGCGTAATGGAAACTCTAGTTTCGTTTATCTTGGCCGCAGCGTTTTGTGGCACGAGTGCTCCGGCAGTAAACGTCGAGGGTGCCTTTCTCGTGGGCCCGCCCGCCAGCGACGTCCTAGGTTCGGAGGATCTGTGGGGCAACCCCACCTTCGTCGGCGGCGTCGCCAACGGAGTTAGCACGAGCCACGGCATTTGGTGACCAGGAAGCCCTGGATCGGGTCCATAACCGCCTCTTCATCGGACATCAAGGCAATGGCCGCTACGACATCTATCAGCCATCAAACCCTACGCCATCGCCGTCATCGGACAGCCCGATTTAGAGACGACCGACCCCGCGATCTCGAAGAGCGCATGACGATGCCGCGCATCACCATCGATTCCGAGCGCCAGCTCGCCTATATCCCCGAGGGCTATCCGGCCGGCAACCGCATTAGCCATCGTCAACATCTCTCCGGAGCACATGGAGATTGTCCTCACGCCGCTCGTCGACCAGCTCGGGCACATCAACCCCCACTACGAAGACGACTTTCTGAGCCGCTCGGCCAACGACCGCGTGTCCCCCCGCTACTGGACCCAAGGACGCGACGTGGCTATTGACACAGTCGATCACCGGCTGTTCCTGAGTGACAATTACGGTCACCGTATTCTCATCTTCGAGCTCGACCGTTTGAACCGCATCCAAGACCGCGACGCCAAATGGGCTCTAGGACAAAAAGACCTCTGGACGAGCGAGGTCCATTCCGGCCGCACCGCGTCTTCCATCAAGCTTCCCCTCGCCGTCGAGTACGACGATTCGCACAAGCGCCTCTTCGTCGCCGACACCTGGAACGACCGCGTTCTCGTCTTCGACATGACGCCCGGGCAAGTCTCGAGCGGGATGGACGCTTCCTATGTGCTCGGACAAGCCGACTTCACGACCCGTGATACGACCGTTGCCGCGAACCGTTTCTACTTCGCCTCGCGCGAGGGCCCCGGCATCTACCCCTCCCAGTCGCGCGCCGCCGAGATGGCGATGGACCGCGTGCACCAACGCCTCTTCGTAACCGATGGCGGCCATAACCGCGTGCTCGTCTTCGACGTCCACCCCGACCGCCTGAGAAGCGGCGCGGACGCGATCGCCGTGATCGGACAGGACGACTTCGATTCGACGGAGGAGGGCTTCTCCGCGAGCCGGTGGAAGCTCCCAGGCAACCTGGCCTATGACGAAGAGCACGAGCGGCTCTTCGTCGAAGCCCCGTGGGAGAACCGCGTGCTCGTCTTCGACGTCGCGCCCGACGAGCTCACGAACGGCATGAGCGCCAGAATCGTGATCGGCCAGCCGGAGTTCACGTCCAGAGCGCCGGGCCTCGCCCGGAACAAGATCCGCCAACCGGACGGCATCTCCTACGACCCGGTGAACGAGCGGTTACACGTGACGGACAAAGGCAACGAGCGGGTGCTCGTCTTCGATGCCCGGCCGTCGGTTCTAGAGAGCTATCCCGAAGCCATCGGCGTCGTCGGCGAGATCGACTTCGACGACGTGCGGATGGGCCCGGGGGACCCGAGAAACCACCAGGACCGCCTGTTCGACCCGCGCGGGAGCGCTTTCGACGCCGAGCAGCAGCGCTTGTTCCAAACGGAAGGGCTCAACACACGCATCACCGTCTTCACCTATCCACGCGAGGACTACGACGTCACGCTACCGCCGCGCTCGACGCTTCAATACGACTCGCTCGACGCTGGCCAATCCCGGGACCGGCACCGCGCGGGTCGAGCTCCAACTCGGCCACGCGGTCGAAACACTCGAGCTCAGCGGCGGAGCCCAAAGCGTCATCGATACGGGCGCACTTTTCGGCGGCGCGCGAGGAGCCCTGTGGCTGACATCGAACGAGCCCGTTCACGTCGCCGCGCTCCTCCAGATTGACGGAGCCGTGCACGTGCCCGCGCCGACGTCCTTCGAGCCGAGGCGTATCATCGCAAAGACCGTCAGCGGCGCCGGCTACGAAAGCACGTTCGTGCTGCTCAATCCGAGCGACGCGTCCATGTCCGGAATGCTCGTAATCGGCGGAGTCGACGTCGCCTACACGATCGCTGCCCGCGGGGTCTTCGTTCATGAAGTCCCGGATAATGGAGAAGCTCGTGTGACCCGCTACGCGATCGTGAAACCGGAGACCGGCGCGACACCCGTTCTGTCGTCCATCGTCCGCGCCCGGCGCCCCGACGGAACGCTGCGAACGGCCGCCGCATGGCAGTCGGTCGAAGGGACGCATTTCTGGGCGCCGGTGAGCACCTATCCGACGATGCTGCGCCACGGCAAGATCCAATACGAGCTCGACATCGTGAACGAGGGCCCGGTACCGGCGACGGTCTACCTGGATCACTTCGACGTCGATGGGAAGAGGCGCGGCCGGTTCGAGCGCACCCTCCCTATCGGAACGAAGGCGGTCCTCGACCTCGAGCATACTTTCGCGGTCGGCCGGCTGCGCGGCTCGCTTCGTGTCTTCGCCGACAGCGACGTCGCCCTCACGCTTCTCAAGAAAGTCACGAACGTGCACGGCGAGCTCGTCTTCAGTGATGTGCCGCTGCAGGAGGCGCCTGAGGGTGATACCCGAACGCTGACGTTCCCGCTATTCTCGGACGGCGACGGCCACGCGACCGAGGTGGTCCTCGTGAACCCGTCCACGGCCGCTACGGAGGGAACGCTTCGCATCCGGGACAAAACGGGAGAGACGCGGACGACGATTCTTAGATGAGACGCCATCTCGTTCAGAACGAGATGGCGCCGCGCCCCTTCGATCGATTTTTTTCTTTCAGGGTTCCGGATTTCCCGCGGCCACGGCGCGCTCGACCTCGTCGAACCAGTTCAGCACGACGCGAAGTTCCGTCGTCGAAGCGGCCGCATCGCCGCTCTTGATCATCAAGAACCGGCCGTCCCGAGCGATATCGAAGGACGGCCCGCGGAGGCTCAGGCAGTCTCTTCCTTCGAACAACGGACGAGGTGTTTCGGCGGGCGACCATGCCAGACTCCTTCCGTTTCGAGCGAGGCGAGAGCGCGTTCCGCGGTTCAAATCGTAAACCGAAAGGTCCCACGTGGTGTTCAGGACGCCAATAGCTAGCCGGTCGCTCTGCGGAGAGAGTCTGAACGCTGCGAAAACGTCCGAGGGAAACGGCAGCGCTTCCTCGTTGCCTTGGCGGTCGACCCAAACGAGCGTTCCCTCACCGACGGCACGGCCTGGAGCGTAGACGAGCGTACCGTCGTCTGAGAACGTGTACTGGGCGCCGCCAAACTCCTCGATGCGAATGCCGTCGGGGTCGAACGGTACCGCGAACAACTGTCCTTGTCGTTGGAAGACCGAGTGCCCCGTCGGAAGATAGCGAGGGTCATCACCGCCTTCGAGCAGAACCGCGAAGTCTCCGGTGTCGAGAGAGACCGCGACAATTTTCTCCGAGTTGTACGAAGCTAGAAACGCTCGGCCTCCGGGAAGAACCCACGGCCACCTCGGAACAATTTCATCGGAGAACTGAACGGACTCGGGTGTGCCACCGAGAGCGGGGGTACGGACGACGGCGCCGCCGTCGCGAACCGACGAGAGGATCTCTCCACTGGAGCTCCAGCTCGCGCCGTACACGGCGCGAGCCGCACCAAGGACGACTGGGAGAGAGCCTGAGAGGCCGACTTTCTTGAGCTCGTTGTCAGCGAAAAAGCCGACCCACTCGCCGTCGGGCGAGAGCGCCAGGCCAGGGCGCCCGATTCCGTTAGGTATCGTATCGAGGAATATCAGCGGCGCGTCCGCCGGTAAATTCAGGGACAAGTGACGCACCTGCGCCTCGCGCGCTCGGGGCGTTTCTTGGTCGATGTCGAGTGTCCACCACGCGAGGAACGCCGTGGCGGCGACGAGACCCGGAGTGACCGAGCTCAGTTCCTTCTTTCATCAGCCGGGACAAAGCCTAGCATGTCTGGCTCGTCTTTTTCCGCATCTCGTTCTGAACGAGATGGCCCCACCTTCTACGCGGCGGTGAACCCACCGTCGACCGTGTACACGCCGCCAGTGCAATAAGACGATTCGCCGCTGGCAAGAAACAAGGCCAGGTTCGCAACTTCTTCGTTCGTCCCGTAGCGTTTTAGCGCAACCATCCCCTCGATCGCCGTGCGCATAGCATCGGGGTCTTCTGGTGACATTTCCTTGACGAGCGTGCGCATCATGCGGTTGTCGATGGGCCCGGGGGCGATCGCGTTGACACGAATTTTTGACTCGCCCAGCTCGAGCGCAGCCGTCTTGACCAGGCCGCAGACCGCGTGCTTGGTGGCACTGTAAGGAGCGATGCCCGGAAACGGGCTAGGTCGACGGCCGCGAGAGGGCGACGGCTTTTCCAAGGAATGTCACTACAGGTGGAAGTTCTACAGATTCTTGGCCGCGGCCCGCCTGCTCGCTTTCGGCTCGGTGGCAGGTTTGATTGCGGCGGGCGTCCCGTGCGGCCTGGCCGTGACCGGATCCGTTCGCGTCGCATCCGCGACGCCCTCGAAGCCAAATGCACTCTGCGCCGACTGAACGTGCTCGGTCTCGATGTGATCCGATCCTTCGAGGTAGGCGTTCAACATTGATTGTGCCGCGAAGACGTTGATCTCGCGAGGCAGGCCGTGAGAAAGATAGCGCAGGGCCTCTACGGCGCCGGCGGTGAAAAACTCCGACGCCCTGTGTCGCCCTGCCGCGACGAGCCGGTGGGCAAGATACCGTCTGGTCTCTTCGAAGCCGAGTGGTTTCAGCTCGTATCTCAAACTGAT
>SMYC01000293.1 GCA_004356105.1 Acidobacteriota bacterium | reverse complement strand
TCGAAGCCTCAAGCTACTGGTTCAGCAGGCGCCATCGTGCGAGGAAATAAGCATGAGACGCGGGCTAGCGCCGCAAAAGGCACCTAAAATCTAGGAGGGTGTGTCAGGAGGTCTGAGCCTAGCGGGCATGGGTTCGGATCCACGCGTACCTAAGGTTGGGCCCGTCGTGTCCAAAAATACGAACGAGCCGAAAAGCGTCATTCCCGAAGGCGTTTTTGTCGCCCGGAAAAACTATCGATCGGCGCCTGGCTCGCGAGAGGCGATTCGCCAACCTGACCTCCGCTCCCGGGTCATCCGCTGAACGACTCGCACCGAGTTCTTATGCGGCTTCGCGATAGTAGTAGTTGAGCATGCCGCCCAATCGTTTGCGACATCTCACGTTCCCATCAAGACTGCCCACGTGCTCGTCCAATTCGATCAACGCGTTTTCGAGACCTTGATGGTTGCGCTCTCCATGACCACACGCTTCACCGCTCCGATGAGCGCTTGGGTTCCTCAACGGGCGCTTGCCCGGAATCGGCACTCGACGTGTGATGCTTGATCGCAGCGTTCACGTATTTGTGCGATCCTTCAGTCTTCATTAGGTCCCAGTGGTTCTTGTAACTCCAAAACAATCGCTCCTTTCGCTCCCAAAAGCGGAAGTACATCAAGATAGCGCCTGCGAGAAGCGCACCGGACCAATACCACCGATGTTCAATCTCCCCCGACGCTAGATACGGTGAAAACGCGGTTGCGAGTGCCAAGATCAACCATCCAAGCGCCAAAACCGACGCCAGTTGGCATTCGGCCCTGATTTTCACGAGCCGCCCCCCAACCTCCGGATTCTCGAGCCGAATCACGTCATAGGTCAACGGAACAGGAAGATGGGTTGGGTCGACTTTTGTGCCTGATTCATTCATAAGTTTTGCAGCGATTACCTTGTCAAGTGCATCGGTGCGAAAGGGCCAGTCGAAAGGAATCTCCGGCGTTCCGTGGCGAACCGATGGCTCGAGCTCGATGGGCACCACTATCATCTCTGTGCCGCGTCGGTAGAAGAACTCGTCGCTCTGTGAGGACCAGCTCGGCCACCGCCCGCCATCCGTCGAAATCGCCACTTTGCCTTCTTCTCCCGAAAGCAGCTGGACGTAGACTTCGAACCGACCCGTCACGTCGGAGATTCGCCCAGCAAACGCACGACCGATACATCGTCCAATTCCTGCCTGGCAGAGGGGCGGCGGGAAGCGCGGCCGCGCCGTCGGGCGTAAACTCGACCCGTCAGGGCCGTGGTCTTCCGGAGACAAATATGCGACCATTGAGAAAAGACAAAAAGCAATGTCAACGCGCGAAAAAAGGCCCACCGAGCTGGTGGACATGGGAAAACTCATGTCTCTTTCGGGGGTGCAACCCATAACGCTCTCTCAGACCACCGGACCAGGAAGTCCGAGAACGTTCCGTGTCCTGCCATTCGAAGATGTCGTCCTGGGACGCGATGAAGACTGCGCGATCGTCCTCGATGAGGAGCCCGTCTCGCGCAAACACGCCAAGCTGCTCTACCACGGCAGCCAGCCCGAGCTTCTCGACCTCGGCAGCACGAACGGTACTTTCCTCAACGGCAAGCGCGTGCACCGTGCGTTCCTGACGAATAGCTCCCGGTTTCAAGTCGGCTCGAGCAACTTCGTCGTCGAAGCAGCGACAGATGCCACGATCGAGTCGCCGCCGGATGGCCTCGCGTCGCTCTTGCGGAAATCCAAGAATCGTTCGACGCCATCGCCGCAACAAGCAAGCGCAATTTCAGGACGGCTCTCCGAGCTCCGGCTTCCGTCTCTTCTGCAGATGATCGAATCGGATCGGGCGACGGGCACACTCGTCATCCTTCACGGCGGGCAGGAAGGTAAGCTCCATATCCACCAAGGCGTGGTGCGCCATGCGAGCCTAGAGCGCGCCCGCGGACTCAAAGCTCTCTATCGGCTGATGGCACTCGATGAAGGCGAGTTCGAGTTATACATCCCAGGAAGAAATCCGGGCTTCGACACCGTCGAGGGCGACATGCAGAGACACCTTCTCGAAGCCATGCGCCAGAAGGACGAGCTCTTGGTATACAAGAAGCGACTGCCCTCGCCGGAAGTTCGCCTGACGTTCAACGTCGACAAAGTCATCGCGGTTCACAAAGTTCCGGCGCCCTATTTGGAAGTCATGGCGGCGTTGCGTCGACATCAAACCGTCGAGCTGGTGATCGAGCACTGCCCGATTCCGGATTTCGAAGTTTGTCACATCTTGCTCGTGCTGCTCCAACACCAGATCGTCCTAGAAGGTGCCGGCTGAGCCTACCAACTGAGGCGTTTCGTCAGCCGATCTCCGTTCGCTAGCCACACAGTCGCCTCGAGCTCGGCTTGGTTCTGGACTTCCCTCCAGATGCCTGCGATCTCGTGAACGAGTACCGTGGATTGCGGGGGCACGACGGGAACGCGCACCGGGATCGCCAATCCTTTGCCCGTCGTCATCCCCTCGAATCGGCTCACGATCTCGAGACTCGAAAGCTCCAGGACGCGATAGCCTTCGTTATAGATCTTGACCCGCAGCGCGTATGGCTCTCCCGGTTTGGCATCTACCGGATCGAGCTCGATGATGAGCTGGGCGGGAAAGAACGGATCGGCCGTTTCCTTGATCGCGAGTCCCGGCTCCCTCTCGAAACCAAGGAGCTCGGGAGACTGGGAGCTCCCTGGGATGAACACCGTCCGGCTCTCCACGATGCGGCGGACCGGACGCAGCTCTTCCTTGAAAGTTCGCTCTGAGGCGATCGCTTGGTCGAGGCCTCGACTCGCCTCATCGTTGGGCGCATCGTGCTGCAACGCGACTCTGAAAGCCTCGATGGCACTTGCATAGTCTTTCGTTTGCAGAAAAGCTCGACCGTCGCGAACCAACTGCGTCACCCGCAAGCGCGCCGCCACGCGCGCGCGTTTGTCGCGAAGCTCGTTCTTCACATCCGACCATCGCGGATCGTGCGGCGTCGTCTCCGCACCGCGCGCAATAATCGCCTCCGCCTCGCGAAGCTTGCCCTGACTGAGCGCGAGTGCAGCATCCGCGACGAGATTTGGGACCGGTTTCACAGGCGCCGGCAGCGGCTCCGACTCGATCGGCGCGGCGTCATGTGGCGTCATCGGGGCAGGCTCGCTCACGCGGAGGGGAGCGGAGGCGTGGGTGCGTGGACCTTCCGTAGCGGGCCGGTACAACAAGGCGAAAGTGGCGAGCACGCCGGCCAAAGTCGCGAGCGCCGCGATGGGCACCCACCGGCGGCGCGAGACGACGGGCGCCGAGGGGCGGGGTCGACGCCTCGGCCGCTCCGTTGGCGGAGAGCTTACGAGCGGCAGCTCGGTTGTCTGGGAAAGTCTCAGCGTGGCGCGTGGACTCGTTGGTCTCGGGCCATCATCTGCTTCACGTGTGTCGAAGACGACGTGGGCGGGGAGCGTGAGCGCGTGCTCCGCCGAGAAAGCTTGGATGGCCTCGGCGAGCTCCGCGGTCGTCTGGTAGCGCTTCTCGGGATTCTTGGCAACGGATCGCGAGAGAATTTCTTGAAGTCCCGGAGGCACGATCCCGTCTCGGGCGGTCAAGACGGGTGTCTTCTTCGTCAACGTCACGAAGAAGATCGCCTCGAGGGAGTCTCCCTCGAAAAGGTGGCGTCCCGTCAACAGCTCGAACAGCACGACGCCGAGACTGAAGACGTCCGCGCGCGCGTCCGCACGCTCACCGCGCAGTTGCTCGGGCGCTATATAGCCGGCCGTGCCTACGACGAGGCCCGATTGCGTCTGCGAGTACGGCGTCCATCGCGCCACGCCGAAATCCATGACCTTCGCCGTGCCGGTAGTGGTGACGAAGATGTTGGCGGGCTTGATGTCGCGGTGGATGACCCCGTTCTGGTGGGCGTGATCGATGCCGCGGCAGACTTGAACCATGATATCGAGCCTTCTCGACAGCGCTTCTGGCCCCGCCTCGATGAGCTCGTCGAGATCGCTCCCTTCCAGAAACTCCATCGCGATGAACGGTAGTCCATCTTGGGCGTAACCGAGATCGTGCACGGTAACGATGTTGGGGTGCTTGAGACGCGCCACGGCTTTCGCCTCGCGCTCGAACCGCTCTCGCATCCGCGCATCCGAGACCGACGCGCTGCCCATGACTTTGATGGCTACATGACGCTCGAGCCCTGGGTCGTAGCCAAGGAACACCATCCCCATGCTGCCCTTGCCGAGCAGGCGGCGCACTTCGTACTTGCCGAGCGTGTGCGGCACGGCCGGGTGGAAGGCAGGACTATCCCCCATAGTGTCAATGTAAGTGCAAGATATGTGCCGGTGCCGAGTCTTCAGGCTGCCCGAGCAGGCAGTTAGACTTGCCGCTCGTCGGGGCCAAAACCACACAGTTCCCGTCTTTCAATCTTGAACGCGTCAAACGACGAGGCGGGTCGAAAAGGCCACACCGAATCGCGCGGATGCGACGGGTTCCGCCCAACCGACAAGCATTTACGCCCCCCATCGCTGTGGCACAACGTTTGCGTAGCTATTAGAGGAGCGGGCGTCGATCACATTCCTCGAGGTGCCCACAGGAGGGATGAAGACGATGGTTGGTTTTGTGCTAGTGCTATCTCTCGCCCTAAGCTCGTCTTCTTCTCAAGTGGGTTCTCGAGCGGGCCTGAGGCCGAGCATCTCGCATTCCCCACTCCTTTGTACCGCCCCGGGGCGAAACCCAATCATCGAAGCCTCGATTATGCCTTCACGCGACATTCGGACAGCCAAGGTCTACTTTCGCTCCGACAAATATCCAAAGTTCTATTACATCGAAATGACGCCGTTGAAAACCGGCTTCCACACGGCACTACCCAAACCGAGCGCCGAGACCGCGCGCATTTACTACTACATCGAAGCCGTCGACTTGTCGTTCAACAACATGATCGGCACGGAGCACATCGTCGAAGTAAGCCAGAGCTGTCTAGATCCACAACCGAACATCGATCCGGAAATAGTGGTGGGAGCCTCCGAAGCAGGACTCCCGGCGTTGCCTCCCGGCTTCAACACATTCGGCATCGTCGGCACGATCAGTGCCGCTGGAGTGAGCTCCGCGATCGGCGGTGGCTCGGGAATCAGCAGCGCCGTCGTCGTCGGAGCCGTCGCGGCATCAGCAGGTGGCGCGGTGGTCGCAGCGACCATTCTTCCCGAAGACCCGAAACCCGAGGCACCTGCGTCTCCGAGCACGCCGGACTCGGGAACAACGCCACCCACGAGCCCTTCGCCCACGCCAACTCCCACGCCGGCGCCAACGCCCACGCCCGGGCCGACACCGTCGCCGGCGCCTTCGCCAGAGCCGGCTGAAACGCCCGAGCCGTCACCGGAACCGCCGCCACCGCCACCAGAGCCACCAAGCACCCCTGTCACAGCTTGCTTCAACGCATCGTTCCCTGGAAATTCGTGCAACATGAAGCTGGATGCGGGCTGTTCCGCGGGACCGATCCAACACTTCGACTGGGTCCTCGACGCAAGCGCGGCTCTCGGCGGCAAAACGACCGGCTCGGGACAAACGTTCAACCGAAGCTTCCCGCAATGTTCGGGCGAGATCGTCACCGTCACGGTGACGGTCGACGATGGCGATGGGGCTCGGGACGAGGTGACCATGGGCGTTCATCTCCCCACCGCCCTGCGAAGCGCGGATGCGAGCGAGGAAGTCGTTCTCGTGAGCCTTCTTTTGCCCGGCCCCACCCTTGGCGTTTTTCACGGCGACGTGACCGTGAACGGACGTCGCCT
>SMYC01000292.1 GCA_004356105.1 Acidobacteriota bacterium | reverse complement strand
CGTGCGAAACTACAAGCGGGAGCCGATCCTTTCCATGGATGAGCGCGTCGCCTCGGTCGCCGGTTGCCGTTACGTGGACGAAGTGGTTCCGGACGCACCGCTGACAATAACCCGCGAGTGGATCGAACAGCGTGACATCGATCTGGTCGTGCACGGCGATGACTTCACCGAGGAGCAGTACGAACGCTTCTACGGAACGCCCATCAAAATGGGTATTTTCCGCACAGTCGCCTACACGCCCGGAATCTCCACGTCAGAGATCATCACGCGATGCAAGGCTTTCGACCCGTGAAACAGGGGACAAGATCGCATGTCCGCATATACCGGCCCATGCAGATTGCGGGCATAGCTGTCGTGGCCATTGGTGCGCTAGGGTCGTTCGGTTCACTTTGGGCGTCGAGAATCTTGCAGTTACTTCCCAGCAACGCGGTCGGAAGCGTGATCGAGCTTTTTGTGCCTTTGTTCCCAGTTTTTCTCATGGCGTTTGGTGCGTTTCTAATCACCAAATCCTGGCAGCGCCAAGGGTCCGACCAAGAATAACCGCTAGTTGGACGCTAGGCCATCGACGAGCGCGCGCGCTTCTTCGACTTGCGCGACCAGGTCGGAGAGAGCCTCGGAGACGACGGTGACGTAATATTTCGCCTCTTCCCATGACTCTTCTTCCAGTCCTTCGCGTATACCTGGAATGGTCTTGACGCCGTAGCCCGTGTAAAAGCCCGGTGCGTAAACTTGGTGGCGGAACCATTCCCGCCCGGGAAGGCCCTCGTCATGGCCGAGCCGTCGCTCCGACGTATAGAGAAGCTGGTTCAGCCGCTCGAGTTCGGGTTGCGACTGCACGACGCTCGAGCTCATCGTGGAGAGCTTCTCGAGCGCGCGCTCGTACGCTTCGCCGGCTTCGCTCAGTTTCGCGAGCGCGGCTTCCACCGGAGCGAGGTCGATCTCGGGCGCGTTCTCCCGCTTTTTGTGCTCTTCCTGAATTTCCTCGACGTAGCGGCTCATCGTGTCGGAGAGGTCGGTGAAGTTGAAGGGAAGTACGGTGGCGTTCGCCAGCCGCATGATCGTGGTGCCGATGGTTTGCGACAAGGCGCGGCCAAAAACGAAAGACCCGTCAGAGAAGCGTGTATACCAATCGAAGGAGTCGTAGTTCGAATGATAGATGCCGCCCGGGCTGTCACCGCCGAAGCCGAGGTTCAACGACGCCATCGTCAGGTGGTCGAGAAATACCGTGTAGTCGGAGCCAGAGCCGAGCGCGCTGATCCGAAGATCGTCGCTCTGCTCGATTTCCTCGCGGTCTTCATCGCTATCGGCGGTCTCGATCCGTCTTCGTCGTGCTGCCTCCCAAACACTGACCCCACGTTCGGGGTCAGGGATGTCGCGGATGACATCGTTGACGAGCTCTTGGAGCGTATGGCTTCCCGACATCCTGAGCCAGCCTTTGCCGTTGCTATCGCTATTGATGTAAACGACCCCTTTTTCGGTGAGCTCTTCTTTGTGCGTCTCTGCCCACTCCGTCGATCCGAGCAGCCCCCACTCTTCGCCGTCCCAAGATGCAAGGATAATCGTGCGCTTCGGCTTCCATCCTTGTTTCATCAGCTCGGCGAATGCACGCGCCGTCTCCATCAACGCCACGTTGCCGCTCGTCGGGTCCGAGGCGCCGTTGTTCCAGCCGTCGTGATGGTTCCCATGGATGATCCACTGGTCCGGGTAAACGCTGCCGTCGATGCGGGCGATAACGTTGTAGAGCGGGCGGCTCTTCCACTCGATCGCGAGCTTCACGCGCACTTTCGCGGGCCCCGGACCGATGTGGTAGGTGATGGGCAGCGCGCCCCGCCAGTCTTCGGGCGCGACTTCGCCGCGCAGGTTCCTCAACAGAGGGAGGGCGTCCCCATAGGAAATGGGAAGCACCGGAATCTTGACGAGCGTCTTCGCTTCACTGATCTCGAGTCGGGCCTGATCCGTCATGGCGCCGAAGCCCGGGCTCAGCGGATCGCCGGGATGAACGGGCATATCCATGATGCTGCCGCGTTGCACGCCGTGCTCGGGGCGATAAGGCCCGTCCGGATAGGTTAGCCCTTGGTAGTAGCCGTCATCGCGAGGATCGGAATAGATGAGACAGGCGATGGCGCCATGGGTTTGCGCAAGCTTGGCTTTGATGCCGCGCCAGCTTTGGCCGTAGCGGGCGATGACGATTTTGCCTTCCACGCTGAGGCCTTTGGACTCCAGCGTTTCGTAGTCCTCCGGGATCCCGTAATTCACGTAGATGAGCTGACCGGTGACGTCTCCATCGGCCGCGTAAGCGTTGTAGGTCGGTAGCGATCCGTCATCGGCTGAGTCTTTGTCGTTCAAAACAGCGGGCTCACGAAGCAGCAGCACGTAGTTTTCCGGCTCGAGAAGCTCGACGTGACGTTCGGTCGGGAGCGGCATCAGCGCTTGCGTTTCCTCGATCCAAGCGTTGAGGCCCCATGACTTGAACTGCGTGAGGATATACTCGGCGACTTTCTTGCTGCCCGGTAAGCCCGCGATGTGCGGCTCTTCAGTGATGATGCGCATGTACTCGCGAAGTTTGGCGGGGTCTGGAATCGCACGAAATTTTTCTTCCCATTCCCGCTGCGTGTCGACCTCGTCCTCGAGAAAGCCTTTGAGATTTGATTCTTTCGCAGATTGGAGAGGAGAGGCCCCTACGAGGACCAGAAGGGCCAGGCTCAGGATCGCTCCCTTCAGAATATGGGACATTGCGCTTTCAGCTCCTTTTGTGTGCCGAGTCTATGCCTCGGAGTAAATCCACTATATCCGAGAGTCCTTGCTGCTCGGCGAGGGTCGTGAGTCGTTTGGCTTCGGCGGGTTCTAGTGTCGCCTTTCGCCGCACGAGTGTTTCGATGAGATCGGAATAGGCATTTTCCGCTGCGATCGTCAGTGGCGTCCGCCCGCGCGCATCGGTAACGTGGACGTCGGCGCCCGCTTCGGCAAGCCGCTCGACGAGAGCCGTGCGGCCTTCTTCCGCGGCCTTGAGGAGCGCCGTCTCCCCTTGCTGTGTCTTGACGTCGACCGCGGCACCGCGGGTCAAAAGGAGCTCGACCAGCTCTTCGTAACCGCTATGGGCGGCCGCGATGAGCGCTGTGATTCCATTCTCAGCTTGTGCATCGACACCTGCGCCACGCTCGAGGAGCAAGTGCGCCAGCTCGACATGCCCTCCCATAGCCGACAAGATCAGCCCGTTGCGTCCGAGGTGGTCGGCCTGGTCGGGCTCGGCGCCATGGCTCAGCATCGTCTCTACGAGCTCGAGCTGCCCGTACATCGCGCTCCGCAGGAACGGGCTGAGCCCATGTCGGTCTTTGGCGAGCGGATCGGCTCCCGCTTCGAGTAAGAGGTCGACGACGGCGAGGTTTCCCACCGAGGTCGCTGTCGCCATCATCAGTGCGGTCGTACCGTCCTCCCGCGTAGCGTTTACATCGGCCCCAGAAACGGTGATGAGCCGTTGCAGAAGCTCGACATTGCCAGCCTCTGAAGCGAGCATCAACGCCGTTGCTCCGTCGGCGTCGCGTAGGTCGACCTCGACCCCGAGCTCCAGCAAGAGGTTCACGATCACGTCTTGCCGTTCGCGGAGAGCCAGTGTCAGAGCCGTTCGGCCGTCATCGTTGAGCGCTGCCACGTTCGCGCCCGCCAGAACGAGTACCCGCACCGCTTCACCCCGTCCGTGCTGGCCGGCGATCATGAGAAGAGTCGTCGATTTGCGGTCCTTTGCGTCGACGTCGCCGCCGTTTTCGAGAAGGCAGCGCAGAACGTTCGTCTGGCCGCCGAATGCAGCGGAGCCCATCGGGGTCACGCCGAGCGGGTTACGGGCGTTAGGATCGGCCCCAGCCTCGACGAGCTTTCGCACAATGTCGACGTGGCCCTCTTGCGCGGCGAGCATCAGAGGCGTTGCTTGGGCGCGGCCGCGCTCGTCGATATTTACGCCCTCGCTCAACCGCTTCGACACGGCGGCGAGGTCCCCCGCATGGGAAGCCTCATGGAGACTCGGCTCACGCGAGCCCCGTTTGAAAAAACCGAGAATGAGGAAACCCATCGCTGTTATGACGGGAGTTTATCGCGAACCGACCGGGCGCGCCTACCGAAAGTCCTCTTTCCCTCTTTCCGGAGACCGTGGCGTTTCATCATTGTGTAAAGCGTCCGTTCGTTGAGGCCCGCGCGTTTGGCTGCCTGGCCGAACTAGAGCCCCTAGGCGAACAATGCCGGCTCCCCACCGGTGTGAAGGTAGACGATCGTGTCCTGGGCGCCTAGACGCTCGGAAGCGATCTCGGCGATGAGCCCCGCCATCGTCTTTCCCGTATAAGTCGGATCGAGAAACAAGCCCTCGGTCTGCGCGAGGAGCCGGATCGCTTCGTGACCTTCTTTTGTCGCGATACCGTATCCGGGCCCGATGAAACCGTCCCGCACCAAAATCGCATCCTCCGCGACGTCGATGGAATGGCCGACATTCTGAGCGGCGAGAACGGCAAAACGCTGAATGCGCCGCCGGCATTCTTCGACGGGTCGGCTGACCGTAATCCCGAGGATACGATAAGACTCGCGATAGATTTCGGCTCCGGCCACGAGCCCGGCATGCGTCCCGCAGGCGCCCGTCGCCACGACCAGCCAGGTGGGAGAGAGCTCACGAGATAAAAGCTGCTCACGCAACTCGCGCACGCACTCGATGTAGCCGACGGCCCCGAGCCCGCTCGTACCACCCCTCGGAATGACATAGGGCCTTCGACCGGCGCGGCGAAGCTCGTCCGCAACCTCTTCGATGCGTATGTCTACGACCGCGCGATCGGGATCTCCGGTGAATCGCAGTTCCACGTCGAGAAGCTCGTCGAGGAGCAGGTTGCCCCGATATTCGGCGGGGGGGTCGTCGTGCAACACCGCGACAATGTCGAGCCCGGCAGCCCTAGCGGCGGCGGCGCTCGCGCGCACGTGATTCGATTGCGGGCCCGCGCCCGTGACGATCACGTCAGCGTCCTCCGCGAGCGCCTCAGCCATAAAGAGCTCGAGGCCGCGGATCTTGTTCCCCCCGAATCCGAACCCCGTGAGGTCGTCGCGTTTGATGAAAATGCGTGGCCCAGACAGCTTCTTCGACAGACGGCGGGCTTCGACGAGTGGCGTCGGGAAGATCCCGAGAGGGTAGCGTTCCGGCAGCGTCACCTCACCCGTCATGTCGCAGCCTCGCACCGACAACGCCCACGAGAAAGATGGTGAGCGTTCCAATTCGTGGAGTCGGCGCTACCGGGAACGTGTTGCTGCTCAAATAGGTGCCGAACAGGGACAGGCCCACCAGCAAGGAGGAGAGGTGCCCGCGCGCCCTCGTGAAGCCCTCGGGAGGAGCGAAATAAGCGCCGAGAGAACGATGCTGGCGACGTAGATCACGAGCACGAAGAGGTTGGCGGTCGGCAACGTTCTCATGAAACGTGACGCATGTTACTTTACAACCCAAATGGACTAATAGGCTTTCCTGCCCTTGTCGACGAACCGCCCGGTGGCCTTTGTATAACAACCACTTACAGGGGTTTACGTTTGCCGGTGCAAATCCAGCCCTCTTCACGCGCTTGCCGAACTGAAAACGAACAACTATAGCCTATTTGGGTAATATCAGGCTCAGCTCGGATCGCCAACGCGCGGGATACAGCCGAGAATCTCGAGAGCAAGGGATGCTTGACGACGGGCTCCGGTCTTGGCTTGGACTTGCTTGAGGTGTAAACGGACCGTGTGAAGGCTGAGATCCAGCCGGTGGGCAATGGTGTCGAGGGTGAGTCCGGACATGAAGAAAGACACGACCCGAGCTTGGGCTGGTGTGATCCCGAGAGCGTCCCGGAGAAGCTGCGGGGCTATGGTTCTCGGAGTCCGACCCTTCGTGATGAAAATCAAAGCCTGAGACGAGCCGACCCCGTGGACCCAGAGCGTGCAGCCGGAGTCGAGCTCCTTGCCGCGAAGGCCTCTGCTGCCGCTGGTCGCCTGTTTTAGGTCGCGTCGAAACGCGACGTCGTGTTCGTCAACGGTCAAGCGGAACCTTCCCGTATCTTCTACGATCCCGTAATCGCCGTTCAAATAGTGCGTGCCGGCACGATTCCGGTCCAGAATCTGTGCACTCGCGTCGACGATGAAGACCGCATCGGAGAGCTCGTCGAGGCAGGTTTTCAAGGCGTCCCGCTCATCTGTGAGCTTCTGCGTGCGGAAAAACATAGCGAGCGCGCGTTTTAGATGGGGCATGAGGACGCGCAAGAGGAAACGGGCGTGGTCTAGAGGCGCTTCGTCTCCACCTTTGAAAACCGAGATTCCGGCCGCGGGCCAGCCCTGGGCGCCGCTCGATTCTCGAGCGACCGCGAGCCTGAGCTGAGACCACTCGTCCACGAACTCCTTGCCGACATAAGCAAGGATGAAGCTTTGCTGTGATAAAGCGCCGTTCTTGAAAACATTTCCGGGGTTGACGGTCGCAAACCCTGTGCTCGGGCTGTCCAAACTGACGTATCGAGCAGGCCCGTGACCACGGATGACGAGGGTCCATCCTTCGCCTCGAAGGCTTGACCGAAGATCCGCGAAGAACGTGGTCCAAGCAACGGACTCGCACGCGGCGTCGTAGGCGAGCGCAATGAGCTCCGATTCAGCCGCACGACCCCTCGGGTCTTTGATATCTTGCCGCGGTTCCAAGGTGTTCATCACAGCCCCCTCCCTCGAAAGAAAGGACGGACCGAGACGCTGAATTCTACGAAAAAAAAGATTAATTCAGCAATCGGAGCTCTATGCCGCCGTGAACCATTCGAGGCGTTCCGAGGATCTCGAGTGGGTCGGCCCGAACCGCATATTCCTCGTCGAACACGTTCTCAATCGCCAAGTAGATCTTCAGCCTGGGGGTAACTGGTAGGCGCACGGATAAGTCCAGAACGGCGAATGCCGCCAGCACGATCTGGTTCAGGTCGTCCTCGAAGGAATCGCCTACCATACGAACATCCATGGTGAACTGAAGAGGACCTTCATAACGGCCGAAGAAAGGAATAGCAAACGGAAAAGGACCTTCATAGCCGAGACCGAAATTGCCCTGGTTCTTCGCGGCTTGGGGCAAGCGGCGATCGGTATCGTTATTCTTGGCATTCGAGAAGAGGTAGCTCGCGCGAAGGCTCCAATCCTTGGGGAGGGGGTAAGAGACCGCGGCCTCGAAACCGACAATCGTGGCGCTCCCAAGGTTTTGGCGCTGACGTTGGATGGCGCCCGGTGACAGGTCGACGCAAAGGGGGAGAGCCGAAGGCTCGGTGCACAGCGTCACGTTCGCGATGGGGTCCTGGAACAAGTTGTAGAAAGCGTTCAGCCGCACCAAAACGTCACGGCTCGGGTATAGATCGACGCCGCCTTCCACACCCCAGAGATATTCTTCGTTGAGGCTGTTGTTCGGGGCCGTGAGGATGTTTCCCACGCGGAAAGGCCGGTAGAGCTCGTTCAGCGACGGGGCGCGGAAACCGCGATAGATCGAAGCGCGAACGGTAGCATTGTCGAGGCCGCTATAAGTGAGCCCGAGCCGCGGATTGAACGTCCCCTTTGTGGCTGCATTCTGCCACAGGTCGAAACGGCCTCCGACCAGAAGCTCGAACTCCTCCTTGAAGGCGAAGGTGTATTGTAGAAAGGCGCCAAAGAAGTTCTGGGTCCGCTCGTCGTTGTCCACTTCCTCGTCCGGATCCCAGCTGACGTAGCGCCAATCGATGCCCCACTGAATGCCGCGATCGGTCCGCATCGAGAAGGAGCTTCCGAGACCAACGGAAGGGAAGATGGACTCTCCGAACGGGATCTCCCTGTTGCGGCCCGGCAGGATTCTGGAGAACGAGCTGGCGAGCTGCTGTTTCTGCCCGTAGAAATTGAAGCTCCACCTGTCGGCGTCGTAGCCCGTATCGACGAGATAGATGTGCGAGTTGTTCACTTGGGAAGGGGTGCCGTTGCTGCGCTCCTCGTCGTAGAGGTTCACTCCGACGTGGAAGTCTCGGTACTCGAGCCGACCGAGGAATGTCTGAAACTGTGTTTTGGCGGGAACATCGACGGTGCCGCGATCTCGCTCGCGCACGGGGATGTAGCCATCGGTGTCGAACACGCGGCCGGAAGCGATCCAGGACAGGTCGCCGACCTGATCGGAAGCAAAGATATCAGCGTCGTAAGTGCCGCGGTTGCCGTACTGGAGGCGGGCATCGAATGTACGGTCCTGTACGGGGCGGGGAACGAGTTGGATGGTGCCCGCGAGAGCTGAGCTTCCGTAAAGCTGGCTCGTCGCCCCTCGCGCCACCTCGACCTGCTCAATGGATGACATGGGGAGGCGGTTCCAATAGACCCAATTGCCGAAGGGATCGTTGAGCGGGAGCCCGTTCCAAAGCACGAGGGTTCGGCTCGCCCCGCTCGGTCCTATGCCTCGGAGGGACACGCCTTGCGTCGTCGGATGAGAGAAAAGACTCGACGATCGGCGGAACAAGCTGAACCCGGGCACCCGGCGAAGAGTATCGTCGATAACCAAGGCCGGAGAGCGCGCGAGCTCTTCGGCTGCTATCGACGTCACTAGCACTGGCGAGTCGATGAGCTTTTCCGCGAACCCCGTCGCCGTGACGACCACGCTCTCCTGATATGTAAGAGGCTCTTCCGTTTGGGATTCAGCCGTCTGTTCCTTCTGTTCCGCCTGCTCCGTCTGTTCCTTCTGTTCCTGATCTTCCTGCTCTTGAGCGTTAGCGGCCGTGGTGAGCACGGCGCCGAGAAGCAAAGTCTTGAACATTTGTCGTTTTACCCTCGATTTGGCTGGCAAAGCGGCCAGAGAATACCACGAAACAATAGCGTAAAATGCTCACCTGGAGGAACCAATGACGTCAGCCATTTTGACACTCTCGCTCTTTGCGCTTCTCGCCGGCCCGAGCCAAACCGCGGCGCCCGAAGGAACCCGCTACGCCGAAGCCCTGGACCGCAGTTACGGGGCCGCCATCGACCAGGCGCGGCAAGTGATCGACGCGCGGCTGGATGAATATCCGGGGCTTTCCGTCGCCGTCGGCATGAACGGTCATATCGTCTGGTCGCAGGGGTTCGGTTGGGCCGACATAGAAGGCCGGGTCAGCGCGCGGCCCGCGTCGCGGTTTCGCGTAGGAAGCGTAGCCAAGCCGATGACGACCGCTCTTCTAGCGCTCCTCTATGAAGAAGGGAAGATCGACCTCGACGCTCACATCCAGCTTTACGTGCCGGGCTTCCCCGAGAAGAGGCATCCGATCACGACGCGTCAGCTCGCGGGGCATCTCGCCGGAATCCGGCACTACAACGGAGATGAGTTCTTGAGCTCCCGGCGTTACGCATCCATCCTCGTGGGCCTCGAGATCTTCGACGACGATCCTCTCCTTTTCGAGCCGGAGACCGACTACTCGTACTCGACCTATGGCTGGAACTTGATAAGCGCCGTCATCGAGGGCGCTGTCGATGGAGATTTCCTGGAGTTGATGGACGAACGCGTCTTCTACCCTCTGGAGATGCGAAGCACCGAAGCCGACCAAAACCGCTTGATCGTGATGGACCGCGCCCGGCCGTACATCCGCAACAACAAGGGGCAGTTCGAGAACGCGCCCTACGTCGACAACAGCTACAAATGGGCAGGAGGAGGCTTCGTCTCCACCGCCGAGGATCTCGTCCGCTTTGGCATGGCTCATTTGAACCCCGGCTTCTTGAAACCGGAAACCGTGAAACTTCTCTGGACTTCCCAAAAAACCCGCGACGGAAAGGAGACCGGCTACGGCATCGGCTGGCGCGTGGGACGAGACAAGAAGGGCCGCCGAGTCATAGGCCACGGAGGTGGCTCCGTAGGCGGCACAACCCACCTATCGATCTACCCAGAACAAGGCTTGGTCATCGCAATAATCAGCAACATGTCGAACGCCCCCCCATTCGACACCGAAGAAATCGCCGACCAATTTTTAGCTTTAGCCAGGTAAACCTGAAAGCGTTTTGAACCGCAGAGGACGCAGAGGAAAATCCGGGATTTCGTTGAATCTGAGGCTAAGGATAGCTTTTCTTCTCCGCGTACTCTGCGCCTCCGCGGTGAGATTTTCCTACCCCGAAACGTGCCCAAAATTCTCGTTTCTGACGGCTAAGAGCCCAGAGCCCCGATAGAGGAAGCCAACTCCTAATCGCGGTTTTGCACGAACTGCCACCCGAACCGCCCCTTGATGCACAAGTGCCCGTTCGTCACGTCGTGGTCTTGTGGTGAGGTGACGCGAACGATCTCGTTGTCCTGTACGTGGAGCTCGAGGTTGCAACCGACCCCGCAATACGAGCACACGGTGCGGGTGACGGCTTGCTTCGCCTCGTCCCAGGTGCCCGCTTCGCGGTGGTCGTGCTCCACTTTGAACATCAGAGCGCCCGTCGGACAGACGGGGATGCAGTTACCGCAATACACACAGGCGGAGTTGTCGAGCAGGGTATCGAACTCCGTCGAGATGCGCGCATCGAAGCCGCGTCCCGCCACGGCGATGGCAAACGTGTTCTGGGCGTCGGTGCCGCATGCCTCCACACATTTGTAGCAGAGGATGCAGCGGCTGTAGTCGCGCACATACATTTCGTCGTGGATCTTTATCGGCTGCGCGACCGTTTCGGCGAGCTCGCCCGTGGGCGCGTGATGGTGTCCCGTGTGCCGGGAGTCGCGATCGCCCGCCTCCGTCGGCGGGGCGGGTGTGCCGAAGCGCTCGGGCTTCGCGTCGTAGCGCTCCATGAAGCCTTGGACCTCGTCGGTGGCGAGTGACATGTCGACGGAGGACGCGAGAAGCTCGAGAACGAGCTTCCGGCTGTGGCGGACGCGCTCGCTGTCCGTCTTCACCTTCATGCCCGGCTCGGCCTGGCGCGAACAGGCCGGAACGAGGATTCGCGAGCCTTCGAGCTCGACCACGCAAACGCGGCACGCATTGATCGGCGTCAAATTCTCGAGATAGCAGAGCGTCGGGGTCTCGACGCCTTTTTGGCGGCACGCGTCGAGAAGCGTCGCCCCTTCGGTTACGGAGACGGTGTCACCGTCGATTTCGATTTCTACGAGCCGTTCACTCATGCGTCATCCTTAGGTGCTAAAAGATTCCTGGAAAGAGCCGATTGCACCGCGCTCGCCGCAGTGTGGCCCAGGCCGCAAATCGAAGCGTCGCTCATGACCTGCGCGAGCTCGTCAATGAGCTCGACTTCGCCGTTCTGGCGGCCGTCGTTTTCCACGATGCGGTGGAGCGCCTCCTCGACGCGGACCGTGCCGACACGGCAGGGAACGCACTGCCCACACGATTCGTCGCGGAAAAACTCCGCGATCCGCAAAAGGATGTCGGTGAGGTTCGCTTTCTCACCGAACACCATGACAACACCCGAGCCGAGGGATGCGCCGATCGCGCGCGTGCCTTCGAAAGTCAGCGGCACGTCGATCTCGTCGGCGCCGATGAAAGTACCGGCCGCGCCACCGAGAAGAATGGACTGAATGCTCTTCGTACTGCCCGCTTTCTCGAGAAGCTCCCTAAGCGTCGTCCCGAAAGGCACTTCATAGAGCCCCGGCGTCGCGACGTCGCCGGAGACACAGAAGAGCTTCGGGCCTGTCGAATCTTTCGAGCCGATCGACGCGAAGCTCGGACCGCCATCGCTCACGATGTCGAGCACGTTTACGAGCGTCTCTACGTTGTTGACGACCGTCGGCTTTCCAAAGAGCCCCACTTGTGTCGGGAAGGGTGGCTTGTTACGCGGCTCGCCGCGAAAACCTTCAATCGAGTTGAAGAGCGCTGTCTCCTCACCGCAAATATAGGCGCCGGCCCCACGCCGGATTTCGAGGTCGACCCGAAACCCTTCGCCCATCACGTCCTCGCCGAGAAAACCGCGTCGTGTCGCGATATCGATCGCGTTTTGTAGGCGATGCGTTGCGTGATGATATTCGCCGCGTATATAGATATAGCCTCGCTCGGAGCCGCTCGCGAAGCAAGCGATCGTCATCGCTTCGACGATCGCAAACGGGTCCTCTTCCATTAACACGCGGTCTTTGAACGTCCCGGGCTCCGACTCGTCCGCATTGCAGACGACGTAGTGCGGGCGCACGGGCGCTTTTGCAACCGCGTCCCACTTGATGCCCATCGGGAAGGCGGCGCCACCTCGCCCCCGAAGGCCCGAATCTTTGATCTCCCGGATGATGCCGTCGGAGCCGAGGCTTATCGCGCGCCTGAGCGCTACGTAGCCGCCGTGCTCCCGATACTCGTCGAGACTCGTGGGGTCAGCGACGCCGACGCGGCGAAGAATCCGTAACCCCTCTTCACGGGGCTCGGCGGTCTGAGGCGTTGACGGTGCCGGCGTCGGGCGCTCGCTGCCGCCTTCGAGACCTTGCCGCACGCCGTCCGCCGTGGCCGCGGTGAGAACCCAATCTTCGTCGCCCGCGAGCTGAAACATCACCGCGGGGCCGCGCTCGCATTGGCCTAAACACGGGCTGCGGCGCCACGAGTCGGCATCGAGGGTCTTCTCGAGCGTCGCGCAGAGCTCGTCCGCACCCACGAGCTTGCAAGCGATGTCGTCGCAGACATGCGCCACGCGCGGGGGACGCTTCTCAGTTGCGAGGAGCGAGTAGAATGTCGCCACACCGTAAGCTTCCGCCGGCGGAACCGTGAGGCGCCGGCAGATGTAGTTCAAAGCACCTTGGCTAATCCAGCCGATGTCGCCTTGTACAGCATGCAAGGCCGGGAGCAGAAGATGCCGGCGCGACGCGGCGGCTTGCCATCCGCCGCGTATGACGTGCTCTTCGAGCGCCTCACCGGGCTCGTCGGGCTCGGTGGGTGGACCGAGCAAGTTGTCGAGTGCCGCACGCTCCTCGTCCGTAGGAGTGGCGTCCAGGAAGTGAAGGTCCATGAAGGGTTCCCCTAGTGCACTATGTAGCGTCGACGCGAATCGCGGTGGCTTTGAACTCCGAAGTGCCCGATTTGGGATCCCACGCCTCGATGGTGAGCTGGTTGACGTCGACTTCGTCGGGAAAATGAAGAGTGAGGAATGCAAGTCCCGGCCTCAAGTTCGTGTCGAAGCGCACCGGTGCTTCGATCGAGCCGCGACGAGAGGTGATCTTGACGTTCTGACCTTCGTGGACGCCGTAACGCTCCGCGTCCACGGGCGCGAGATCGAGCGTCTCGCGATTACGGATCGGGGAGTTGAAGCTTCCGGTCTGGACACCTGTATTGTAAGAGTCGAGCCGCCGGCCCGTGGTGAGACGGAGCGGGAACTCGTCGGAAAGCTTGTCGACCGGCGGGACGTGCTCGACGACCGAGAAAGGCGCCAGACGTCCACCGGCGGGGCGTTCCCAAAGTCGGCCATGCAGGAACGGGCTTCCGGGATGGTTCTCGTCCGGGCACGGCCATTGCAGCCCACCCAGCTCTTCGAGGCGGGCATAGCTCATGCCCGCGTGCAGGGGAGAGAGGCTTCGAAGCTCGTCCCATGCCTCTTCGGCCGTCGGCACGGACCAATCATGGCCCATCGCTTGTGCGAGCCGGCAGATGATCTCGATATCGTCTTTCGCCTCGCCCGGCGGGTCGAGCGCCTTGCGCACCCGTTGGACGCGCCGCTCGCTGCTCGTCACCGTGCCCTCGGACTCCGCCCAAGACGCGGCCGCCGGGAACACCACATCGGCGAGCTCGGCCGTCTTGGTGAGAAAGAGGTCCTGCACGACGAAGTGCTCGAGGCCTTCAAGAACTTTTATCGCATGAGACACGTCCGCTTCCGACTGCGCTGGGTTCTCGCCAATCACGTAGAGCGACGTGAGCTCTCCGCGCGCCATGGCCTCGAACATGAGCGATAGGTGCAGCCCGCTCTTGTCGGGGAGACTAGTGCCCCACACTTTTTCGAACTTCGCCCGCGACTCCGGGTTCTCGACATCTTGGAAGCCGGGAAACTTGTTCGGAAGCGAGCCCATGTCCCCTCCGCCTTGTACGTTGTTCTGGCCGCGGATGGGCACGACCCCGGAGCCCCAGCGGCCCACATGGCCCGTGAGAAGCGCGAGGTTGATGAGTGCGCACACGTTGTCGGTGGCGGTGTAATGCTCGGTGATGCCGAGCGTCCAGCAGAGCTGCGCGCGGTCCGCTTTCGCGTAGCTATGCGCGAACTCGCGGATGCTTTCCCTGGGAAGGGACGTGATGTCTTCGGCATATTCGAGCGTATAAGACTCGACCGAAGCCTCGTAGGCTTCGAAATCGGTCGTCGCGTTCTCGATAAAGGCTCGATGGGTGAGACCGGATTTGATGATCTCGCGGGCGACCGCGTTCGCGAGGGCGATATCGGTGCCGACATCGAGACCCAACCAGAGATCGGCCCACTGCGCCGAGCTCGTCCGCCGTGGATCGACCGTGTACAGCTTCGCGCCGTTATGAATACCCTTCAAGACATGGTGGAAGAAGATAGGGTGCGCGTCGCGGGCGTTCGAGCCCCACAGGATGATGACATCCGTTTCTTCGAGCTCACGGTACGAGCTCGTACCCCCGCCCGCTCCGAAAACTTTCGCCAGACCGGCGACGCTGGGAGCGTGTCACGTACGGTTGCAGCTATCGATATTGTTACTGCCCATGACGACGCGCGCGAACTTCTCGGCCGTGAAGTTCATCTCGTTGGTCGACTTGGAGCAGCTGAAAAGCCCGAAGGACGTTCCGCGGCGGTCTTTGAAGCCCGCGGCGGCGCGCTCGAGCGCCTCTTCCCAGCTCGCGCGACGGAGAGACCCGTTCTCGCGAACCATTGGATAGGTCAATCGTTTGTAAGTTTTTCCCATGCCTTGCCTCGTTGGAGAGTCTATCACGTAGGATAGCGCATGCTGTTTCGCCGGACATTCGCGCTAGGCGTGGTGTCTGGGGCCGTGCTCGGCCTGCTCTCCTGTGCCCCGAAGGAGCCCGAGCCTTTCGTTCTTTTCATCGGCCTCGACGGAGCGAGCCTCGACATAGTGGACGACCTGCGCGCCGAGGGACGGCTGCCGACTTTCGACCGGCTGATCCGTACCGGCATCTCCGGCCCCCTCCAGTCCTGGGCGTCGCAGCCGATCATGACCCAGAACTTGCGCCGCGGCTTCTGGTCGCCGATCGTGTGGACTTCGATCGCGACAGGTAAGATTCCCGAAAAGCACGGCGTGCGCGATTTCGTCTTGCCGATCCCCGGAACGTCCGCGGTGTGGATGGGCGCCGAAGAAGACCCAGCCCGCGCCACGATCACCATCCCGGAGCTTCACGGACCGACACCTCTCACGCTCACGATGCGGATGCACTCTTTCGGCCGCGCCGGCGCTCAGCCGGTGCAGCTCCTTTGGAACGGTGAGCCCGTGGACACGGTCCGGCTCGAGGACGCGTGGCAGGAAATCGCGGTAGAGGTGACGTCGGCGCCGGTGCGGAACACTCTCGAGCTCGTCTTCGCGCGGCAAGCGCGGGCGAAAGATGGACGCAAGCTGGCCGCGGAGCTTTCGTGGCTCGCGGTCACCGACGGCGCCGGCGAGGAGATCTTTCATCTCGACCCAGTACTCCATCGCGAACACTTCGGCCGCGGTTTCTACCCGCCGCGGGGACAGCTCACCGAGGTCCAGAGTCTCCATTGGCGCGCGAAACCGTTTTGGAGCCTTCTCGGAGATGCCGGAGTGCCGGTCGGGATTGTCGGCTATTGGGGCACGTGGCCCGCCTATCCGGTGAACGGATTCCTCGTCTCGTCGCGAATGGGGATCCGCGACCAACGTGCGGGGAGCAGCCGGCTGACCTGGCCGGAAACGCTGGCCGAAGAGATTGCCCCCCTGGCGCCTGACGCCATCGATCTCGCGCCCACGTTCGAGCGTCTCCACGTCTCGGAGTGCGACCCGCCGCTCATCGAACAGCAGTCCGTCTTGAAGAAGATACTGATCCAGGACGAGTACTACGTGCGCGTCGCTCGCGAGCTCCTTCCGAAGATGGACTCCGGGATGTTCTCGATCTATCTGCGGTCCATCGATGTCGCGGGGCACCCGACGCTCCACTGGCGCCACGGACAGCCCATCCCCGAAGGATGCCCCGAATCGGTCCGCGACGTCATGGATGAGACCTACGTGCAGATCGATCGCTGGCTCCAGGAGATCCTCGAAGCCCTCCCGCGGCGCACCACCGTCGTGATCGTTTCCGATCATGGGATGCAGCCCATCGAAGGCGGCGGCCACCACGCGCCTTTCGGCTTGTTCATCGCCCAGGGAGAAGGCTTGCGCCGCGGGGAAGTCTTCCACGGCTCGACCGTGCTCGACGTTGCGCCGACGATCCTTCACTTGCTCGGAGCGGAGGTCCCGCTCGAAATGGACGGGAAGGTACTCGCGCAAATCTTCGAGAGTAACTGGTTGGCGCAACACGCACCACGCTACGCGGACATCGACACAACGCTCGACATCAAGTATCGGGAGGGTGGGGAGGACGGGTTCGAGACCGACGTAAGCGAAGAGGCGCTCGAGCAGCTGCGCGTGCTCGGCTACATCGAGTGACGGCGAATCAACCGCTGGCTAACGGAGGCCAAAGCCCTCCACAATGAGGTGCCGGCCGACGGACACGCTTCCCACGACTTCCTCGCTGCCGTTTGGCCAACGGACCGTGACGTTCTCGACGGCGTCGAGGCTTCCGGTACCGATGTGGATGTCGAGTGTTCCCTGGGACAGGTAGCTGATGCCGGTCTTGACCTCGCGTATGACGGTTTTTTCGCCGATAGTCGCCGTGACCCTAGCGCCGACGGCGTTCCGGTTCGATTCTCGTCCCACGAGACGGAGCACGACGGCGTTGCCGTCATTGCCGCCGTCGTTTCGCAGCAGCAGGGCCGACTGCCCGCATCGGGTGACCAGCACGTCGAGGTCACCGTCGTTGTCGAAATCGCCCGGGGCGGCGCCGCGAGCAACGGTCTCCCGTCCCAACGCGTCACCCAAGCTCGCTCCCACCTCCATGAAAACACCACCGCCGGTGTTGCGGAAGACGAAATCGCGTTGCGCGTATGTCGAGATGCTGCCCAACTGCTGGATATTGTCGATGATGTGCCCGTTCGCGACGAAGATGTCGAGTAGGCCGTCATTGTCATAGTCGAAAAAGAACGTCCCGAAACCGACGAAGTTGAGCGACGCTTCGGCAACCCCCGCGTCGTAGGAGGCGTCGAAGAAAATGCCGGAGCTCGTGCCGGAATAAAGTGCGTTGTACTCGAAGTCGAGGTTGGTGACGGTGAGATCCAGGAAGCCGTCGTCGTTGTAATCCGCCATGTCGGTGCCCATGCCGGCCTGGGTCTGGCCGTCTTCACTGTAGCCGACGCCAGACAGAAGGCTCACGTCCGCGAAGAGCCCGTCGCCCTCGTTGCGATAGAGAAAGTTGCGCATCGAATCGTTGGCGACGTAGAGGTCCGCGTCGCCGTCATTGTCGTAATCGCCCCAGACAACACCGAGACTCTTTCCCTCGACCTCCGTGTACATGCCCGCGGCGTGGGTCACGTCCTCGAAAGTCCCGTCTCCGTTGCCGTGAAACAAGTACCCGGGCGTGGGGTCGTAGACGTCGGGATGACAATAGGCTTTGATGTTTTTCGCCTGATTGCCGCAGAACTTGTGGTTTTCGAGCGTGAAGTCCACATAGCGGGATACGTAGAGGTCGAGCGAGCCATCGGCGTCGTAGTCGGCGAACGCGGCGCTCGTGCTGAAGCCGTCGACGGACAAGCCGGAAACGGCGGTCACATCAGTAAAGGTCCCGTCTCCGTTGTTCCGGTAGAAGACATCAGGGCCGAAGTTCGAAACGTACAAGTCGAGGTCTCCGTCGTTGTCGACGTCGCCGGCGGTCATGCCCATGCCGTAAGTCGCGTCACCCACGCCGGCCTCGAGCGTCACGTTGGTAAAGCCTGCGGAGCCATCATTGCGGTACAGCACGTTCGTCGGAATCGCGGCGGCCGGAACCGAGCCTGGCAGGGGAGCCCCATTGACCAGATAAATGTCGAGGTCGCCGTCACCGTCGTAGTCGAAGAAGCCACCGCCGGACCCCATGGTCTCGACCAGGTACTTCTCGTCGGTCGCGGCATTATAGTGAACGAAGTCGATACCCATTTCGGACGTTACGTCTTCGAAAAGGACCGGTTCGTCGCGGGCAAGACCTCCCGCGGAGAGCGCCGCAATGAGGGCCGCCGTGAAAGCTCGCATCCGAGCCATCTTACGCCAAACGGGTGTCTTGCTAGACTCGGTCCTCTGCCCACCGGGTCCAAGCATCTGAAATTTCCGAGACGGCCAGGAGGCGATGGGCTTCATTCCGGTCGCGCGTGTAGATGCGGAACACGTCTCCAATGGAAACGTCGTGTGCGGGCTGGGCGACGACTCGAATCTCGTCGCCGGCGCCGAGGTCTCCCTCCATGAGGATCCGCAAGTACGCGCCCGGCCTCCCGGCCGCGGTGAAGCGGCGTGGAAAACGCGGATCGCCCATGCGCACGCCGAGTCGCCAGCAAGGTACTCTTGGCTCCGAAACTTCGAGCAGGACGCTGCCGATCTTCCAACGTTCCCCGATCAGCGCGCTCGTTACGTCGATCCCTTCTGTGGTCAGGTTCTCCCCGAATTCAGCGTGTTGTAGGGGACGATCGAGTTGGGTCTGCCACCATTTGTAATCCTCGACCGTGTACGCATAAACCGCCTTATCCGGGCCGCCATGGGCCTTGCGATCGGCTTGGTCGTCTCCCTCGAGGTTGACGCCGGAAACCCTGACACGCCCCGCGACGGGGAACTTCCAGATGGCACTCCGGGCGGTGCGGCCGTTGTAGTCGAACTGACGGGCACCACCGACGTTCACGGAAAGAACTTTGCCGTTTTTTGTGTTTTTCTTTTCCATTACTGACCTCTCAGACGAGTGGCACTCTGCCTTTGAGAGCCGCGCAGCGATAGAGATTAGACAAGTCGCCGCGCGGCCTCATCGTCAATTAGCTCTCACTGTCGAGATTCCTCTCGAGGAAATCGCGTATCAGCTGCGCGATGAGCTTGCCGTCTTCCTCGAGCGCGAAGTGGCCCGTGTCGAGAATGTGAAACTCGAGGTTCTTTAGATCCCGCTTATACGGATGAGCGCCTTCCTCTGGGAAGATCGGGTCGTTCTTCCCCCAGGTTATGAGCGTGGGTGGCTGGTGCTTGCGAAAGTAAGCTTGCCATTCTGGATAGAGCGGTGGGTTGGTTCCGTAGTCGTAGAACATTGCAAGCTGGATCTCCTGGTTTCCTTCCCGGTCGAGCAAGCGCTGATCGATGTTCCAGTTGTCCGGGCTGATGGCTTCCTCGTTGCGTACCCCGTGCGTGTACTGCCACTTGGTGGCTTCGATGGTGAGCAATCCCCTGAGCTCGTCGCCGTTCTCCACGGTCTTATCCTTCCAGTAAGCCTTGATGGGATCCCAGAACTCGAGGAGACCCTCATCGTACGCGTTTCCGTTCTGAATGATGAGCGTGTCGATACGTTCTGGATGCTTGGCGGCAAGGCGAAACCCGATCGGCGCGCCGTAGTCCATCAAGTAAATGCTGTAGGTCTCGAGTCCGAGCTTCTCGGTGAACGTCTCGATGAGCTCGGCCATGCGGTCGAACGTGTAGTCGAACTCCTCGACGCTCGGCATCGAGCTGTTGCCGTAGCCCGGGTAGTCGGGTGCTATGACGTGGTACTGGTCGGCAAGAGCGGGGAGCAAATTGCGAAACATGTGGGATGAAGTAGGAAAGCCGTGCAGCAGAAGGATGTTTGCAGCGTCCTTCGGTCCGACCTCCCGGTAGAAGATGTCCAGCCCGTCGATCTGCATGGTCTTGTTCATGACCTGGGAAGCATCGATGTTGGAATCGGAAGCAGTGGGGCTGGTTTCATTGGCCCATTCTCCGACCCATGCGAGGGAGGCCGTTACTAGCAAGATGGTGATGGAAGCAAGGACGGTTGTTCTTGGGTTCATGTTTTCTCCTTTCGAAGTCTGTGCGTTCGACTAGGAGGAAGAGCAAGTCCTAGGCCAGGCCCGCGAATGGAGGAAACAGTTGATACGACAGAATTTACGTTGAATGGACGTGAGTGCGAAATCTCGCGACTCGCGAAATCTCGCGTTGACAACTCGCGCTCGCTCGTGCAAACTCGCGGCGTGACGGACAACAGCCTCTACGACGCGGCCGAGCGCCAAGAGCTCGAGCAAATCTTCCTCGACTTGGCTCACGAGCGCGCGTTGCCCGCTCTTTTGAGCCTCCTCGTCGAGCGTTTGCGGGGACTTCCCGAGGTGGCCCTCGCTCGTATCTGGTTGATCCGGCCAGGCGATATCTGTGCGGGGTGCGCTGCGCGGGCGGAGTGCCCGGACCAAACGCGCTGCCTTCATCTCGTTGCCAGCGCCGCCCGCGCCGTCGAGAAGGACAGCGGCACGGACTGGTTCAGCATGGAGGGCTCTTACCGCAGGTTCCCGCTCGGCGTGCGACACGTCGGCAAGATCGGCTCGAGCGGAGAATCCCAGCTGCTCCATGACACCGCTCGCGATAGTGAATGGTTCGCTCGCGGCGACTGGTTGAATAAGGAGGGCATCAAGAGCTTCGCGGGACATCCTTTGATTTTCAGGGGCGAGACGCTTGGTGTCCTGGGCGTTTTCCGTCGCGCATTCATCGACGAGCAAGAGTTTCTCTGGCTGCGCGCCTTCGCCGATCACACCGCCGCGGCCATTGCCAACGCGCGCGCATTCGACGAAATCGAGAGGCTGAAGAAGGAGTTGGAGCTCGAGAACGAATACTTGCAAGAGGAGGCCAAAAACGCGCACGCCTTTGGCGGCATCGTAGGGGGGAGCTCGACACTCAGAAGGGTGCTCGAGCAGATCGAGCTGGTCGCTCCCACGGAGAGTGCGGTCATGATTCTCGGAGAATCCGGAACGGGAAAGGAGCTGATTGCTCGCGCCATTCACGAACAAAGCCGGCGTCGAGAACGCGTGATGGTGAAAGTGAATTGCGGGGCAATACCGCGAGAACTGTTCGAGAGCGAGTTCTTCGGGCATGTCAAAGGAGCGTTTACCGGCGCGGTGAGTGACCGGGTGGGGCGCTTTCAGTTGGCCGACCGGGCCACGCTCTTTCTGGACGAAATCGCGGAGATTCCTTTGGAGCTTCAGAGCAAACTGCTACGCGTTCTCCAGGAAGGCACGTTCGAGCGTATAGGAGAAGCCCATACCCGCAAGGTCGATGTTCGAATCATCGCGGCGACGAACTGCAACCTGGAAGAGCGCGTTCGTGAGGGGCTTTTTCGAGAGGACTTGTACTATCGGTTGAACGTTTTTCCAATAACCGTAGCACCCCTTCGCGAGCGCCTCGAAGACATACCCGCCCTTGCTGCTATGTGCTTGGAGAACGTATGCCAGCGGCTAAGCGTGTCAGCGCCGAGGCTCACGCAGGGTCATGTGCGGATGCTTCAAGCGTATGACTGGCCCGGCAACGTCCGGGAGCTCCAGAACATCCTCGAGCGCGCGGTGATCACCTTGCGATCGGGCAAGCTCAAGTTCGACCTGCCGACGGTAGGGCTGCACCGCTCCGCGGGATCGTCGTCCCTCACATCGAAATCCGGGAAGAGCCTTCTCAACTACGAGGAGCTGAGACGCATCGAGCGCGAAAATCTCGTCGCGGCCCTGGAGCAGACCGACTGGAAAATCGCCGGTCGAGGCGGTACGGCGGAGCTACTCGGTATCAACGCCTCGACGCTGAGATCCCGCATCAAGGCCATGGGAATCAAAGCTGTCCGTGCGGATCGACCGCTTTGAAAGTCTTATGGTGGGCCCTATGGCATCACTAAGCGAAGACGAGAAGTTCATGCCGCAGTGTCTGGAGCTCGGCCGCGACGCGGCCCGCGAGGGCGAAGTCCCGGTAGGCGCGATCGTGCTTTTTGGTGGGGAAGTCTTGGCCCGAGGACGCGAGGCGTCGAGATCGAGTTTGGACGTGACGGCGCACGCAGAGGTGATGGCCATCCGCCAGGCCGCGCGCGCGAAAGGGACGGTCGACTTGAGTGGATGCACGCTGTACTCCAACGTGGAGCCGTGCGTCCTTTGCTCCTACGCGATACGGCGATCGTCATTCGACCGCGTCGTCATCGGCATGCCAACGGCAGCACTCGGTGGCGTTACGTCGCGCTACCGGATTCTCGTCGCCCCCGAGCTTCCTGGCTTCGGGGCGCCGCCCATAGTGGTGCAAGCGGTTTTGCTCGATGAGTGCACCGCGCTCATGGACAAACACATGACGGGCTGACCCAGTCAAGCGCGTTGGCTATGTCTTTGGGCGCACAAAGGAGCCATCGAGAGCACGCACTGACGTCGCACCCGCTAAACGCATCGCGAGCTCGAGCTCACGGCGCAAGGTGGTGAGCACCATCTCGACACCCTCTTGTCCGAAACTCGCGAGGCCCCAAATATAGGG
>SMYC01000019.1 GCA_004356105.1 Acidobacteriota bacterium | reverse complement strand
TCTTGCTCGAGTTCGATCTTGAAGTTCATCAGCGTCGTCCCTTCAGGGGCTCTATCTACATTCTCGTAGTATTTCCGAGTCTGCTCCTTGTGCGAAATTCTGAGCACATTGACTCTCCTCTCCACGACGTCGACGTTATAGAAAACCTATAGTCCCTGAGACGAAGTCGGTAGTCCGGATCGCCTATCCCTCGGAGCTTCTTGATTCGACGCCTGCTTTCTTTCCTCGGAGAGTGGGATAAGAACTTTTCGATTCCGTCAGTAACCATGACGGCGTCATACGTGAGCACTACCTCGCGGATCGTGGTCAGAATCTCGGATGGGTCGCTTCCCTAAAGCTCAACGCTCGAGCGTGGGTCGCTTCACTTCATCGCCAGCCGGTAAAGGCGGTCGCCGCGCGCGGCGAGCAACCGGCCACCCTCACGGGAAAGTACCATGTCGCCCCCGAGCGCGGCATCCTGCACCCACTTGACTCCGGCGGCGCCCTTGCTCGCCGGGCTCAGCTCGAGCTCGTCAGCCTCGGTGAGACAAACCGTGACGCCGCTATCAAGGGTGACGAAGTTGAGTCCGCCGGTGCCGACGTCCTCGACCACGCGCAAATCCCACGACTGGAAGTCGCTGGCGAAGCGCACCACCAGCCGGTCCCAGCGCCCCGCTTTCACGCCGAGGACCATCAACACGCCGGAGTCGTAGCGAGCGTCGATCACCTGGTAGTCGTCTAGCTCGCGGAGGTGCTGTTGATGAGTCACACCGGAGCGCGGGAACAGGCCGACCCAGGTCGCGCCGAGAAGATCTTGGATGATGCACCCGCTGTAAAGCCGGGTTGCGTGGGCCATGACGTTGGCCGCCAGTCGCGGCGCGGCGACCGTCTTGCCACCGAGCTCGTGTAGCTGGACTTCTGCCAGACGCTCGCCCGACTTCGCGTAGAGCCTTCCCTCGACCGAAGTGACCGCGTCTGCCGCCAGCTCGAGGGCTAACCGAGCCCCACTCAGAAGATCGACCAGCTCGAGGCGGCCGCGGCGAAGGTAGGCGCCGATCGGACGGTTGCTGGGCGTGAAGCCGACCGCGGCGGGCGCTGGCGGCACGCAGGTACACGCGCGGCCGTCGACAAACAGGCCCCGCTCGGTCGCCACCACCAGGCGACCCGAGCGCGCCCACACACCGCGGACGCGACCGCCGAAAGCGCCGATCTCGACCGCCTCGACGGCACCGCTCCCGCTCACCAGTTCGATCGGCCCGGTGACCGCCACGGCGGCCTTGCCGGATATCGGCGGCGGCGTCCTCTCGCCCGCCTCGAAGACCGCCCGGTACCAGCCTCGCCAGGCCTCGGGGATGACGTCGAGAGGATAGGCCGAGCGCGGCACCCGCACCTCCGGGTCGAACACCGACACGTTGCTCTGCATGCGCTGGTCGAGGGCCCTCAGCTGCGGGTGTTTGCCCTTGTAGGGATGGATTCCGATTTGCATCTGGAAGGAGACGACCGCGAACGAGAACCAGTCGGTCGCTTCACTGAAGATGCCGGGCTTGGCGTGGCGGTCGCGGACACTATCCATAATGGCCGTCGCGGGGTAGCGCGGCGTCTGATACGAGTCAACGTCGATGAAGTACACGTCGTCATAGTCCTTGGCGACGAGGAAGTTGAGCTCGTTGAGATCGACGATCTGGATACCCGCCGCATGCACCGCCTCGACCCCTTCGCGCAGCTTCCCGACCAGGCTGAACATCATCGCCGGGTCGATCCCCTCGCGCTCGCGAAACGAACGGGTGAACAGCCGGCACAACGCCGTGGCGCCGTCGATGAAGCGCATCGTGTAGCCGATCGTCTGGCCACTCGCGTCGGTGAGGGCCTTCTCGGGTTTGACCACTCGCGGGTCGTTGATCGCCGAGAGCTCCTGGATTTTACCCGCCGGGATCCGCTGCGCTGCGTTGCTGTAAACTTTGTAGGCGGTGCCGCGGCGCATGTAGACCGAGCCCTCTCCCCCCTGGGCGACGAAGTCGCGCTTGCCGAGGTTCAACCCCTTGCCATCGACGAACACCTTCATACAGGCTCGTTTGCGAGCTTGCTGGTGCAAAGCAGCCCGGCCGCTGCCAGATCGTCGTGGTGGCGAAAGCCGCGCTTGGCCGCGCCCTTCAGAAAACGACGGACACGGCGCAACAGGTAGGCGCCACAGCCCGAGCGCACCGCCAGCACTTCCTCGGCGATCACCTGTAGGGACACCGCCTGGCCCTTGGCGTCGGTGAACGACGTGGCGCCATCACTCAGCAGAACCACCGAGTCGTAGCGGCCGGGGTCGAGCTCGAGCGACCACAAGAAGTGCTCGTCTCCCGTGGACCATGAGTGCGGCTCCGGTGGTCGGAGCCGGCTCTCGGAACGGTCCAGCGGATAGCCGCCGAGGCGGTGCACGACGGTCCGCGCACCGGCCTGGTCGAGATAGGCCTGAAGCCGTGCCGGGTGGAGGGCGTAGCTGGGGTAGCCTGGGGCTCCGTCACAATCGAGCTCCCAGGTCTCGACGCTCCCATCGCACCGACGCGCCGCTACGGCGCCATCGCCGGCGACCAGCACCTTGGCCTGGCCTCCGTCCATCGTCGCCACCATCAGGGTCGCGTCGAGAGCGGTCGGCCCGAGGTTGAGCAGTGTTGCGCACGCCGCCGCTCGCCGTATGACCCAGGCCATATCCAGCTGGCCGTCGTTCAGCTCGAGTGAGTGGCGCGCGATCCGGGCCAGGATCCGAGCGCCGACGTCGGTCCCCGCCGAAGACGAGCAGCCGTCGGCGACGATCGCGAAGGGTCGCCCGTCATCGAGCTCGCCAGCGAGGGCGTAGTCCTCACAGACGGTATGGCTCGCGCCTATGAAGTAACACGCGTCGGACGCCCATGTGTCGCCAACACGCGCCGCCACGCGCTTCACCGTGTCGCTCGCCATCTCCGGTTCCTCTCGTCCTCGTCAATGGGTCAGAAGGTCAGCGCTGCGGTCGCCGCGCCGCTGCCCAGAGCCTGGCTCTGGGCCGAGATCGAGCGACTCACGAAAGTCGCGAGCTTGGCCAGGGTCTTCTCCTTCGCATCCGAGAGCTCGACGTACTGGCTGAACCCGGCCTCGTCCTTCAGATCCTCTAGGTACTGACTGAGGGTCGGGTCAGCGACGTTAACGCCGACCAGAATGGAGACCATCGACTCGACGGCCTCGCTGGTGACCGCCCGAGCCAGCGCCTTGTTCAGGTCCTTGACCGTCAGCACCGATGCGTTGTCGCCACCATCGGTGATGACGAAGGCGATACTGTTGACATCGAAGTCGTGGTCGGTCAGGTCCTTACCATAGGTGGTGGCCGACACGACCGCGTTGTGGGTCGCGTCGTACAGAGCGGTCATGCCGCCGATGCGGATGGTGCCCTCGTACTTGTCCTCGTCACACTCGTTCAGGGGTCGAAAACCGTGGACCTCGGTCACCTTCGAGTCGAAGGTGGTGAAGCGCATCATCAAGTTGTCGGCCCGGGGCGAGTGCCGACAAGCGCGAACGATCTCTTTGACGCACTTCTCGATCTCCCGCTTGAAGACGGAGACGCTGCCGCTGACATCAGCGGCGATGCTGACCAGGGTGTACTCGGAGGCGCCGAGGTGCTCGATTCGCTTGGCCGAGAAGCCGTAGCTCGAGCCGGCGACCTTGTGCGCGTTCATGTTGCTGTCGTTGAGAATGGGCATGTGATGGCTCCTTTCGCCTGTCGTTCAGGCCAGAAAATCGGTGGTGGTCGAGGTCTGCATCCCCGCCTTGACGAGGTCGTTCAAGAAGTCGTCTCCGTAGTTCTCGAACCCGGCCACGTCGCTCGACGCGTCGGTCAGGAGCACGAGCTTGCTGGCCAGCTTCGGATCGCTGAAGTGGGTGACGATGTCGCGCACGGTATTGGCCAGGCAGTGCGACCGGGCCTCGCCGGCCAGGAGGACCACGTCGGCCTCCTCCAGGGTCGTGATCAGACTCGTGTTGACCTGGGTCGAAGGGTCCTCCGGATCGGGCACCTCGGCCTGGACCGCCGAGAAGTGCTCGGTCCACGGGTTCGACCCCTTGGTCACAAAGTCGGCCTGGGCGAAGCGATCCTCCCAATCGTGGATGGCTCCGGCGATCTCCGGGTAGACGTTGTGGCCCGCGTCGCCGATCAAGCAATGCTCGGGCCAAACGACGTGGGGGTAGCGATTGCCGGCCTCGAGCGCTTTCAGGTAGGCCAGGGTGCGCTTGTAAAAGCCAGGCTGGGTAGTTGTGAAGCGACCGCTCTCGAGGTCGGCGGTGCTGATCTGGGTGAATGGCGGCGGATGGGCCCCGCTCGAGTCCTTCCACCAGATGGGGTGGGAGATGTCGACCTTGCGGTGCGAATCGAGGGTGACGTGAACGTCGGCGAGCTTGTCCTTGAGCCGGGCGACCATCGCCGCCAGCCGCTTCATGTCCTCGTCCGCCCCGGGAACGAATAGGGAGCCGTTCTTATCGCAGAAGTCGTTCTGTGGGTCGATGAGCAGCAAGTGAATTGCGTGCATTGGTGTCTCCTTTCTTGGCGGCTGTTGAGAGGCAGCCGATAAAGTGTTGTCCTGACACTAAGTATAGTGTCTAAGAGACACTAAATCAAGCAGCTCGATTCTTCCCTGGTGTGCTCCGCGAAACTTGGTCAGTAGCCCAGTGTTATCGGGATCTTTTCTCAGGCGATACTGGGCGAAGATTTCCCAACGCCGGCATCCGGGACGACCTCGCGTCGCGAGACCATCTTCGGTGCCGCGTGGAGTCAACGCTATGGCGTTTTACCTTCTCCCCGTACCGGGGATTTGTGGGTCAGCGTAGAGTGCAGGATCAAGTTTCTATTATCGTGTTTGCGAGCCGAATTAGGCGCGAGTACTCGTGCCCTACTCTTCGCTCGGCCAGAGCCCGATCTCGCGATAGTAGCGAATGGCCCCCGGGTGAAACGGGGTGCCGTTGTCGCTGGTCGCGTTCTCGGCGTTGATGAACGCGCCGGCCGGATGCTTTTCGGTCACCCGCTCGCGGTTCTCGTAGATCGTGCGCGTGATCTGATACGCGAGCTCGTCGTCCATGTCTTCGTGGGCGATCACGTGCATCGATCCGAAGTTCAACCCTGGAAACTCTTCGTCCTGACCTCGGTAGGTGCCGGCGGGAATGGGCACGTGGAAGTAGAAGGGGTACGCCTCGATGAGCTCTGCTTTCGCCTCCTCCTCGAAGGGCACGAGCAGAATGTCCTGGGACGTCGTCGCCTGCACGATGGAGGCGGTCGGGACCGCCCCGCCGAGAAAGGCCGCGTCGGCGGAGCCGTCGGCGAGCATGTCGACCGCGCCCGCTTGGGTATTGTTGAGCGGCGTGAAGTCGTCATAACTAAGCCCGTGGGCCGCGAGCATCGGGCGGATGAAGAACTCCCAGCCGGCTCCGGCGGGGCCGGCGACGATGCGTTTTCCCGCGAGGTCGCGAATCGTCTCGATACCGGAATCTCGTGGCGTGACAAAAATCAGAACGTTCGGCGCCATCGTTACGAGACTGCGCATGGGATAGGCTCGTTCCCAGCCCGCCTCGCCCCGAACGGCGAAATAGGTGATGGACGAGTTCGCGAGAGCGATTTCGAGCTCCCCGCTCTCGAGGCGCCGGATGCTCTCGAGCGAGCCTTTGGTGGCTTCGGAGGTGACCGACCACGGGCCGTACTGGTCGAGCACCTCAGCGAGCGCCCCGCCGACGATGAAGAACGCTCCGCCAGGAGGCGCGCTTCCAATACTGATGAACTGCTGCGTCGTTTCGTCCGCCGGCGCGCACGAGACGGCCGCCGCGAGAAGGACGGAAATTCCGTATCTCATGGACGCCATTTGAACATAAGTTGTAGATTCCCCGTAGGGTGTGTGAACGTTTGCTGGTGAGGGAACGTCCAAGAGATCAACTATGAATGAACTCCAAGAGCTAACGCCTGGTGCGCTTGCAATCCGAGCTTCTCGGGCAGCTCGGATCGATCCCCGGCGTGTCGCGCGCGGGTGCTATCGATCGTTTGCCGATGAGCACGAGCTTTCGCAACGGGCTCTTTGTCATCGTGAAGCCCGGCGAGCTCGTCGAGACGTTCGACGATTTCCAAAGGCTCGCCGAAGATCCGGAGCGCGTCGGAGAGGCAGAGTATCGCGCCGCGAGCGAGGGTTTCTTTCAAGCGATAGGCATTCCGCTTCTGCGAGGCCGCTTGTTCGAGGACCGCGACGACCGCGCCGCGCCGCACGTTGCCGTGATCAGTGAATCGCTCGCGCGCGCAAAGTGGTTGGGGCAAGACCCGATCGGCGCGCTCATCGAGTTCGGGAACATGGATGGCGACTTGCGTTTTCTGCGGGTCGTCGGCGTCGGCGGCGACATACGCCACGGAGGACTCGATACCGAAGCGCGGCCGACTATCTACATCAACGCGCGTCAACGACCTCCAGTGAGTTTCACCATCGTCATGGACGCGGGTTCACCTCAGTCGGTCATGGCCGCCGCTCGGCGCATCACCCAGGAGCTCGCGCCAGATATCCCTCCACGTTTCAGCACGATGGGCGAAGTGTTCCGCGGATCCATTGCGGATCGCCGATTCAATCTCCTGCTGTTGTCGGTCTTCGGCGCAAGCGCCTTCGCTCTCGCGATCATGGGCATCTATGGCGTCATTTCCTACGGGGTAACGCAGCGAACGCAAGAGCTTGCTTGGTGTACGCGTCGCGCTCGGAGCCTCTCAGTCAGCAGTGCTCTCGCTCATCGTCGGACAGGGACTGCGTTTGATCCTGATGGGGATTGGAGTAGGTGTTATCGCTGCCGCTATGCTCACCCGTTTTCTCGAGAGCCTTCTGTTCGAGGTGAGTGCTTTCGATCCCGCAATCTATTCCGGGCTCGCGCTCGCTCTCGGCGCCGTGGGGCTCGTAGCCAGCCTGTTATCTCCCCGCGCGTCAGGCGGCGCGCATCGACCCGATGGTCGCGTTGAGGAACGACTAGCAACTATCGCTAGCCTAGCGAAGCTCGACCGGCGCGGGCGATGTAAAAAATTCGTCGGGCATCGAGCTCGCGACAACGATGTCCTCGAAGCGGATCACTTCGTCGGCGCTCACCCGCTCGGTCGCGACTCGGATACCGCCGTAGCGGTGCCACTTCGTCCACCGATATTCCCCCTCGGCGCCGCTCTCGAGCTTGAACTTCCAGCGATCCATCAAATGCGTCTCACGGTTGACGTAGGCCCAGTACTGATCGCCAGGTGAACGTCCGACGTCGGCGAAGGAGAGGTGGATACGGTCATACATAACGCTGCCTATCGATTCCTCACCGTCATAAGTGAGGATGACGCCTGGGTCTTTCCACTTGAGCGGCATCAAAAACCAATAAGTGGCGCCCGCCCACATTCGGGCAGACCGGTTGACGTATTCGGATAGCTCTTTGCCGTGCAGTTGCCTGCCTTCGACGTAGACGCTTCCCTGGCGGGCGTTCAAATTCATCAACACGACATAGGGGATGCCCGAGGCGTTTCTCGCTTCGAGCCGCAAGCGTCCTAGCTGCCGGTCCCACGTATACGTCACCTTGCGATTGCGGCGGACGTTGGTGAAGCGAATGAAACGGGCCTCGTCCCAGTTCGATTGGCCCCCGAGCGCCTCCATCATTTGGTCGGCGACCTCGATCGCCCTCGGATCACTCGTTTGAAGAAGGCTTAGGAACAAGATTGCCTGCAGCATGCGCGGATGATAGCAGCTGGCCCGAGCTCTTGCGAGAGCTTACGTTCGCGCGATATTCAAGCTGCGCGCCCGGAACGAGCGTCTTTCGCGAACCGTCGAGTGCCGTTTCTTCGCTGGCCTCAGCGAACAAGAGACGGCAGAGGCGCTCGGGGTCTCGCTTCGAACGGCACAGCGGAACTGGATGCGTACGCGCGCGTGGATCCGCTCGGAGCTCTCCGGGCGTCGCGCGTCGAAAACCGCGGAAAACCGCGGACAAACCGACTTGACAACAAAACGCAAGAGGTAGACGATGACTCGGAGGGGTTACGTGGCAACATCAGCGCCGGTGGAAAAACGAGACGTCGACCGACTCTGCCCGAGAGGGGTGGTGTCTCTGTCGATCGATCAAGGGGAAGGGATGCCCCCGGCTTACGCCATCGTCAGCGACATCTCCGAACACGGGGCTTGCGTGAACTCCGACCGTACCTTATCCAGAGGGCAGAACATACGGCTGCGCATCCAATTCGAGGCCGAGCCGGAGCTCTTCGAGACAGGCGGGCGCGTGGCCTGGACGCGGCCATCGGTGGGAGACGAGAAACTCTACGGTGGCGCGCTCACGGGGATCGCTTTCGAGCTCCCTTCCGAGTCCTCCGGGCTGTGGCTGCGCCGCATCCTCGTCTCACCCGATTTCGAGGTGCCTGGCTCCGGCAGTCGGCACTTCGACGACCTGCTCGACTCTCTCCGGCCTTTTCTCGAGCGGCTCAGTGATTTCGTCGCCAAGCGCTCATCGCGCTGGACGCGGTTCTTCTAGCCTCTAGTCTGACAAATTGCTTTGGGTGAAGAAGCATCTCGGCTCGTCCGCTTACAAGCGGCTTATATTGACTCACCACAAAAACCTCAACTCTGGCCACTTTCTGATCGACGACCGCTCCAAGAATGGCGCCGACCGCTTCGAAGGTGAGCATCTTATATTCGGATCGGATCGGTTTCCCGATTGGCACGCTGTTTTGGCGTACCTTTGCGGAAAAGAATCATTCTGACGGATGGTACGAGGAGGCACGCGATGGCGAGCTTCACGGAGCAGATGATCATCGGGATCGCTGTACTGTTTGCGCTGGCAGGCCCGCATCTGGGGTTCTTCGAAGCTCACGCAGCCCAAATCGAGACCGGCTCCTTCCCAGAGCGCTGGATCAACGGCACGACCGAGGACGAGCCCGCGCTTCAAGTTCACTTGTTTTCAGAGCGCACGTGGATCTTTCGCCAGTCCGTTCTCACGCACTTCGAGGCGCCGTTTCTCTATTTGCTCGCCGGCGAGCAGGAGGCTCTCCTGCTGGACACCGGCGCTACGACCGATGTCCCTGTGAGGCAGATAGTCGACGACCTCATCGGGGACGACTTTCCCCTGGTGGTCGCCCACTCGCATGCGCACGGAGATCACGTCGCGGGTGACGACCAGTTTCGTACCCGCTCGAACACGCGGATCGTCGGCCACTCCTGGGACGACGTGGCCTCCCTCTTTGGTATCAGCGATTGGCCGCTCGAACGGGGAGTCGTTCATCTGGGAGGTCGCGATCTTTCCATTCTTGCGATACCCGGACACGAGCCGTCGAGCATCGCGATTTACGACTTCCAGACCGGGCTCTTACTCACCGGAGACACGCTCTATCCGGGCAGGCTCTACGTGCGGGACTTCGAAGCCTTTCGACAGAGCATCGACCGCCTGGTGGCATTCACTACAGATAATGACGTTTCCTGGGTTCTCGGGACTCATATCGAGATGACGACCAGCCCTGGTGTCGACTTCGAGTTTCGCGCTTCATCGCACCCTTCCGAGCGGTCGCTGCAGCTGACCCGACGACATCTTCTCGAGCTCCAGGCTGCGCTGGCCGCCATGGGAGGCACAGCCCGACGTGCCGTGCATGACGACTTCATCATCTTCCCGGTCGACTAAGGTCTGTCTCGCACGGTCGGGTAGGCGATGCCAAGTTGTTCGATGTAGGTCTTGCCGCTTTCGAGGTCGTACTCGAACTCCGCGAGCAAGGGGCGAAACTTCTCCATCTTGTCGGCGTTGAGCTCGATCGGCGGGATGGTGCCTTCCGGAATCAGCGACGTCCACGTCACGTCCTTCGTGTCCTCTTCGAACTGGGCTCGCACGGCGTCGAGATGGGCAGGCTCGAGGAGCAGGTCGAGAATCGTTCCCGCGAAGGCCTGCGCACCCACGACGATGCCCTTGTGACCGAGCGGCGTTGCCGGCGAGACCCCCGAGGACCAGTGATGAAACGTCACTCCGGGGATCTGTGACGGAAAGGTCAACCGCACATAGGGCACGAGCCAGGTGACGTCGCCCGCGTCCGTTGAGCTGGCACGCTGGGTCGCCCTTCTGAGGGGCGTGACTTCGGATGGGAGCCCGACTTCGTCGACGCCGAGCTCTTTCTGGAGCGCTCTCGCCAGGCGAAGATCCGCCTCCGACCAATGCGGCATCCCCACGCGCTCGATGTTCGCCTGAAGGATCTCGGCCAGCACCTTGTTACCGTTGAACGGCCACGTGCCCGCGAAGACGCGCTCTTCCACCGTCGTATCGGTCATGAGGGCGGCACCCTCGGCAATCTTTCGTCCCTTCTCGTGAAGCGCCCGGATCCTCTCGTAGTCGAATTCGCGAAAGTAGTACCAGATGGACGCGCGATCGGGTACGACGTTCGGCTGATCGCCGCCCCATGTGACGATGGAGTGAGAGCGCTGCTCGGGTCTCAAGTGCTCTCGGGCGAAGTTCCAGCCGACGTCCATCAAAGTGACCGCGTCGAGAGCGCTTCGACCAAGCCACGGGCTGCTGGCACCGTGAGCCGTCTGCCCGTGAAACGTGAACTCTACGGACACGAGGCCCATGTTGGTCAGCCCGTAACTCGTTCCAAATCTCGAGCCTAGGTGCGCATCGAGCATCGCGTCGAGCCCGTCGAAGAGCCCCGCTTTCGCCATGAAACCACGACTGCCAATCAGCTCCTCTGCCACACCGGGAAAGACCTTGATCGTGCCTTCGAGTCCGTAGCGATCGATGAGCTGTTTCACCGCCAGGGCGGCGCCGGTCACCACCGCTTGATTCGTGTTGTGACCTTCGCCATGTCCCGGCGCGCCCTCGATCAGCGGATCGTGATAGGCGACTCCCGGCTTTTGCGATTGCACGGGAAGGCCGTCGATATCCGCCATGAGACCGATCACGGGATGGCCCGAGCCATAAGTCGCGACGAAGGCAGTGGGCATGCCGGCGACACCGCGCTCGACGGTGAAGCCTTCTTTCTCCAATAGGTCGGTGAGAAGCTTCGATCCTTTGAACTCCTGAAAGCCGAGCTCCGAATAGCTGAAGATGGCGTCTCCGATCATCGCGAGACGCGGTTGGTCTTCTTCCAGAAACCGAAACGCCTCCTGTTTCGTTTCGTCGAGCGTTTGCGCGCTCGCGGTCGCGACTTGGAGAACCAGCACAAGGCAAAGGTAGTTAGGTGATCTGTTCATCTCTCCACCAGATATAAGAGCTTCATTGGAGCAAGATACAAGCTCGCACGCCATGGATCAAAGAGTTATAAGAGAGTCGCCAGCGTTTTTCACCCGGACGGGCAAACTTGTGGTAGACTGGGTGGCAAAAGGTTGCACCTATAGCAACTCAGGGAGATCCCAAAATGGGCGGGACGACGATGGGCGTCAAACTCGACGATGAGACGCGAGAGCGGCTCAAGAGAGTGGCGGAGATGAAACAACGCTCCGCGCACTGGCTCATGAAGGAAGCGATTCGCCGCTACTTGGACAGCGAGGAGCACTTCGAGCGGGAGAAAGCCGAGGACACGGCTCGTTATCAAGCCTATCTCGATACCGGCCGCCATATCTCGAACGATGAAATGATGAGCTGGATGGACGAGTTGGCTGAGAAAGCTGCCCGCCAGTCTCGCGCTGAGTGAAACTCGTTTGGCTGCCGGAAGCGCGCGACGACATCCAGCGGCTGTTCGATTTCCTGCTGGAGAGAGACCCGGCAGCTGCGGAACGTGCCGTTCGGACGATTCAACTCGGGTCCATGAGTCTTCTCGAGTATCCTCGCGTGGGTCGTTCGCTCGACGACGAGACTGGACGTCGCGAACTGTTCGTTCCGTTCGGGGCTGGTGCGTACGTTATTCGCTACGTCATTCTCGATGAACAGATCGTTGTGATTCGCGTCTGGCACAGTCGCGAGAAACGCATTTGATAGGTGAGTCTCCAGTCTCGGGAGGCCTGAGAGGGGGCGAGGAATTCAAGTTGGTGCCGCTCTTCCGACTGTCCGGCCCTTCAGAACGTGCGATCGATACGGGCCTTCACCTGGTTGCAACGTTGATCGTCTAGGGTCGTCTTCGCGAGCCGTGTGTGCAGGGTCTCGCGCGAAACGAGACGTCCTTTGACGGCACATTCCAGAAAGATGACATCTTTCTCGCGCCCAGCGATGCATTTAGCGACAACGAGATCGTGAGGGTCGAGACACCATCCCGAGTGTCCTCTGGTGTTCTCGTTTCTCACGAGGACGAATCGATCTTTCCATCCGTCGGGAAGGATCGCGGTGGTTTCGTCGACGCCTCGGGCGTAGTAACCGAACTCATCATGAAACGGCGAGAGCTCTCCGATGGATCCGTCGATCAAGTCGGACCTCTCGGGATGATTCTTCGGGTAGACGTCTGCCTCCATCGAGATGAGCAGAATTTCGGGAGCGTTTGGGAAACTTCCAAGTATCGCTTGACTTGCAATCACGATGATCACGGTGTCGTCCGCGATCTCAGCGGCCGCACGGATAATATGCTCCAGGTCTGTTCGCTTCATGAGCTTTGCTCGAACGTTTGGCGGACATCACGCCAAATGCGCCAGCGGGTCCGCGGATCGATGGCACCCGCGAAAGGCGTCATTTGGCGCAGGGCCGTAGCGTGCTCACTACGTTCCACTAGAAAAGCCTGGATCTCTGCCAAGGGCTTCGAGAGCACTCGATCCCATTCCTGCGCCCAATACGTCGCCACCTCATCGGTCTCCAACCATTTGTGAACGCGCGTCCGTGCGCGCTCGAGTACAGCGCCGTCGTCCGAGAGGCGGTCGGCGACGGCACCGTGAAGCGCGATGCTTCGCTCTTCGGCGAGGCGATGCCTGTTCATTTCCTTACATTCTACTGCTCTCTGAACTAACGTCCGTAAACGCGGTACACCCACGAAACCTCCTCTCGTGCTTCATGGTTCACGGATTTTTGCATGTTCTTGAAATAAAACGACCTCGGGCGGCGTCTCATTAGTAGGGCCGGCACGTGGAAGGGCGGCGCGCGGTATGCTGGGTCGCCTATGGACGCGGACCGAGACGTGCTGGCCCGGTATCTCGACGGTGATGAAAAGGCATTCGAAGAGTTGGTCATCCGATATGAAGCCGGGGTTCGAAACCTTGTCTATGGGCTACTTCGCGACCGAGCGCTCGCCGAGGATGTGGCGCAGGAGACCTTTCTCACCGCTTATCGCAAGGCCGATACTTATCGTGGAGAAGGAACGGTGCGCGGCTGGCTTTTCAAAATTGCTATCCGGCGCGCTCATGACGAGCTGCGACGGCGCGGCCGCAAGGCCGAAGTGGCGCTCGAAGAGGCGCCCGAGCCGTCCGAGACCCCACACGTGGGTCTCGAAGCTGGCTGGGATGTTACGGAAGCGCTCGGGGCGCTCTCGCCCGATCATCGTGCGGCGCTAATGCTCAAGGAAATCGAAGGTTTGAGCTATCAAGAGATCGCGGAAACCATGGGTTGGCCGATAGGAACGGTGGGCACGCATATCCACCGTGCCCGGATCGAGCTCAAGGCTTTCATGGAGGAGAAGGCACATGGCCTATCCAGCTTGTCCTGAAGATCGAATCTCCGTCTGGCTCGATGGTGAGCTACCCCAAGGTGAAGCGGGCGTAGTGGAAACCCACGTGGAGGGCTGCGCTTCTTGCCAGGAGCTCGTCCAAGCCTTTGGCTCACGAACGTTGCCGCGGCTCGAGCCCGATCCGTCCTTCATTGTGCGTTTTCGCGCGCGGCGCGACGAGCAGTCGATTGCGCCTTGGTGGACGTGGCGCCAGCTCGCGCTTCGTCTTTTGCCGCTCGCCGTCGCCGTCGTGGGCGCCGCGGTTCTGAGTATCTGGATAGCGGCTTCCTCTTCGCAAAGCGCTCTCCAGGCGCTCGAGCTCGAGGCGCTCGGCGATCCGGTGGCATTCGATGCGGAGGTCGAGGCGGTGCTCAGCATTGCCTTCGAGCCTTTTCCGGCAGACATTGAATAGAAGTTTAGGAGATCGACATGGTGGCTACAGCGAGGAAATGGATGAGCGTCACGCTCGTGGCGACGCTTTTTATCGGTGTCGGCGTGGGTATTCTCGTCGACCGTTTTCTGCTCGGGCCTACGGCCTTTGGCGATGTCGAGCGGCGCAGTGGACGTGGCGGCAACCACCGCGATCATGGCCGTCATATGGTCGAGCGGCTCGAGGAGCGGCTCGACCTCACGTCGGGCCAAGTGGCAGAGCTCGAAGCCGTCGTGAATCGGCACCACGAGACCGCGCGCGCGTTTTGGAAAGATTCGCGCAGCCAGTTCGAGACGATGCGCGTTCAGATCCGGCGCGATATTCGTGAGCTTTTGACTGAAGAGCAGAAAGTGGAGTTCGACACAATGGTTGCAGAATACGAGTCCAATAGGGAGCACGGACGTGAACGATAAAGAGCACATCAACCCCATCGTGAAGTTCGCCGTCGAGCGGCGGGTGACGATGACCATGGCGGTCCTCGGCATTTTTGTTCTCGGCTACTTGTCGCTGACGCGGCTCCCCCTCGAGTTCATGCCGAGCTTTTCCTCGAACAGCATCTGGGTGAGCGCGCCCTATAGCTCCTCGTCTCCCGAGGAGGTCGAGCGGCTCATCGTACGGCCCCTCGAAGACATCCTTGGGACCATTAATGGTATCGACACGTTGAGCGCGACCGCATCCGCCACCGAAGGCAGCGTCAACATCACCTTCAAAGACAACGTGGACATGGATCTCGCCGCCGTCGACGTGCGCGACCGCATCGATCGCGTGCGCCACTTGCTCCCCGATGATCTGCGCCGGATTCGCATCCGTCGCTTCCAGAGCACCGACATCCCTGTTTTTCGTTTTCACTTGAGCGCCGAGTGGGACAAGGACCGCTTCTACGAATTTACCGAGCAGGTCGTGCAGCGGCGCCTCGAGCGGCTCGAGGGGGTGGCTTCAGTTGAGGTGCGCGGCATCCGGAAGCGCGAGCTTCAAGTGCAGCTCCGGCCGAGCCGCTTGCAAGCCGCCGGCCTCGACGCGCGTGACATCACCAGCGTTTTGCGGAACAACCATGTGAACCTTTCGGGCGGCTACATCAAGGAAGGCCCGCGCAAGCTCATCGTACGCTCGGTCGGGGAGTTTCGAACGGTCGAGGAGATCGAGAAGCTTCTGATCGGCACCTCCGGCGTTCGCATACAGGACGTCGCCGACGTCTCCTACACCTACCCGCGGCAAGACAACTTCAACTATCTCAACGACAATGAGGCGGTCACGCTCAGCGTCTTCAAAGCCTCGACTGCCAACCTTCTCGCCGTCGTCGACGGAGCGAAAGCGGAGCTCGAGATAATCAAGGCGATGCCGTCGGCCGAAGGCCTCGAGACGCGCATCCTGATGGACTCTTCCGTGGACGTGCGCCAGGGGCTCGGACAGCTGCGCAATGCCGGGCTTCTCGGGGGCGGTCTCGCCGTCGTCTTTCTCTTCCTGTTCCTCCGGAAAGTTCGGACGACAGCACTCGTCGCCATCTCGATCCCCATCTCGATCATCCTGACTTTTGTCATTCTGTACTTCTTGCGACAGCTCGGCTTGGTGACGACGACGATCAACGTCGTGAGCTTGATGGGACTCATGCTCGCGGTCGGGATGCTCGTGGACAACTCGGTCGTGGTCATCGAGTCGATTTCTCGCCACTTCACGGATCTCGACGAGGACCCGCGGACGGCGGCCCTCCGAGGCACCACAGCGGTGGCGATGCCCATCATCGCGTCCACGCTCACGACCATGTGTGTGTTCATCCCCATGATCTTTCTCGCGGCGACGGGCGGCGGGTTCATGCGCTTCATGCTCGATATCGGCATCACCATCTGCATCGTGATGGTGTCGTCGCTCCTCGTTGCGTTGACGGTCGTGCCGATGGTGGCGTCGGTTCTTCTCGACGGTGAAACAAAGAAAGAAACGAAGCTCACCGAAGTGCTCGAGACGGGTTATGGCTGGGTGATCGGCTTCACGCTGAGGCACCGTTTCGTTTTCTGCCTGGCCATCGTCGGGATGCTCTACGGCTCCTACGTGCTTCTCGGCACGATCGAACGGACGTTCTCTCCGCGCACGATGGCCCGGCAGATCTCCATCAACGTCGATACGCCGCGCTCCTACTCACTCGAGCAGACTCGAGAGCTCTACGCGGAAGTCGCCAAGATACTCAACGAGAAGCAGGAAGAGCTCGACATTTCAGACGTCGTGTATCGCTACAGCCGCACCGGCGGACGCTCCCGGGGAGGCTTTCGCGGAAGCCGTAAGATCGACATCTATCTCGTCGACGAAGCAGAGGCGAAGCGCCCCGTGCGCGAGATCCGAGATGCGATCCGCGACGTTTTGCCAACGAAAGCGGGCGTCGATTTCAAAATTGCCCAGAGCACAGGCCATGGGGGGCACGGCGGCGGCAGTTTCGGCGTCAATCTGGATCTCAAGGGCGACGACATGGCCGTGCTCGAGCTCGTGGCTGAGCGTGTCGTGAGCGCTCTCGAGGACACATCCTGGGCGCGCGACGTCGACAGCACGCTCGACAGCGGCACCGACGAGATTCATGTGAGCGTCGATCGCGAGCGAGCGCTCGCTTCGGGGCTTTCGACGCAAGCGGTGGCCTTCTCCATCTCGAGTGCTTTGTCCTCCCGCCCGATCAGCCGGATCTCCGCGGACGATCGTGAAGTCGACCTCGTGGTGCAGTTCCGCGAGCAGGACCGCTCGACGCTGGACCAGCTAAAGAAGATGCCGATCATGTCGAGCGCGGCGGTGCTTTCCATCGGAGCGATGGCGGATTTCGAGATACAACAGGGGCCGCGCCGTATCGAGCGCGAGGACAAACGACCCAAGCTCAGCATCACCGCCAATACCAACACGGCCGGCGCCTCATTCCGCATGCAGGGTCAAGTCAGCGAGATCATGAACAGCATCAGCTTGCCTCCGGGCTACGAATGGGGCTTCGGGCGCAGCTGGGGCCGCGCGCAGCAGGACTGGGGGAACGCGCTCTTCGCGTTCATCTTTGCGCTCGGTCTCATCTACTTGATCATGGCGGCACTTTTCGAGAGCTTCGTCCAGCCCTTCACGATCATGTTCGCCATCCCGTTCGCTTTCATCGGCGTCGGAATCGTATTGAAGCTCACGAGTCAGCCGCTCGACAACATGGCGAATATGGGGCTCATCATTTTGGTCGGGGTCGTCGTCAACAACGCCATCGTGCTCATCGCGCACATCAATCATTTGAGGCTGCAAGGTGTTCCGCGCGACGAAGCCATCGTGGTCGGCGGGACCCATCGCTTGCGGCCTATCTTGATGACCGCGCTCACAACGATTCTCGGTTTGTTTCCGATGGTGGCGCCGCTCATCTTCCCTGGTTTTCTAGGAACCGCGGAAGGCAGGGCCGGCAACTGGGCGCCCGTCGGGTTGGTCATTCTTGCTGGACTCACGACGTCAACTTTTCTGACGCTTGTGATCATCCCGACGATTTACTCGCTAGTGGATGACTCCACGCGATTCTTCGGAAAGATTGTTCGAGCGGCTTGAGGCCCGAGGCCTGAGCCCCCTTTGAGGTTGACACGGATGATGAAAGCTAGACGGGTACTTGTACTGGCGGCCGCGGTTGCGGCGGCGGGTTTTCTCTCGAGCGCTTGCGGAGGCAGCTCTTCCGACGAGGGCGCTCCTCCTGGAAAGGGCGCCGAAGGCCGTAGAGGTGGCCGCGGTGGACACGGCGGTGGCCCAGAAGGCATGGGTGGACCTCCGGGCGAAGCCCGCTCGGCGGCCGTTCCTGTCGAAGTTGCTTCGGTCGAGCGGCGCTCGGTGTCGTCCTTCCTGGAGACAAATGGAAGCCTCGAAGCGGAGAACGATATCGAGATCGTCGCGCGGACCCAAGGCCCAATCGTAGAGCTCGTGGCGGAAGAAGGCATGCGCCTCAAAAAGGGTGATGTCATGCTGCGGATCGACGAGACCGAGCTTCGCGCTCAAGTCGAGATCGCGAAAGTCGCGCTGAAAGATGCGAACCGCGCGCACAAGCGTGCTAACGCGGCGCGTGAGAGCGAGATCATTTCGCAAGAAGTGTACGACGCCGCACTCGCGCAGCTCGAAACCGCACAAGCGCAGCTCATGGGTGCCGAGATTCTTTATGACTACACGGAAGTTACCGCTCCTTTCGACGGGATCGTCGTCGACCGCCTCGTCAAGCTGGCAGAGAACGTCACCGCGAACCAGGCGCTCTTTCGTTTCTCCGAGTTCGACCCCCTTCTGTGCAAGATTCAAGTGCCCGAGAAAGAGCTCTCCCGGCTTCGAAAAGGGCAGACGGCCTATCTCAACGTCGAAGCCTGGCCGGGCGAGCGTTTCGAAGCGCGCGTTCTGCGGATTAGCCCCGTCGTCGACGCGACGACGGGCACCATCCGCGTCACGCTCCAGGTGCGCGCGCGCGGCAAGCTGAGCCCGGGTATGTTCGCGAGCGTCTTCCTCGTGACGGACACCCACGACGACGCCGTTGTCATGCCGAAGCGCGCACTGTCGATCGAAAGCCTCAGCGACACCGTCTTCGTCGCGGAAGACGGTGTCGCTGTGCGCCGCGACATCGAGCTCGGCTACGAAGAAACCGATATCGTTGAAGTCATCTCCGGCCTACGACCCGGTGAGCGGGTCATCGTCGTCGGGCAAGACGGCTTGACGAACGGCACCCCGGTGCAAATCCTAAAAGGCCCTGGCGCTGTCGAAATGACCACGGCCCGACACGAAGGCGAGAGCTTCGAACGTCCCCCCGAAGCAGGACGACCCGGACGCCCCGGAGGAGGCGGAGCCCATCGCCCCGACTTCTCCAACATGACCAAAGAGCAACTCGAGCGCGTAAAAGGCCGCATGCGAGAGAGAGGCATGACCGACGAGCAAATCGAACAAGCCATTAAACGCCGCCAAGAAGCTCAGCACTAAGCATCGAAACCCCATCCTGAATTCTGAATCCTGAATGGCGAGCCCGAAATGCGGATAGTCCACTTCTCGACGCGCCGTCCCGTCACCATCCTGGTGTTCTTCATCGCCGCGGTCGTCTTCGGTGTCGTCGGGTTTCGTGAGCTCGCCGTCGACCTCCTCCCCGAGATAACTTACCCGTCTCTTACCGTTCGAACCGAGTTCGAGGGCACGGCGCCCTCCGAGGTGGAGAGCCTCATCACCAAACCCATCGAGAACGCGGTCGGGGTCGTCAACAACGTCGTGCGCGTTGTCTCGAGCTCTCGCTCCGACACAAGCGAAGTCACGCTCGAGTTTGGCTGGGACGTCAACATGGACATGGCGGCGCTCGACGTGCGCGAGCGCCTCGACATCGTCGTTCTCCCCGACGACGCCAACCGGCCCGTGCTTCTGCGCTACGACCCCTCGCTCGACCCGATCATGCGGTTCGGGCTCTTCGGCGACGAGGACCTCATCCGTTTGCGACTCATTGGCGAGCAGGAGGTCAAAAGGCTCCTCGAGCGTGTGGAAGGTGTCGCGGCGGTGCTCGTGAGCGGCGGGCTCGAAGAAGAGATCCATATCGAGCTCGATGAGCGTCGCCTTTCGAATCTCGGGGTGAGCGTCGCACAAGTGGTTGCGCGTCTCGCGGCCGAGAACGTGAACCTGACGGGCGGACGGCTTCAGGACGGGCAGACAGAATATCTCGTCCGCACGATCAACGAGTTCGAGCGCCCGTCGGACATGCGGCACATCGTCATCGACAGCGCGCGCCCCGACATCCGTCTCGAAGACGTTGCGCTCATCACCCGCGGCCACAAAGAACGCGAGGTCATCAGCCGCATCGATGGCCGCGAAGCAGTCGAGATCGCGATCTACAAGGAAGGCGGCACGAACACCGTTACGGTCGCAGAAGCCGTCAAAGAACGCGTGGAGCTTCTCGGGGAGCGTCTCGAGCGTCTCGGCGAAGGTCTCAAGCTCCAGCTCATCACGGACCAGTCTCGTTACATAAGCCAGTCCGTCACCGAAGTGCTGCAAACCGCGTTCATCGGCGGTGGGCTAGCGATCTTGATCCTCATGCTCTTTCTGCGGGACTTGAAGTCGACAATCATCATCGGTATCTCGATCCCCGTCTCGGTCGTGGCGACGTTTTTTCTCATGTTCGTCTCGGGTATCTCGCTCAACATCATGTCGCTCGGCGGCATCACGCTCGGCATCGGGCTTCTCGTCGACAACTCGATCGTCGTGCTCGAATCCATCCAAAGAAAGCGAGAAGACGGTCTCGAGATCGTCGAAGCCGCGCGCGCGGGCGCGGGCGAAGTTGGCCAGGCGGTCATCGCCAGCACGATGACGACGGTTTGTGTCTTCGTTCCGATCGTCTTCGTCGAAGGCGTTGCGGGCCAGCTCTTTGGCGATCAAGCTTTGACCGTCACCTTCTCTCTGACCGTTTCGCTCCTCGTCGCGCTGACCTTGATCCCGATGCTAGCCTCGCGCCAGTTCGGCGCGGCGCCCAAGGACGACGTGCCCGAGCACGACCGCTCGAAGATTGCGAAGCTCGTCATTACCGTCCTGGGCTTCGTCGGACTCACGATAGCGCGGCTCGTCAAAGGAATCTTGAAGGGTTTGACTTACCTGCTCCTCGCCGTTTTGTTCGTGCCGTCGAAGATCTTTCACGTGTTTTATGGGGCTCTGACTGAGGCCTATCCGCGCGCGCAGGCTGCGGTGCTCGGCCGGCCCTATCCCTTCATCGGCCTCACCGTCCTCGTCTTCGCGTCCTCGCTTCTTCTCATAGACAAGCTGGGGAGCGAGCTCGTCCCCGAGCTCGTGCAAGGCGAGTTCTTCGTCAACACAGAGCTTCCGCCTGGCACGCACCTGGAGCTCAACGAAAAAAGGATGCAGGTCCTGGAACGAAAAGCGATGGCTATCGAGGGGATCACTTCCGTCTACACGGTCGTGGGCTCGAGCAACGAGCAGGGCGGAACGGCGGGAGAGCTTCGAGAGAATATCGGCCAGCTCACGATGACGGTGTCGCCGCCCTCGAGCTTGGCGCGGGAAGAAGGCCTGATGGAGCTTCTACGTCCCGCACTCGACGCCGAGGAGAACATGCTCTACCGCTTCGGCCGGCCGAGTTATTTCAGCTTCAAGACACCCATCGAAGTCGAGATCCGTGGCTTCAACTTGAGCCTTCTCAAGCGGCTTGCCGACGAGCTCATGGCGCGGATGGAGACGATTCCAGGGCTCGTCGACATCAAGTCCTCGACCGAGGGTGGAAACCCCGAGCTCCAAATTCGATTCGACCGCGACCGCCTCGCGAGGCTCGGCTACAACGTGATGCAGGTCGCGACCCTCGTACGCTCGAAAGTGCTCGGGGAGGTGGCTACCAACATCACCCGCGAAGATCGGACAATCGACATCCGGCTCCGGGTGCAGGAGGAGTTCAGAGACAGCGCGCGTGATTTGCGGAACCTCAACATCGCCCAGACAGGTACGACGCCCATCCCCCTTTCGTCGGTCGCGACGGTGGAGGAGACGGAAGGACCCGCTGAGATCCGGAGATCGGAGGGAGAGCGCGTGGCCGTCATCACCGCGAACCTTGTCGAGCGCGATCTCGCTTCCGCGTCCGCGGCGATCGAAGCCCAGATCGGCGAGATGACGCTGCCCATGGGCTTCGATTGGCGCATGGGCGGCCAGCAAAAGGAAATGGAGACTTCGTTCGAGAGCATGCGCTTCGCCATCCTCCTCGCGATCTTCATGGTCTATCTCGTGATGGCGTCCCAATTCGAATCGCTCCTCCACCCGTTCGTCATTCTCTTCAGCGTTCCGTTCTCGCTCGTGGGCGTTCTCGTCACACTCTATCTCTTGAACGTGACCGTGAGCGTCGTCGTTCTCATCGGGGTCATCATGCTCGCGGGCATCGTGGTGAACAACGCGATCATCCTCGTCGATACGACGAACCGCTTGAGACGTGAAGGCATGGCCAAGGTGGAGGCCTTGATGGAAGCGGGTAAGCTCCGCTTGCGGCCGATCTTGATGACGACTTCGACGACCGTGCTCGGGCTCTTGCCGATGGCGATAGGCCTCGGTGAAGGCAGCGAGCTTCGGGCTCCGATGGCGATTACCGTTATCGGTGGCCTGCTGGTCTCGACGGTGCTGACACTCCTCATCATCCCGGCGGTCTACGCCGTCGTCGACCGCACGGCCTAATTAATCTCCGGGCCGGCGGTCGGTTCTTCTCCGCAGGTATAATTCTATTAGTAGGAAGAGCGTTCACAGATCGGAGCCATATTTCCTATGCCAATGGGTACAGACGACCATCCTCTTCGTGTAGCGATCATCGGGTCGGGGCCTACGGGCTTTTACACAGCGGAGCATTTGTTCAAGCAAGAAGACTATGCGGTCGAGGTCGATCTCTACGACCGGCTGCCGACGCCGTTCGGGCTCGTGCGCGGCGGGGTCGCGCCGGACCACCAGAAGATCAAATCGGTCACGAAGGCCTATGACCGCGTCGCGTCTAACCCACGATTTCGCTATTACGGCTATGTCGAGTTCGGCACGGATGTGAAGCTCGACGATTTGAAGAAGCACTACCATCAAGTCGTTTTCACGGTGGGCGCGCAGGTCGACCGCAGCATGGGTATCCCTGGGGAGCATTTGGAGCGGAGCCACGCGGCCACCGAGTTCGTCGCTTGGTACAACGGTCACCCCGATTATAGAGACAGGAAGTTCGACCTGTCGCAAGACGCGGTCGTCGTTGTCGGCGTCGGTAACGTGGCCGTCGACGTTTGCCGCATCCTTTGCCGTGGCCGTGAGGAGCTCGAGCGCACCGACATCGCCGACTACGCGCTCGAAGCGATTGCGAATAGCAACGTCAAGACGGTCTACATGCTCGGCCGCCGCGGTCCGGCGCAAGCGGCCTTCACCAATCCCGAGATCAAAGAGCTCGGGGAGCTGGAGGTCGCGGACATTCGAGTGCCCGAAAGAGACGCGGCCATCGATGAGGCGACCCAGGCCTTCATGGCCAAGAACCCGGACAAAGGCACCGATCGCAAGGTTCGGATCCTCCAGCAATATGCCGAGGAAAAACGATCGGGCAAGCCAAAGACGCTCGTTCTTCGCTTTTGTGTCTCGCCCACCGAGCTCATTGCAGGCGACGACGGTGGCGTCGCCAAGGTCAAGCTGGTGAACAACGAGCTCTACTTGACCGAGCGAGGGACCATTCGGCCGCGGGCGACTGAGACTGAGACCGAGGAGATCGAGGCGGGTCTCGTCTTTCGCTCGGTCGGCTATCAAGGGGTGGCGCTCCCGGACGTTCCGTTTCGCGAGGATTGGGGTGTGATCCCCAACGAGAAAGGACGTGTTTTGGTGCACGAGTCCAAGCCCGACGCCCCCGTTCCGGGGCTTTATTGCGCGGGCTGGATCAAACGAGGGCCTACCGGTGTCATCGGCACCAACAAACCGGACGCGCTCGAGACGGTGCGGTGCATGTTGGAAGATGTTGCGCTTGGCAAGCTTTTCACGCCCAAAGCACCTTCCGTAGACGCGGCGCGCGACCTCGTGCGCGAGCGCAAGCCGAACTACTTCTCTTATGCCGATTGGAAGAAGCTCAATGAGCTCGAGGTCGCGAATGCCGAAGGGACCGAGCGCCCGCGGGTAAAGTTCACGAGCATCGAGGAGATGCTGGCGGCCCTCGGTCGCAGCTGATCGGATGCGGGACTTTTGCGGGCGGGCAGGCGCTTTGGCGCTTCTCGTCTGCCTGTTCTCCGCGTGCTCGCGAGACCCAGCACCCATCCCGAGCTTTCGCAAGCTCGTCGAAGAGCTCTCCGAAGAGGGCGCTTATTTCGATACCGACAATCTCATCTCCAACGAAACGGCCTATTCCGAGGTGGTCGAAGACCTCGAACCGATGGGGGGTGTCTATATCGGCGTCGGACCCGAGCAGAACTTTCACTACATCGGGAAGCTCCGTCCTAGCTGGGCGTTCATCGTGGACATTCGTCGCGACAACATGCTGCACCATTTGTTGTTGAACGCGCTTCTCGTGAATGCGGAGACACCCTACGCCTATCTCTGCTGGCTCTTCTCTCTCGCGTGCGAGCCGCTCGAGAGCGAAGACGATTTTGAATCGCTTCTCGCTGCTGTTGCGGAGGCGGTGCCGGACGAGAGGCTCTTCGAGAAGAACTTGAAAGCCATCTACAGGCATATCGAGAATCGCCTGGAAGTCGATCTCGACGACGAGGACGCGCCCGTGATCGGGCTCGTCTATCGCGCTTACTTCGACGGTCAGCTCGGTCTGCGTTTTCGAAGCCACGGCAGAAGGCCGAGGCGGCACCATCCGACCTATCGACGGCTCCTCGTCGAGCGCGGGTCGAGCGGTGAGACGGGCCACTTCCTCTCGCGTCCGGACGACTATGCCCATGTGCGCGGCCTGGCAGAGGCGGGTCGCCTCATACCGGTGGTGGGCGACTTCGCAGGGGATCATGCCCTTCGAAAGATCGGCAAGCTCATCGAGGAGCAAGGCGAGACCGTTTCGGCCTTCTACGTGTCCAACGTCGAGTTTTACTTGATTCGAAACGAGGTTTTTACTAAATATGTCGACAACGTGCGCACGCTGCCGCTTGGCGAGAACAGCCAGTTCATCCGGGCTTATTTCAGTTATGGACAGCCCCACCCAGCGGGCCTCCCCGGCCACCGCAGCACTCTAGTCAGACAGAAAATGGAAAGATTTCTGGAGCTTTTCGACCAGGGCGCGTTCTACAATTACTGGGCCGTGTGTGTCCTGGATTACGAACGATGAGCGCGCTCGAGTGGAAACGCATCCGCGTCGACTGGGAGGAGCTCGAAGAAGCCTTCGAGGACGACGCCTCCGACCACCGCTATTATCTCGACCGCGAGACGGGCGCCGTTCACTTCTTCTCGAGCTATCTGCACAACGAGGAAGAAGAAGAGGACGAAAGAGTCATCACGTCGGAAGAGCGCTACGTGCTCATCCCCCCCGAGCTGCGACATCCCCACAAGAACCTCGAGGCGCGCATCGAATCCTGGCTTTCCGATGTGAGCGTCGAGCCGCTCTAATT
>SMYC01000291.1 GCA_004356105.1 Acidobacteriota bacterium | reverse complement strand
TACGCCGGCGAGCACCGTGGTCTGCTGAGGGGGCGATGGCAGACGGTTTCTACCCACAGATTTTGCGGAAGACCCGAAAAAGTATTCTTTTATCCCCACCTCTCCACACAATCCCCACCTCTACTTTTCTTTTAGACATTGTCTTGGCCGTAGCGGCTAGCCCGGAGCGGCTTGAAGCGCGGCGATCACTTCTTGAGCTGACGCGAAGCGGTCCGCGGGGTCGTTTGAGAGGCAACGCGCGAGAACTTGCTCGAATGTCGCTGACGCGTCGGGGCATAGCTGGCGGAGCGGCGGTGCCCCGTTCGCACAGGCTTCCTCGCTTGCCGGGTTGCTACCTGTCAACGCATGGAAGATGACGGCGCCTAGGGAGTAGATGTCGGAGCGCGGGCCGATGGCGGCGCCGCTCAGAAACTCGGGGGCTGGGTAGCCATCGGCTCTTCCGAGTTGAGCTACGCGTAGCGCGCCCATGCCGAACCCGGTGATCTTGAGCTTGCCGCCCGCGCCGATCAGGATGTTGGTGAGCTTCAAATCACGATGAAGGAGTTTTCTCTCATGCGCGTAGCTGATCGCTGCTGCGAGCGTAGAAAGCAGATCCATCCCTTGTTTGACCGAAACGCGTTTATTGCGCTCGAGGAACGTCGACAAGCTGAATCCCTCCACGTACTCGGTGACGGCGGCCTTCGAGCCTTGAACTTGGATGACGCCGAGCAAGCGGACGAGGCTCGGATGTTCGAGGTTTCGGGCGAGCTTGGCTTCCGCGATGAACTGCTGCAGGATGCTCTTGTTTTGGATCAGGTCCTGGCGCAGAAGCTTGATGATGACCGGGCTCTGATTGCGGGTATCGACTCCTTTGTGCGTGGTTCCGAGCAGCCCCTTTCCAAGAAGCTCGCCGAGTTGAATCGGAGACGCTGCTTGCCCGGCCGCCGCTGCGGGTGCAGGAGGAGCAGGAGCTGCGGGAGGCGCGGGAGCCGCGGGTTGTGCCGGAGGCAGTCCTTGGGTCGGCGGCTCGGCCGCGCTACCTGCGCTCAAACGAGCGATACGCTGCTCCACATCTTCGTAGCCGTAGCGCTCGGTCAGCACTTTCCGGAACCTGTCGATCGCCTCGGATGTCTTCCCGAGCTCTTCGAAAGCGCGTCCGAGCCAGTAAAAGTGCTCGAGGGTCTTCGCGCTGATTTGTTGGTCACCTAGCAACCGCTCGAGCTTGTCCACGGCGAGCGCTGGCAGTTTCTTCTCGATGAACAGGCGCGCTAGGACGAGCGTGGCGTCGTCATAGTGATCGTGGTCTCCGTCGATCTGCTGCAGAAGCTGGATGGCGCGGTCGCCGTCGCCCTGTTGTTTGGCCAGCTTGCCTGCTTCAAAAGAGCGTCCGCTTTGTTCGTAGAGCTCTGAGGCCTTCGAGTAATCCTTGATCTCCTCATAGAGCTTGGCGGCCTGTTCGCGGTCTCCCCCGGCTTCGAACATCGCAGCTGCTTTTTGTTTCTCGCCAGCCCTTAGATAAACCCCAGCCGCTTGTAGAGGCGCGTCGCCTCTCTCGTAGCTTCGCGCGGCGCCTTCCAGATTGCCTACGGATTCGTAGAGCTCGGCCGCGCGCGGATTGTCGCCGCCTCTCAGGAAATGGTCTGCGGCCGTGGCGTTGTCTCCGGCGTGAAAGGCGATCTCTCCTTGCAACAGGGCCGCCCGCTCGTCCTGACCGGCTTTTTCGAACATCTCGGCGGCGCCTTTCAGGTTCTCTTCTTTGAGGAGCAGCTCCGCGGCATCGAGGTAGCGACCTTCCTTGGCGGCGAGCTGCGCAGCCTGGCGCGAGAGACCAGCGCGCTTGTAGAGCTCGGCCGCCCGCTCGGGCGCGCCACCTTGCTCGTAGAGCTTCCCAGCGTGAAGAGCGACCCTCGCTTCTCGATCGGAGCCTCCGGCGATGAGCCCCCCACCTCCGGCGGAGGTCGATGCGGACCACTGTTGCTCGTAGTTGTGGGCCGCTTTGACATGTTCCCCGAGCTTCTCGAAGCATTTGGCGGCTTGCGGAAAATAGGAGACGTCTTCGTAGAGCACGGCGGCTTTGTCGTATTGAGCCGCGTCGAAGTAGAGCTTGGCGGCGTCGATCTTCTGGCCGTGCTCTTCGAAGTGTTTCGCCGCCTCGGCGTGTTTGCCGACTTTGACTAGCATTTGCGCGGCGCGCTTCCAATCTTCTGCTTGGAAGTACATGTCGGCCGCGCGCTCCCACTGCTCGAGCTCCTCGTGGAGTGTCGCGGCCGAAACGTAATCTTCGGCTTGGATGTACATATTGATGGCCTCGGGGTACCACTCCGCCTCTTCGTAGAGGCGCGCCGCCCCCGCGAGGTCGCCCGCTTTCTCGAATCGTTTGATCTCGCGCTCGAAGCGCCGAAGCTGGAGCTGTTCGGCTCCGGGAAGCTTTTCGAGGAAGCGGTCCCATTGGCCGCTTTCTCTGAGCTTTTCGATCCCTTTCTTGAAGGCGATGTAGATGCCGAAGACGAGCAACAGGACGAAACCGAGATCCACGACGGGCGCTGGAAGGAGGCTCTTCAGGAAATTCATGTCTCGATCGTCGAACTAGAGCGACGAAACCCCGAATACACGTTTTTGAGAGGGTCTCGCGGGAGAGTTTCAAGCATTGTCGCACTGGCACAGAGGAATGTCAAAGCGTTGCGGAGTCATAAGGTTACGGGTGTTCGCGGTTTGACAGAACGTTGTCTGGACGTCTAGCATGAAGTCGAATTGTTCAACACGCGAGAAGAAAGGAAAAGACGGTTGAGCGAGACCGAAAACGCGCTCGGGCAGGAAACCGCGGCCGGGGCGCAAGAGGAAGAGCTCGCGAAAGCGAAGCGTCTCGCCCAGGAGCTCGGCTTTACATTCGTCGACCTCGCTGCGTTTCGTGAGAACCTTTCCGTGTGGCGGCAGATCCCCATGGACTCTATTCTCCGTTACCGGATCGTCCCGCTTCGAGAAGAAGAGGGAAGCGTCGTGGTGGCGCTGGCGGAGCCCGAGCGCTATCGAGAGCTCGACGAGCTCGAGCTCACGCTGGGCCGGCCGCTTACGATCGAGGTCGCGGCAGCGTTTCAGATCGAGGCGATCCTGGCGCGCAACCGGAGCTCGAGCTTCTTGCTCGACAAAGCTTCCGAGGAGCTCAAGCTCGAGCTCGTCTCCGAAGACGACAACGAGCACGAAGACCTCGCAGCGACGCCTGAGACATCGAGCCCCATCATCAAGCTCGTCCACTCCCTCTTGGTCAATGGTATCGAGCGCCGCGCGAGCGACATTCACGTCGAGACAAAAGAAGAGAAAGTATTCCTGAAATATCGCATCGACGGGGTTCTCTACCCCGCGATGGATCCGGTCGACCGCCAGCACCATAAGGCGATCGTCTCGAGGCTCAAGGTCATGGCGGAGCTCGACGTCGCCGAGAAGCGGGTCCCCCAGGACGGCCGCTTCAAGCTCAAGATTGGTTCGCGCCCGATCGATTTCCGCGTTTCGATCATGCCGAGTATCTATGGCGAAGACGTGGTCATCCGGATCTTGGACAAGGAGTCCATCAGCGAGCAGTTCTCGGAGCTTCGACTCGAGCTGCTCGGGTTTCCCGAGCAGGAGCTGAAGCGATTTCGAAAGTTCATCCATGAGCCCTATGGCATGGTGCTCGTGACCGGACCAACCGGAAGCGGCAAGACGACGACGCTCTACGCGGCGCTCTCCGAGATCGCTACATCGGAAACGAAGATTGTCACCATCGAAGATCCCGTCGAGTATCGGCTGCCGAACATCACGCAAATTCCCGTGAACGAGAAGAAAGGGCTGACTTTCGCTCGGGGCTTGAGATCGGTGCTGCGTCACGATCCGGACACGATCATGGTCGGTGAGGTGCGCGATGGCGAGACCGCGCAGATCGCGGTGCAAGCGGCCTTGACGGGCCACCTCATGTTCACGACCGTTCACGCGAACAACGCCTTCGATGTCATCGGTCGTTTCTTGCATATGGGCGTCGAGCCCTATAACTTCGTGTCCGCGCTGAATTGCGTGATGGCACAGCGTCTCGTGCGCAGCATTTGTGACGGCTGTCGTGAGCCGGCCGTCGTGAGCTCGGCCGAGCTCGACCTGTCGGGACTCGAGGGCGCCTGCCGCGATCGCGAGTTCTTCGTCGGTCACGGGTGCTACAAGTGTCACGGGACGGGTTTTTATGGGCGCACGGCCGTGTGCGAGCTTCTGAGTCTCGATGATCGTCTGCGTCAGCTGATTCTCGAAAGACGCAGCAGCGCTGAGCTCAAATATGCGGCCGAGCAAGGCGGCATGACGCCCCTGCGCACACAAGCGCTCGAAAAAGTCTTCGCCGGCATCACGACCCTCGCCGACATCAACAAGGTCACCTTCGTCGAGTAGCTGTACTAGGCTCTAACCAGTCAGAAACGAGAATTTTGTACCACGTTCTGAAACAAATTCTTTCTTATCCCCACATCTCCTTGCTTTTAGCGGCCTTTTTAAAGGTAAGGGGATGTGGGGATGAGAGTCAGCTGTGTGGTTTGGATTTAGAACGCTTTCAGGTTTACCTGGCTAGCACTAGCACTCCTCTCCCTTGACTGCTAGTGAACAACTTTTGATCGTGCGACCCAATTTGGGACAGTTTTTGTCACCCCTTTCGACCGCCGAGAAACTGTAATTCAGGTGCAACCGCCTTCTTTTCAATAGCTTCTGCTCGCGTCTCCGAGAACGGCCTCTTGTGCACGCAAATTGCATTCAAAAGAGTCATCGCTCAAAGGAGGAAACATCATGGACACGCTTCTGCACTCGGAAACTCCGGTCGAATATTTCAAGGAGGTCGTCGAGAAAGTGATGGCCCGTCAAAACTTTCGGTCGAGCGAGCTCTCTTCCTTCTATCTCGTGAAGCTCCTCGAAAACTTTGTCGCGATCGAAAGGTATGAGGCCGGTCTGGAAGCTACCATCGCCGAACTTTATTGCGAGGCTCTGCGAAGTCGCGGCCGCGCGCGTTTCACGAAACTCAAGCTCACCGGTGATGTCGCGCTCTTCGTCTCCGGCTTTTTTGCCGACAGCATCTCGCGGCGCCGTGTCGAGCTCGACTACTATATGCGCATGGGAGGGACTGCTTACGGGCGCGCCGCCGGGCTCAGTCCTCGCGATGCCGGGGCGGTGTTCGTAGAGCTCTCCCAAAAGTTTCGCCGCTTCGTTGATGTTTTGAACGAGGTCAGTGAGGAAAGTGCCCTCACCGATGCACCCTCGATTTTGCGCCTCTACGGGCGTTGGCTCGAATCGGGAAGCGAGCGAAGCAAAAGGCTTCTAGAGCGCGAGGGGATCCTTCTCGACCGATCCGCCAAGCAGGTGCATTGAGAGAGCAGAGGGGAGCTCTATGATCGATTCTATTTTTCGACACATCGATCGTGTTTACGGTCTCGAGCTCGAAGTCGATATCCAGGACTTTCTCATTTCTTCGGAAATGTGCACGGGTCTCGGCCAGGACGCCGCGCGCGCGGCGGTGTTAGTGCGCGAGGGGCAAAGCCGTGAAGAGATCGAGCTCGGCGTCTATATCGGGGAAGAGGCGCTCGACCAGCTTAGCAAAATCGATTTGACGACAGCGATCCGTCCCGAAAGTTTCGAGCTGCTCGTGACGGCGATCGAGGAGGTCAGCCATTTCGCGTACCTGCACTATAGTGCGTCCCGTGAGAGGCGTGTGACCCAACTCGAGCTCGAGCTTCAAGCGGAAGTGGATAAGTTCATCATTACGTGGATGCTCCTTCTAGCATCACGGAATGACGGCCGGGGGCCCTGTAATTTGCTCGACCGCCTCTTTGGCGATTTCCAGATTCGTCCCGAGCTGGAACCGGTGACGCGCGAGCGTTACAAAGCCGCGGCGTCCCTCGCCTCCCGCTACTGCACCCACGTCGTTCAAGCGGCACTCTCGCGCGATCGTCTGAGCGCTCTGCTTCCAGAGCTTCGCAGCTTCTACCGCCTCACGCAGCGCGGTAAGATCGGCCGTATCCACAACATCGTCTACGCGGCCTGAGAACCCGCTGCGATATACTCTCATCCCGATGAGACGGGACGTGAGGGCTAAGCTCTTGGAGCGGCGGTCCCTCTCGCCGGATGCCAGCCTTCTCGAGTTCGAATCCGACTTTCTTGCGAACGAGCTCCGACCGGGGCAGTTCACGATGCTGCGCCTGCCCGGCGACGAGGGCTTGTTGCTCCGCCGCCCTTATTCGTTTTGCGACACCGACGTTGCAGCTTCCCGGTTCAGTCTGCTCGTGAAAGAGGTGGGACGGGGGACGCGCGCTCTGGCGCGTCTGGTCCCGGGCGACGAGGTCGATTGTCTAGGACCCCTAGGCTCCACTTTCACGATGCCGCCCGAAGGTAAACGCCCTGTCGTTGTCGCGGGCGGCGTCGGTATCGCTCCCTTCGTCGGCTTTTGCCGCGCGCTGAGCTCGGCGTCGAAGGTGGCCGTCGTTCTTCTCGGAGGCCGGACCTCGTATGACCTGTATTTGCGTGAGGTGTTCGAGGCGCTCGGAATGGATGTCCGCTGCACGACCGAGGATGGCAGCGTGGGCACGAGGGGCCGCGTCACAGCGCTGCTCGACGACGCTCTCGATGCCGAGACGCAGCTCTATTCCTGCGGACCGACGCCCATGTTGTTGAAAGTCGCCGAGCTCGCCAAGGCCAAAGGCATCCCCCACGAGGTTTCGCTCGAGCGGCGCATGGGCTGCGGTATGGGGTGCTGTCTCGGCTGTGTCGTCTATACGAGCGAGTATGTGCGTTCCTGCACTGAAGGCCCCGTCTTCGATGCAAGCGTCATCGCATGGGATCGCGACCCGCACCCGCTATGAAGCCCGACCTGAGCGTGTCGTTTGCCCGGCTCCACTTCCGCACGCCGCTCATCGCTGCGAGCGGCACTTTCGGCTACGGGACGGAGTATCTCGACGTTTCTGACTACGAAGCTATTGGCGGCATCGCGGTAAAAGGCCTCTACCTCGAGCCGCGCGAAGGCTGCCCGCCGCCTCGCATCTGGGAAACGCCTTCCGGGATGTTGAACGCCATCGGCCTCCAAGAAGTGGGTATCCGGCGATTCATCGACGAAAAAATGCCGCGGCTTCGCGAGCTCGGGCCGACCGTCCTCGTCAACATTTGCGGCAGTACCGTGGAGGAATATCAAGAGCTTGCGCATATCCTCGACAGCGTCGAGGGCGTTCATGCTATCGAGTTGAACATCTCTTGCCCCAACGTCGAGGAGGGAGGGATTCTCTTCGGTTGCGATCCGCGGATGGCGGCGAAGGTGACCGAGGCGGTTCGAGCGCAGACCAAGCTTCCGATCATCCCAAAGCTCAGTCCCAACGTTACCGACATCACGGTGGTGGCGCGGAGCGTCGAAGCGGCGGGAGCCGATGCGATCTCTCTCATCAATACGATGCCGGCCATGGCGATCGATGTCGAGAGCCGTCGTCCCCGGCTCGCGAACATCGTGGGTGGACTGTCCGGTCCCGCCATCCGTCCCATTGCGGTGCGGATGGTCTACCAGACCGCGAAAGCCGTGAATATCCCCGTTATCGGGATCGGGGGGATCACCTCTCACGAAGACGCGCTCGAGTTCATCCTCGCGGGTGCTTCGGCGGTGCAAATCGGCACCATGAGCTTTGTAGACCCATCCGTGTGGAGGCGCACGCTGGACGGGCTCGAGGCCTATTGCGAGCGCCACGACGTCGAAGCGATTTCGGCGCTGACAGGCGGTGTCCTTTCATGACCCCGGAGCTCATCGTCGCGGTCGATGTCGACACGCTCGACAAAGCCTTGAGACTGCGAGACGAGCTGTCCGACGTGGTGGATTTATTCAAAGTCGGCAAAGAGCTCTTCACCGCGGTGGGCCCGCGCATTCTCGAAGAGCTGACGGCGAGCCGAGTTTTTCTCGATTTGAAGTTCCACGACATCCCGAACACGGTGGCGGGCGCGGTCGCTGTCGCGGCGCGCGCGGGCGTGTCTATCGTCGACGTGCACGCGGCGGGAGGCCGCGCGATGATGGAGGCGGCGTCCGCGGCCGCGCGGAAGAGCGCGCCTAATATCGCGGGCATGGCCAGGCCTCGCGTGTTCGGTGTCACCGTGCTGACGCACCTCGCTGATGACGATCTGCGCGAAGTGGGTATCGGTAGCTCGAGCGAGGAGCAGGTCGTGCGCCTCGCGCGGCTTGCGGCGGAGTCTGGCCTCGATGGCGTGGTGGCTTCGCCCCTAGAAACCCGAGCCGTGCGCGAAGCGACCGAAGGTCATCTCGATGTGCTCGTCCCAGGCGTCCGCCCCGCTTGGGCTGCCGCAAGCCACGACCAAAAACGGGTCGCAACCCCTGCCGAAGTCGCCCGCGACGGCGCCCGCTATATCGTGGTGGGCCGCGCGATCACGCGGGACGAGGATCCGCGCGAAGCGGCCAAAAAGATCCGAGACGAGCTAGAAAGCGCGTGAGTGCCCCGATAGAGATCGAGCTCCTGACACGCCCCGACTGCCACCTGTGCGACCAGATGAAACAAGCCCTAAAAGAAGCCTCGAAGGGGCTAAACATCGACCTGCGAGAGATCAACATCTCAGCGGACCCGGCCCTGGCAAAGAAGTACGGTGAAGACATCCCGGTGCTGTTCATCCACGGAAGCAAAGCCTTCAAACACCGCGCAACCGCCAAAGACCTAAGGGAGCGCCTCAAAAAAGAGACCTGACCGCTGACTGAAAAGTCCCGCGACGCTAAGCGTCACGGGACTTTCCAGACTATTTAGCGTCTATCCGAATGTGCCCGCGGCGATTACTCTGCCAGCAGCTTTCGGTCTCGTCGGTGCATTGCGGCCGCTCCTCGCCATAGCTCACCATCTTGAGCCGATTGGCGGGGATACCGAGCGACTGCAAGTATTCCACGGTGGCGCGAGCGCGTCTTTCTCCGAGGGCCAAGTTGTACCCGTCGGTCCCGCGATTGTCGCAATGCCCTTCCACTTCGATGACGGCGGTGTTGTAGCTGAGCTTGAGCCAGTCCGCGTTCTTCGACAACGATTCACGTGCATCGTCCCTCAAATCCGACTGGTCGTAGTCGAAATAAACGTCACTGAGGTTGCGCTGCAGCTCTGTGACCGTCGCCCGCTGAAAAAGCTCCGCGTCCGTCGGCTCCGTCGGTGGTGGCGGCGGGGGTGGCGGCGGCGGGGGTGGTGGCGGGGGTGGCTCCTCCGTCGGCGGGGGTGGTGGTGGCGGGGGTTCCTTTCCACCACAACCGGCCAGTCCCAAGACAAGCGTGAGGGCGATTAGGAGTAATCCCAAGGAGGCCATCCAAGATCTTTTCACTTACTCACCTCCTGCGCGATTTCTGTTCATCTTGCTTCTCTCGTCCATCGCGCAGTCTATTCTATGGATTGTCGAGAAGCGTATGTTTACTCAACCAACAAGGTAGGACCCTTGATTGGAGCGATAGTCTAATCGCGTAAAGCGCAGCTTGTCAATGGTGGGGAAAAAAAATGAGATGAGCCGTGGAATCAGGCGCGCTGGCGGCTTCGTTCGGGCAAGATCTTGTAACGTTTCATCTTTTCATGGAGCGTCGTCGGGTTCAGGCGTAGCTCCTCGGCAGCCTTTTTCTGGCTGCCATCCACTCGCTCGAGGGTCTGTACGATGATACGCTTTTCGATATCGGCGATGAGATCGCGGAGGGAAACATTCTTCAGCCGACTCGGCCCTGGAACGGTCAAGGACGGGGGCGCGCAGAAGTGCTCGGGCAGCGTGGTGCCATCGAACTTGGCCGCGGAGGCGATGGAAACGGCCCTTTCGATCATCATCGAAAGCTCTGCGACATTGCCGGGCCAGTCGTAGTTCGAGTAATTGTCGATGGCAGAAGATGGGATCCCCAGGGGTTTGAGCTCGAGCCGCTCGCAAAATCGTTTGAGAAAATGATCGATGAGAACGGGAATGTCGCCGCGTCGCTCCCGAAGAGCGGGAATCTCGATCGTGATTTTGGAGGCGGCGTCGAAAGCTTCAGGGTCGAAACGTCGCTGGCCGAGCTTGGCTAGCAGCGACGGGTCGGCGGACGCCATGAGTCGGAAGGGCACGGTCTCGCCCAGAAACTCTTTGAGAGCGGCCTGGTCTTCGGGAACGAGCGCCGTTAGCTCGGCGAGGTAGAGGGTGCCTGGCCGGGCGCCGTGCACGTAAGAGCCTCGACCCGTATCCGCAGCTTCCCGGACTTCATTCAGGAGCCGACGAAGCTCGCCTTTGGGGAGGCTTTCTAGGTCCATCGGCAGAAACGTGGAGCCCGGATTACGGCCGTGGCGATGAAGAAGCTCGGCGGCCAGTCGTCGGCCGGTACCGTCCTCCCCGGCGAGGAGCACCGTGCCGGTGGCGAGCGCCGCGGTGGCAATCGATTTGCGGACTTCCTGAGACTCGGGCGTGCACCCGACCCAGTCGCTGAGGCTGACAGCGCTTCCCAGCTGGCGTTTGAGGGTGCGGTTTTCCTCGAGGAGGTTTCGATAGACAAGGGCCGAGTCGACGGCCATCAAGAGCGCGGTCCGGTCGAGAGGTTTCAAGATGAGCCCGGCGGGACGCTGGCGGTAGCTCGAGAACGAGGACCACGGCGTATCGGGAGTGACGAGGAGCAAAATCGCGGCATGCGCCGCGCCTTCCCGAAGAATCTCCATAACCCGCCACGGCGGTTCGCTGACGGAAGCGGTGTCGAGGATGATGACCTGGTGCTGCTCTTTGGCCAGCTCGGCCCGCGACAAGTCGTCGACGATCTCGACGGTCCAGTATTCGGATGTCAACGTGGATGCGGCCTCCGACGATGCTTGGCTTTGGCCTATGACGAGGATCGATTCTTCCCACATATCTTGATTACTTCACCCGGATCTATCGATCTTTAGACGAAGGGCGGGCTCGGTTGGTTCCCTTGCCGGCGTCCGAAATCGGACGGTGTGCGGGGGTGGAACGGTCCGGGTTTTCTTCTTGGAACATTGCTCATCTGAACGCAAGTTTGGTGCCAACGAAGAGAACAGTAATATCGACTATTTAAGGGGAAACGGGCACGTTGCCGGCGGCCTCGCTCCAGATCCTTTACAGCTTTGGCAAGAGCTTTACAAAAGAGCGGGTCAAAAAATTGAATCGGGACGGGAGGATAGCGTGCTGCCAATGGGGTCGTCAGGCGACCTGATCCAGAAAATACCGGTGCACCCGCAGATCGTTTGAAAGCTCGGGGTGAAACGTGCTTGCGAGCAATCGTCCCTGACGTACGAGCACCGGTTGGTCTCGGTGCTCGACGAGCACGCGGACCTCCGGGCCCGTACGCGAGATGATCGGGGCTCGGATGAAGACCATCGGCAGCGGCTCTTCGCCAAGCTCGCGGCAGGCTCCGGGGCTCTCGTGACTGTCGATTTGGCGCCCATAGCCGTTGCGCTCGACGTCGATATCCATGAGGCCGAGAGACGCCTGGCTCGGCGCGGAGATGGCGCGCGCCATGAGAATCGTGCCGGCACAGGTTCCGTAAAGCGCCCCTCCGGATGTGTAGAAATCCCGGAGAGGCTGCATCAGGTCTTCCTCTTCCATGAACTTGACCATCGTCGTGCTCTCACCCCCAGGAAGGATGAGAGCACGGAGGCCTTCGAGCTCCGAAGCTTTCCGGATCTGTCGCGAAGTCCGACCGAGCCGCTCGAGCATGCGCTGGTGCTCCACGTAATCCCCTTGAAGCGCCAACACGCCTATTTCAGCGCCGCTCATCGCGGCGTCTGCGATATTCAGCATTCAGCATTCAGCATTCAGGCTTCACCTGGCTACCAGCCGCGGGTTTGGAGTAAGTCCTTTTCGTCCATGGCTGCGACGTCTAGGCCTGGCATTGGCTCGCCGAGGCCGCGGGATATTTCGACGAGCATTTTGGGATCTTGATAATGCGTTACGGCTTTTACGATGGCGACGGCGCGCTTGGCTGGGTCCTCGGACTTGAAGATTCCGGATCCCACGAAAACCGTTTCAGCGCCGAGCTGCATGCAAAGCGCGGCGTCGGCCGGCGTCGAGATACCGCCCGCGGCGAAGTTCGGCACCGGGAGCTTCCCGTCTCGGGCGACGATCTTCACGAGCTCGTAAGGAGCGCCGAGGCGCTTGGCTTCCGCCATGAGCTCGTCCGCCGTCATAACGGTGAGCTTGCGCATGTGGCCAAAAACTGAGCGCAAATGTCGGACGGCTTCGACGATGTTCCCCGAGCCGGCTTCCCCTTTCGTGCGAATGAGAGCGGCGCCTTCGCCAATCCGGCGGAGCGCTTCGCCCAGGTCCCGGCAGCCGCAGACGAAAGGAACGTCGAAAGCATTTTTGTCGATGTGGTTCGCTTCATCCGCCGGCGTCAACACTTCGCTCTCGTCGATGAAGTCGACGCCCATCGCCTGCAAGAGCTGCGCTTCCACGAAGTGTCCGATACGCACCTTGGCCATGATCGGGATGCTCACCGTCTCGATGATCCCGTCGATCATGTCGATGGCGGACATCCGCGCGACGCCGCCGTCACGTCGAATATCGGCGGGCACGCGCTCGAGGGCCATCACCGAGACGGCGCCCGCATCTTCCGCGATCTTCGCCTGTTCGGCATTCGTCACATCCATGATGGTGCCGCCTTTGAGCATGTCGGCGAGGCCGGTCTTGAGCTTGAGACTCGTTTCAGTCATTTTGTTACCTCCCATGAATTTTAGGCATTTCAAATATGCAGAGCAGGCTCTTGCTCTCTCGGGCCCGTTCCAGAAGTCTCTTCGTCCATTTCGCGGTCGAGCAGCCGCTCGATGGTCGCGCCGAGCTTCTTGATGCCCGGCTCGATATGCTCCAGAGGAACTCTGGAAATCGAGAGTCGCAGGAAACGTTTTCCTTGACCGCGCGCAAAGAAGTTCGAGCCAGGCGTGAAGATCACGCCGTCGACGGAGCTCTCGGCTAGGACCGCTTCGGCCGAGATCTTTTCCGGGAGCGTGACCCAAAACGCAAAGCCGCCTTCGGGCTCCGTCCAGCTCACGCCTTTCGGAAAATAGCGTTCGAGTGCGCCAATGAGCTTGCGGCTCTTCTGCAGATAGATGACGGCGAGCTTGCTCAAATGCTGGCTGTAATGTCCGCGCTCACAAAATTCGAGCACGGCAGCTTGAAGAAGCAGGCTCGTGTGGTAGTCCGAGATGAGCTTGCTGCGGCCGAGCGTTAACACGACGTCGCGAGGGGCCACGATCCACCCGAGCCGGAGGCCAGGGAAGAGTCCTTTCGAAAAGGTTCCGATATGAGCGACGCAGCCTTGCTCGTCGAGCGCTTTCAAAGGTGGCACGGGCTCGCCTTTGAAGCGCAGTTCGGAGTCGAAATCGTCCTCGACGATGGGGATTCGGAATCGTGCGGCGAGATCCACCAGGCGTCTTCGCGATGCGAGATCCATCGTGATTCCGGTCGGGTTGTGGAACGTCGGCATCGTGAAAAGAAGCTTGGGCCGCGAGTGTGTCAGCTGCGCTTCGAGAGCGTCGAGATCCATGCCGCGCGGCGTCATCGCGACCTCATCGATTTGCGCCTGGTATTGCGCGAGCAGCGGCAAGATGATCGTGTAGGTCGGGCTCTCTACGACGACCGGATCCCCGGGATCGAGCAAGGTGCGACAGATCAAGTCGAGCGCTTGCTGAGAGCCGTTGACAATGAGAACGTTCTCCGTCGTGGTCCGAACCCCCCGCTTGGTGAGCCGCTCGGCAATGTAGCGGCGCAGCGGCGGGTGTCCCGCGGCCGGCCCGTATTGCAAAAGCTTCTTCCCCTCACGCTCGAGCACGGCGTCGAGGACGACGCGGAAGGGCTCCACGGGGAAGAGCCTTTCATCGGGCACGAGAGAACTGAAGTCGATCGGATCGGGATGGCTCGTGGCCTCCGATGGTGAGCGCACACGCCCCCGGGCGCCTTGAACGGCCTTGGAGTACGACCAGCGGAGCGGGGAAGGCACGCTCGAGGCGCTTTCGCTCACGAAGGTCCCTTGACCTACATGCGAGCGCACGTGGCCGGTCTTCGTGAGCTCTTCATAGGCGTTCGTGACCGTATTTCGGTTGATGCCTAACTGGGCGGCCAGGTCACGGCTCGCGGGAAGCTTGGTGCTTTCGGAAAGCCCACCGTCTTCGATCCGGCTTCGGATGAGCGCCTGGAGCTGCTGGTAGAGTGGCTTCTTCGAAGCCCGGTCGAGCTCTAGTGCCTTCCACCATTGGACCATGCCAATGGTTTATCAATCCCGGGTTCTTCTGTCAAGTGGGGGTCCAACGATTGTATGCATGCAGTCCAATTGAGCATTGGACTGGGATCAGTTGACGATCCCGTGCTGAAAGACACGGGCTTCGATGAATAGATCGAGAAGGTCTCGGTCGAGCTTGCCCGCGTCCGCCTCCGATTCCAGGATGCCGATGGCGAGCTCGGTCTTGACCGCGGGCTTGTAGGGGCGGTCTTTGGCGGTAAGCGCGTCGTAAATATCGGAGATCGTCATCATCCTCGTTTGCGGAGGAATATCGGCCGCCTTGAAGCTGTAGGGATAGCCGCTCCCGTCGAGCTTCTCGTGATGGCTTCGTGCCAGAAGAGGGATTGCGCGCAGGTCGCGCGTCCATGGAATGGTGGAGAGAAACTCATAGGTATGCTTGACGTGGGACTCTATCTCTTTGCGCTCTTCGCTCGTCAACGTGCCTCGAGGAAGGCTCAATGCGGTGAGCTCCTCCGGGGCGAGATAGGTACGCTCACTTTCGTCCTCATCTTCGTAGGTCAGCCGCGCAATCTTCTCGAGCTCCGTGAACGCGTAGGATTCCAAGACGCTCGGCTCGTTGGCGGTTTCGACGGTTTGACGGGCGGCGTCCACCTCCGCGAGCCTTCGTGCGAGCTCTTCCTTCATCTGGAGGATCTGCTCGGGGGTGGCGTCTTCGCGAAGAAGACGGTCGAGCATTTTTCGAAGATATTGAGCTTCGTAGGTCCGTTTGATCGTCTTGAATCGCTGGCGTAGCGCCGCTAGCTGGCCGTGATACAGCTTCTTTCCTTTTCGCAGGACTTTTTCGTTGACCCCAACTTTTCCGAAATCGTGCAGGAGCGCGGCATAGTTCAGCTCGCGGATCTGCTCTTCGCTCATCTGAAACGCCGCATAGAGCCCCGTCTCCGCGCGTGTCGCGATGATGGCGAGCTCTTTCGTCATGCGCGCGACGCGATGGGAGTGTCCCTCCGTAGTCTGGTCGCGACTCTCGATCGCCTTCACCGCGGCGAGCACGAAGCGTTCGAAAAGATGTTCGCGTTGCCGGTAGAGATCGTTGTTCTCCACGGAAACCGCGGCTTGGCTCGCGAGCGAGCGCACGAGGCGCTCGTCATCCCCATCGAACGGGAGCACTTCGCGCGCGATGCTCTCCGGGGTCTCGAGCACAGCGTCTCGGTGCCTCTTTTTGTTGAGCAGCTGAAGCACACCGATGCATTCACCTTCTTGATTCTGCATCGGGACGACGAGCATCGAGACGGTGCGATAACCGGTGGCCTCGTCGAAGCTTCGATTGATGACGAAAGGCTTGTCTGCGGGCGGCGCGTAGGCATCAGCGAGGTTCAGCGTCTCGCCCCTCTCGGCCACGTAGCCCGCGATGCTGTCCGAGTTGATCGGCAAGAAACTCTCTTCGAAGCGAACTTCGCGGGAGTCGTTTTGCGCGAGAAGAAATTTCAACCAACGGGCCCTGATGTGATCCTCACGCCCATCGGGATGGGCTAGCGTCTCGTCGATGCCGCTGACGAGGAACAAAGCGCCGGCATCGGCGCTCGTGATCACCCGCGCTTTGCTGAGGATAAGGTTCAAGAGACGTTCATGATCCTTCTCCGCGGAGAGCGCGATGCCGATGGCGTGGAGCTCTTCGAGCTGGGCGCGCGTCTTCTCCGCCGCTTTTTCGGAAGCGTCTAGCTCGAGCCGGGCTTCTAGGTCGCGCGCTGCATTTCGGAGCTTGCGCCGAAGCTCTTTTTCGCCCGCGGCCCCAATGACGTCTGCCACGTGCTCGTCCTCGGCCGTCTCGGTCAGGATGGGTGGTGCGACGGCTCCGAAGCGTCCTACCCAGGCTTCGATCTCGCTTCTGCGCTCGGAATAGATAGCGTCATCGACGACGAGAACGCCCAGCGTTTTCGGGAGCTCGTCGATGCGATCGATGGAGAAGCGCCGATAGATCTCAGGGTAGCGTCGTTCGGAGAGCCACTCCGAATCCTTCGCCCAAACAAAAATCGGGCACATCAACTACGCACCGAACCTTCCTTGCACCAATGTGTGGGGAGGGGGAAGCGCATTCATGCTATCGACTGGGAAGCCGCGGGTCAAGTAACCGCGCGCGGCGGAAAAGAAGATCGGGACTGGCTTTCTTATCCCCATATCCTCCTCCTATCCCCACCTCTCCTTGCTTTTCGAAACAAAAAAGGCGCCACCTGCGACGAACGCAGATGGCGCCAAAGCAAAAGTAGCCCTTTACATCATCCTCTTGAGGATGCGCTCGCTTTGCTCTGTGGTCAGACCCGGACTTTGGTGCGCGATGGGGCCCGCCTCGAGCACGGGCTCCTGGTCGTTGAGCGTCGGGACGTCTTTGTCCTGATAGTAGACACCGGTGAAGATCTCGTCGTCCCAAGCCATGGCTTTTTCGCAAGCGCTCTTCCAGTCCGAGGGATCGTGTCCTTCTTCTTCCAGCTTCTTGATGCGCTGACGGAAAAAATCGTAGGTGTTGTCGTGGTTGAAGGTGACGCAGGGGCTGAACACGTCGACGAGCGAAAAGCCGTTATGCTCGATCGCCTGTTTGATCGTTGACAGAAGGTGCTTGCCGTGGCCCGAGAACCCGCGCGCTACGAAGGTCGCGCCGTTCATGATCGCCGTCGTCACGGCGTTGACGGGCCGCTCCAAGTTTCCGAACGGTGTCGACTTCGTTTTCATGCCGATCTCGCTGGCGGGGCTGACCTGACCCGTCGTCAACCCGTAAATCTGGTTGTTCATGACGAGGTAGGTGATGTCGACGTTACGGCGCGCGGTATGGGCGAAGTGGTTGCCGCCGATGCCATAGCCGTCGCCGTCGCCGCCGGCGGCGATGACGGTCAATTCGTGGTTGGCGAATTTCACCCCGGTCGCCACCGCGAGAGCGCGACCATGGAGCGTGTGCATTCCGTAGGTGCTGAGATAGCCCGGCAAGTTGGAGGAGCAGCCGATGCCACTAACGCACACGACTTCGTGCGGCTTTTTGCCAAGCTCGGCCAGCGCTTTTTGGACCGAGTTCAACAGGCCGAAATCACCGCAACCCGGGCACCAGTCCGGGTCGCTCTTGCCCTTGAAATCTTTTGCTTTGAGCTCAGGAAGAGTCGTTGTAGTAGCCATATCCGTCTCCTAAACGAGAATTTCTTGAAAGGGAATGAAGACGCCGTCCGTGACGCCTTTCTTGTCACCCAGATGGTCCATCACGCCGTCGACGATGTGATGAGGTTGGAAGGGCTCGCCGTCATATTTACGGATATGCCCATCCACTGAACGACCCGTCTCACTTCGAAGGAATCGGTGAAACTGGCCCGAGTAGTTGTTCTCGACGATGACGGTTTTTTTCGACTTGTTCAGAATCCCGGACACGGCCTCCGCGTGGAACGGCAGGATCCATTTGACCGCAAGCTGGTTGACCTTGACGCCCTTCTCCTCGAGGCTTTTGCGGGCCTCACGGATGACGCCTTCGGTCGAGCCGAAGCCGACAAGCGTGACCTCGGCGTCCTCGGGTCCTTCGAGCGCTGGCGCTTGGACCTTGTCGAAAAAGGTCGATAGCTTGCGCGCGCGCTTTTCGACCATCTCTCGGCGCTTGTGCGGGTTCGTGAACTCGTCGCTGATGAGAATACCGTCCTCGTCGTGCTCGTCCGTTGGGGCGACATAGGCATGACCAGCGACACCCGGAATGGCGCGCGGTGAGATGCCGCTCTCCGTTATCTTATACCGCTGGTAGCCGTTCGAAGGACCGCCCTCGGTGATCATCTCGCCCCGGTCGATAGTAGGCTGCATGTTGATCGCGTCCGGGTCGACGCTGAAAGTGCCTTCCGAGATCAACAGGTCCGAGAGAAGGATCGCGGGGCACTGGTAGTGGTCGACGAGGTTGAAAAGCTCGACGACGGTATCGAAAGCGTCGAGCGCGTCTTTCGGCGCGACGATGATCCGCTCGAAGTCGCCCTGGCTGGCGCCGAGCGCTTGCCAGAGGTCGCCTTGCTCGGTCTTCGTCGGAACACCGGTAGACGGGCCGGCGCGTTGCACGTCGACGAAGACGACAGGGATCTCCATCATGCTCGCAGCGCCGATCGCCTCGGTCATGAGGGCGAAGCCGCCGCCCGAGGTCGCGCACATCGTGCGCGCTCCCGTTTGAGCCGCGCCGATCGCAACGTTGGCGACGCCGATCTCGTCTTCGATCTGTCGCACCATGATGCCGCATTCACGCGCGTTCTTGGCCATCCAGTGTAAGATGCCTGTCGCGGGGCTCATAGGGTAGGCGACGTAAAACTTTACGCCGGCGGCGGCGCCGCCCATCGCGATAGCGTCGTTGCCGGTCCAAACAGCGAGAGGCTTTTCTTGCTCGGGAAGAGCTGCCGGAAACGCGGTGAAGTTGGCTTGCGCATAGTCGTAGCCCCTGCGCGCCATGTTCACGTTCTCGTCCACGACTTCCTGGCCTTTGTGCTTGAACTGGAGCGTGAGCGCCTCTTCCAGAACGCTGAAATCGACGCCCATGAGATTGAGCATGACGCCGAGCGAGACGGTGTTCTGGACGAGCTTGTTCCGACTGTCACTCGTCAGTTCTTTGATCGGCAGGCCACAGAGCTGAACGGCCTCTTGTCGGTCTTCGGCGGGAGTGATGCTGTCGCTGTTGTAGATGATGGCGCCGCCGGGAACGACGTGTTTCGCGTGACGGGTCATCGTGTCCTGGTTGAGCGCGAGGATGAGATGCAAATGGTCGCCGTGGGTGTCGACGAGCTCTGTATTAACACGGATCGTCAGAAAGATGTGCCCGCCGCGGATGATGGATTGAAACGCGTTATACGCGTAAAGATGTAGTCCGCGGCGCACGAATATGCGCGCGAGGATGTTACCGGGGGTCGCAATACCCTGCCCGGCTGCCCCGCCAATAGCAAAGGCAAAATCGTACCCGTTCGACATTTTTCCTCCAGAGAAAGCGCGAGCCCCAAGAGGGATACACGGTCGACGGGGCTCAGCGTTAACTTCAGATTTTATCACTCCGAGGCTGGCGGCGAAAGTCGGCGAAGGCCGCAATCGGGTCAGCGGAAAGAAAAAACAAAAAGAGAGGTGGGGATAGGGAGGGGAGATGGGGATAAAAGCTAGCGGGGGCTCTCTCAGACCCAGCGTCCCGGACGCGCGCGGGGAGCGGGTGCCGGGTAGCCGGAAGCACCAGCCAACCTCAATTGCTCGTCCTCGGTTGTCAAACAGACTAGCCCGATTGCTGCTTGCGAAAGGCCTCGGGCTGGATCCCGTATTTCTTCATCACGTCGTAGAAGTCCTTGCGGTCCTTCTTCGCGAGCCGTGCGGCCTGGGAAATGTTGCCTTGACAGATGCGGAGCACTTGCGAGATGTACTCCTTCTCGAACTCGCGCTTCGCTTCTTTGAATGATTGGAATTTGTTCGAAGAGACGGGGACGTGGAAGAAGAGGTCCTCGGCGGTGATGACGTTGTTGCGCGTCAAGACCATCGCCTGCTTCACTTTGTTCTTTAGCTCACGGATATTGCCCGGCCATTGATAGGTCATCATCTTCTGGATTGCGGCGGGCGAGAAACCTTCCACGATCCTGCCGAGCTCCTTGTTCATTTCGGTCAAGAAGTGATTGATGAGAAGCGGGATGTCTTCCTTGCGCTCGCGTAGCGGCGGCAAGTGGATCGGGATCACGTTCAAACGATAGAAGAGATCCTCGCGGAACGACTTCTCCGCGATCGCTTGGATCAGATCTTTGTTGGTGGCGGCGATGACCCGGACGTCGACTTTGACGGGTCGGGTCGACCCGATGCGTTTGAACTCGCCGTCCTGGAGCACGCGAAGAAATTTTACTTGCAGCGGCAGAGGAAGCTCGCCGATTTCATCGAGGAACAGCGAGCCGTCATGCGCTTCTTCGAACAGACCTTTTTGGTCGGTGCGCGCGTCCGTATAGGCGCCCTTTACGTGGCCGAAGAGCTCGTTCTCGATCAAGTTCTCGGGGATGGCGCCGCAGTTCTCGACCACGAAAGGTTTGTCGGCCCGTTTTCCTGTGTAGTGGATGGCGCGCGCAACGAGCTCCTTACCGGTGCCCGACTCGCCGTAGATGATCACGGGGACGTCGTTCTGGGCGACGATGGAGATCTGTGTCAAGAGATCTTCGACCTTTGAGCAAGCTCCCACGATAAAGTCCGACTTGCGCCGGCTCATGATCTTGGTGCGGACTTGCTTGACCTCAGCGTAAGTGCGGTGGCGCTCGACGGCCTTACGCGCTTTCTCGACGAGTTCTTCGACGTCGAAAGGTTTGGTCACGTAGTGATAGATGCCGTCCTGCATGAGGCGGACAGCTTCGTTCACCTCGCCATAGGCGGTCATGATGATGACTGGAATGTCCGGATTGAACTGTGTGATCGACCGCGCGAGCTCGTCGCCCTTCAATTTGGGCATCTTCATGTCGGTGATCACGAGGTTGAAGACTTGCTTGCGGATGAGGTCGAGACCGACCTCCCCGTCGCTCGCAGCAACGACGTGGTAGCCTTCGCGTTCGAGCCGGGTCTTCAGCATCCGCTGCATGCTGGGGTCATCATCGACAATAAGAACCTGTGGCCCGGCGGGCTCCTTCATAGTGACGGCTCCATCAGTTGTTTCTTGGGTGTGGGGAAAATTATACATCACGAACCTCTCCAGGTGAAGCGGGTGTGTGTCTCCAAAGTGTCTGTGCTTGCTTCATCAATGCGAGTGGTATGACTCTAATATAATGATTCCAAATGAGTTGCAAAGCGCGTCGTGTCGAGCCAAGGTGAGAAGATTTTTCGTAGGCTCGAGGTCGTAATACTTCAAAAAGAAGTGTCCATGCCGTCGCACCGTCACCAATCCAAAGTAGACGCCGGATCGGAGGCCGGGTGGCGCCGTTCGCCTGCCGGGTAAAAACGTCCGCCGGGCCGAGCGTCGCAAGCTTCCGTCGAAGGCGTTGGGGCGCGAGCGGGGCGAGCTCGTCCACGAGGGCGTCGAGCAGCGGGTCGGGAAAGGCGAGCTGGCTCAACTTGAGACCTCCAAAAACCCACGGGAGCAAACGCGGCGCGCGCGCCCGTCCGATGAAGATTGTTGGATCGAAGGCCGCGCCCTGGAGCAGAAGCCGTGCATCCCACGCGTTGATGGCGGGTTGGCGAAATCCGTGCTGGAAGCTCGCGTGAAGGCACAAGTGCAAGAGATGGTCTTCCGGGCTCAACGTGGCAAGGGCCAAGAAACCTGGAGCCTTCGAGGCTCTGTCGAGTAAAAGGGAAGCGTCGAGCCCGAGAAATCGCGCTTCGGACGTGAGGTCACGGTGGAGCTCGAGGAACACTCCGGTCCGCGCGTGACGAAAGCAAACCGCGTGATCGGAGCTCTCGTGAGCGCGAAATCCGAGCCCCTCGACTTCGCTCGTCCAGTGCGCGAAATCGTCGTGACGTACGAGGACGTCGACATCTGCCATGGCACGCGCGCCCGGGCTTTCGTAGAGCGCGGTCACGAAAGCCGCGCCCTTCAGGAGGGAAATCGCCCGTCCGCTGCGCATGGCCAAGCGGTCGAGCTCTTCGACATGATGGAGCCGCACGACGTTTCTCGCGAGCTCCATGTGAAAAACTCTCTCTAGCCGGCCGCGAACGCGCTCGGGTACGGGAACGGCCGAGCGTTTCGCGCCAAGGTGTAGGAGCGGATCGAGCCTGTGACTTCGAGCCGATGCGAGCACGACCTCCCAATCAACGGACATCGTGTCCATCTGCGTGTCTTCCCCCGTCACGAGATGGCGGAGGAGCCCGATCTCGAAAACGGTCAGCTTGCGCAAGAAAGCTCATCCTTTCGAGGCTTGGTCGGGAAAACAGCACGAAATGCCAGAACGAGTTTGGGGTAGACAGCGCTCGCGAGCCGGCCTAGGGATCGCATCGTCCTGTTCTGGAGTGGGATGGCGACGGGCCCGACCTCTAAGCAGGTCGCGGCGCCGAGAACCTGATCCCGAGCGACGGGAGGATCGGGAGCGCGGCATGAATCACCCTTTGTCCATACGCTCTCGTCCGAGAGCCGCAGCACGCGGTGCGCCACCAGTTTCTGCCCGGGATAACGTAGCAGCACGATATCGCCAGTCGTGGGCTCAGCTGTGGCCGAGAAGCGCAGCACGCTTCCCGAGCGCACGAGCGGCTTCATACTGAAGCCCGAGAGCCGAATCCGAACGTCTAGGCCCTGAGAGAGCAAGCTCGAAACGAGCTCGGGTACTCTCGTGCTTGCGCAGACGGATCGGGATCGGGGACTCATGCTTTCGGGCTCCTCTAGTGCAACTAGCGTGCCAGACAGCAGAATGAGCCGCACACATAAATGTTTTACTATCAATATGTTACAGCACTTATGGGACAGTCGCCAATGGGCGTAGACCCACGATATGGGTGGAACCCCCCCATGGGGTTTACTAGTTGGGACAGTGGAGGCGTTGGGTCGGCCGCACGAGGTGCGCGGTGCTTTCGCTAATGCCTCTGGAAAAAGAACTTATGGCCGGACTTGCAAATGTTGCGGCGGATACCCGCGCAAATACTCGATGTAGGGTTTTCCCATCATCCTCCTACGCCCTACGGGCTTCGGCGGACAGGTCCTCGTTCGCCTCACGGACTTCCGCGGGACAAGTTGCTGGCGTCGGCCGTCCCATCAATTTGGCGTAGCAAGCTCCCGATGGAGGATTCTCCCCTCGCTCGCGGGCGAATTCCCCGCAGGGGGAGCCCGTCTCGGTTTAGCGGTCACGAGACACGGAGTTAACTCGTTGTCACGATGGGAGTTGGCTGCCGCCTTCTCTGGCCTGGTTGGCACGCGCGTTGCAAAAAACATAGGCAGGCGCGTTGCAAAACACAGCGGGGGTAATAAGTTATGTCTGCTCAGGAAGAAAGAATCATATCCAGAAGAGCCAACCGGCTTCGTCACGTCGGGGTTGGGCTGCTGCTGCTCGCGGTGCTTGGCACCGCCCTCGGGTTCGGCATAGCGCAGAGCACGGTCGTCACCCAGGCCGAATGGGGCGTCTACATGACCCAGGCCCTCGGGCTCGACTGGAATCTCCCTCAAAATCCCAAGAGCGAGGACTATCTCGCACGGTTGGATTGGACGAGTAGCATCGAGTTCGAAGCTTCTCATTTGCTCGACGGTTCCACCGTAACAGCGGGCGCGGACGGAGCTGTCCAAGGGGTTCCTGGCGTGCCCGCCGAAGCTTTTTACGAAGTCGCGACGCTCCGGCCTGGCGACTACGGCTTTCGCGTCAAGATGGGTGGTGGCGGTGCCATCTTGAAAGTATCGGGCTACGAATATGAGCTCTTTCAGCCCGATGCGGCCGCTCGATGGATGGATCTCGATCGTGTGGCGCTCGATTCCGGCGACCATCCGATGAGTCTGATGTTGATCGACGGCACGCGCGTCGAAAACCTCGGCGTGACCCCGCCCTGCATGCTTGCGGTCGAGCCGGACGGCGGTTGGCGGCCGCTCGAGACTCTGACTTACAAAATCATGGCCGTGACGCTCGCCCGCGCGTTGGACCTCGAAAAGGAACTGCCCGAGGCCGGTAACGCTTTGAGGATTCGCGGGGAGGAGTTTCGTCGCACCTTCGTCTATCCCTTCGAGGAGGGCGCGGAGTCTGACGACGTGACTGTCTCGACCGCGTCGGACGAGAACGACCCGTTCTGGCTGTCCGCTGGCCCCAATATCGTTTCCGCGGTCGCCCGCTTCGAGGTCTCCGAGAAAGGCATTTACTCGATCGAAGCGACCTATTTCAGCACGACGCCCGTGCGCTGGAACATGGACCGCTGTCTTCGTGTCGTGACCTGTCCGGTCGTCCCGGGTCAGAGCGGCGGAGATCGCCGAAGCCTGGCGCTCGAGCTCGATGCCGGAGAGCACGAGATCGAAGTCACACTTCCGCCCGGAGCCAAGTTGGACCGCATCGAAGTGCAGCGTCGCGACAGCTCTGCGGAAGAATATTTGCGCGTCGCTTCGGACGAGGGCTTCAAGCTCGGAGACGCCGACGAGCCCGTTCGCCGCCGCGACGCTGTTCGCGCCGCGCGCCGTTTGGCGAACCGATTCGACAAACTTTCGGGGACTCAATGCCGTGACGAGTTGATTGCGATGGAGGTCCTGGCCCACGCCCGGGCGAGGCGCGCCGCTGCTTCGAGCTCGGAAGCCGCCGGGACCGATCCGAATGGGTCGCCATCCACGCCTCAACTCTTGACGGGAGCGCCCATCCTCCCGCACGACGTGTCCAGCCCGGTAGCGCCCGCGCAGTAAGCCCGGGCTCGCCTCTTGAAGCAAGATCAATAGTTCTTTCTTATCCCCACCTCTCCTCCTATCCCCACATCCCCTTGCTTTTTCAAGCCCGTTCAAAGGCAAGGAGAGGTGGGGATAGGAGGACAAGTGGGGATAAATGAAACACTCTCAGCTTTGAGTTGACCGGATAGGAATCGCTAGGCCCCACGTGCGGCTGCTTTGCGGTTTGGTGGACGGCGCATGCGGGTCACTTTGGATTCCGGTTCGGCGTAGTAGCTGTAGTAGTAATGGTAGGAGTCTTGCTTCGGGTCCACACTGTTGAGCACGACACCGGCGACGCGCGCTCCGGTCCGTTTGAGAGCGTTGAGAGAGCGCTTCGCGAGCTTACGATCCACTCGATTGGCCTGCACGACCATCAGAACCAAGTCCGACACCTTAGCGAGAAGCAGCGGGTCGGTTACCGAGACGATCGGCGGCGCGTCCACGATGATCCACGTGAAGCGCTCGCGGCACTCTTCGAGAAATCTCTTTACCGCGAGGCTTCCGATGAGCGCCGGGGGGTTGGGAGGGAGCTTGCCCGATGTCACCGCGGACAGATGGGGCTCGCGCGTCGATTGGATGATAACGTCGAGCTTCAAATCGCGCGTACAGTAATCCGCCAAGCCGGGCTCGCGGTAGAGCCGAAGATGTGTATGGATGCTCGAGCGCCTCAAGTCGAAATCGACCACGAGCGTTGGGTCCCCCGATTCGGCGAGGGCCTTGGCGAGGTTGACCGCCGTCGTGGACTTGCCTTCCTGCGGGATCGAGCTCGTTACGAGGATCATATTTCCATGCTCGCGCTCTCGGGTGAAGAGAAGGCTCGCCCGCAAAGTCCGATAGGATTCGGTGATGACGCTTGGATTCGCGGCGTCGTGTTCGGGCACGATCGCGAGACAATCCACGCGCAAATGCCTTTCGATATCTTCCTGCTCCTTCAGCGTGTTGTCGAGATAGTCGCGAAGCAGGATGAGGCCGCAGCCGGAGAGCACTCCCAGAACGAGTGCGATCGCCAAATTCTTCGTGGGTTGTGGTCTGATGGGAACGGCAGAGATGCTCGCGCGTTCGACGATCGAAACGTTGTTCTCGCGCAAGCTCGAGGCGACGTCCGTCTCCTTGATCTTCTGCAGGATCGCTTCGTAGAGGCTCTTGTTGGATAAGGCCTCTCGTTGGAGCATCTCGAGCTGGACCGTTTTGCGGCTGTCTTCGATCGACTCTTTGCGCTGCGAGTTGATGGAGGCCAGCAACTCGCGCTCTCGGCGCCGAAGCTGCTGGTAGTCCGCCCGCATGCCGGCGACGAGTTTCTCCGCTTGCGTCCTGACCGCATCCTGCAGCTGCTCGATTTGGGTAACGACTTTCTTGACCTTGGGGTGCCCCTCTTTGTACCGGTTCTTGAGCTGTACGCGCTCCACTTCGAGCTCCGCTTTGCTCAGGTTCAGGCGTTGGACGAGCGGATCGGCAGCAATCTGAGGCATCGCGTCGAGTGCGCCACCGCTCTGTTTCAGCTTGTCGACTTGTGCGAGCGCGCTCTCGATCTCGATCCGGCGAGTCTTCGCTTCGGTGGCCTCCTCGTTCAGCCGGGTCATCGTAGAAGCCGCGATGCTCTGGCCTCCGGAAGGCACGAACAAATCTTGCTGTTTCGTGTATTCGTAGAGCGAGTTCTCCGAGCTCTTGACGTCGCCCTCCGCGGCGGCGAGGCGTTCTTGCAGCCAGCTATAAACGTTGCGAGTCGCCTCGATCTTCGAGGCGAGGTTCTGCTCGATATAGGACTCCGCCAGCGTGTCGGCCCAACGCGCGGCTTCGCGCGGATCTTCGTGCTCCACCACGATCTGCGCGAGACGGGTGTCGGGTATCGGAACCACTTGGACGCGGCTCATGAAGATGCGGCCAGGTTCCTTCGCATCCCGGAAAGGCGGCTTGTCCGCAAGATCGAGTTTTTCGATAGAGCGCTCACCGAGCGATTTACTTCTGATGATGCGGTATTGGGTGTTGTAGTAGTTGCGGTAGTCGAAATAGTTGAAGGCCGATGTCGGGTAGGGATTCGAAAGCTGCGAGATGTTTTGACCCGGAGGATCGATCTGCACGAGGGCTCGTGCGCTGTAGATGGGCACTTGGAGAAAGGTGGCAAGAAAACCCACGCCGAGCCCGAGAAGCGCGATCACGAGGATCCAGGACTTGCCGACCCAAAGAAGACGCAGTCCGTATTTGAGGTCGAACTCGCCCGAAAGTCCGGCGATCAAGTTGGTGTGCTCCTGATGGTGCGAATCTTGGGGGTCCATGTCAAAACACTCTCTTGCCGACTTTGATGATGTCTTCGGCTTCGAGCGGGACGTCGGGATTCTTGCCCCGCTCGATGTCTCCTAGATCGACTTTGATGCGGTCGGTCCCTCCGTCGCTCCGCTGTCGCAGGATCGCGACTTTCCCTTTGCTGGCGAACTTGGTGAGCCCACCGGCGAGCGACACGGCTTTGAGCACCGTGAGGCCGGCATGGACAGGATAGGAGCCCGGTTTTTTGACTTCGCCCGAGATATAGAAAAACTTCGTCGAGGTGGCCGTGACGATGTCGCCGCTATGTATTGCGAGCGAGAGCGCTTCTTTCTGGTCGGCGACCGACCGCCCTGGCGTTAGGAACACGCGCATCGTCGCTTCGCTCTCGCGGCCGTTATCCTCTGTCATGAAGAGGCGAGGATCGTCCTCGGTGAGTCGGCTGATGATCACTTCGCCGCTCGCTCGCGAAGTGAAACCGCCCGCTTCAGTGAGAAGATCGAGGAGGTTTTTCGGGCCCTGCAGATAATATTTGCCGGGGCGCGCGACCTCGCCGATGAGCGTGACCCACTGCGAGCGAAATTCTTTGACACGAACGACGACTTGCGGGTCGACGAGGAAGTCCTTTTCGAGCAACTCGACCAGCTTCGCCTGAATTTCGCGCACCGCCAGCTTGTCGATCGGAACATCGCCGAGCAGTGGAAACGAGAGAGTTCCGTCATATTGGACCGTGAAGAGTCCGCCGAGATCCGGATCGTCGTACACCTTCACCTCGAGAACATCGCCCGGACCCACGCGGTAGGGCGCCTTGGACGCGTGTGGGATATCTCCGTTGTCCTGCGCCGCGACGAGGCTCCCCATGAGGAGTGCCGTCACGGTGGCGATGGTCGAGAGAACGCCGTTTTGCATGGGATTTGCTGAGTCACCGATTCAAGAACCCGAAACCAATCATGAACTGCACTGCGTTGTTCCGATAGCTGAGCCTCTCGAGGCTCGACTGGCGACGATCGTGCCGGTAGTCGATACCGAAGAAGGACAACTTTGTAAAGAAGTAGGAAATGCCGACGGCGCTGCTGAGCGTGCGATCTAGACGATTACTGTCCGTCGCGACGTCGCTCAGTGGGTAACGGTTCCCGAAATAGCTCGCGGTGGCGGTGAAGCGCACCTTCTCGATGATGGGGGCCACGAAGCGAGCGGTTCCGTAGCTCGATGTGTAGAAACCGTTCTCTTGAAAAGCGGAGGGGTTGGTCCTTCGCCCAAAATCGAGCATGAGCGACGTCTCGGTACCGAACTCTCGGGTGAGGCGCCCATCGGCGACGAAGCCGCGAAAGCTCTGTGGGGTCGCGCCTCCTGAAAAGGTCTGGCTCGCATAGCCGGCGCGAATGTGGCCGCTGATGAGCGCGGTGATCTCGCCACGAATCCCGACGAGGACGACGTTGCCGTCGGACGCCGCTTCCGGCCGACTGAGATCCGGACGCGTGCGGGTACGTGCATATTCGCCGACGATGCTCGAAAGCGGCGTCAAGTGGTAGACGAAGGCGCCGCCGAGGCTCGACTGGTCGTAGCTGAAATAGTCCGAGGTCGGCTCGAGGAACCCAACGCGATTGAAGCTTCCGGAGATCTCCGCCCCGAGGCGTTCGCTTAAATCCATCGAGAAGGTTCCATTGGTGAAGTTCCGGTAGAACGAGTCCGTATTGCCGACGACCTCGCCGCCGGGATCGAACTCACGGTTCTCGAAGCTGCCGTGAATGAGGTGATTGTTGATGGCGAATGTGGAGCGCGGGGACGGGGCGATACTCGTGCTGATGTCGAACACGTTCGTGTAGCGGTGCTCGAGCTCAAAGCTCTTGAAATCTCGGTAACGGCCCCCGTAGGTGAAGTTGAGTGTGTTGAGCGAATCGAGCAGGGAGGCGCCCACACGCCAAGTTACGAGGAGCGCGCGGTCGTCGACCACATCCTGGCTCTGAAGGAGCAGGTTGCTGCCCCGGACGTAGCTCGCTGTCAGCGACGGCGTGAGCGCAAAGCGGCCGAGGCGAATGCCGCGAACGTCTTCGCGAGACTGGTCGTCGACCGGCATGATGTTGAAAAGCGTCTGCTCGTCGCCTCCGGGTTTGGGAAAGAGATTGAGAAAAAGCTCGTCGTCGCCCGAAACGAGGGCGGTTAGGCCCGAGTCGGGGGGCTCGCCGTCCGAATCCTCGGAAAACGGTGGCTCCGGCGTCGGTGGAGCGCGCTTGGCGACCGCGGGGGACGGTGCGGGCTCGACGGGCTCCGGGGCAACGGGCTCCGGGGCGACGGGCTCTTGGGCGACGGGCTCTTGGGCGACGGGCTCTTGGGCGACGGGCTCTTGGGCGGCGGGCTCTTGGGCGGCGGGCTCTTGGGTGACGTGCTCTTGGGTGGCGGGCTCTTGGGTGACGTGCTCTTGGGCGACGGGCTCAGTTGTAGTACTCACGGGATCCGATTCCGGCGCGGAGGCGACGATAGCGCTTTCGCGTTGGATGCGGATGAAAATATGCGTTGCGTCCAGCATGCCCACCACCGAGCTCGCTTCCATCTCGAGCTCGATCTCGACACGGGAATAGAGCTTCTGCTCGAGCTGCATCGGCCATACCTGAAAACGGCGGCTGAACGGCGTCTCCACCTCGTATTGGGTATCGATCGGCGGCAGAGCGGGAACGTCCAATCTCAGCTTGTACGTGCTCTCTCGTCGCTCGAGCGCGCTCGAGAACTCCGAGATATCGCCGTCCGCAATGATGTGGACGGTGTAGACGTCTGCTTCGCGTACGGCGAACATGTCCAGGATCCTCGGCACCTCCGTTTGGGTTGCCGCGAAAGGCGTCGTCCCGAAGGCGATGAGAGATAGTGTGGCGAACAACAAGGTTCTGGTAACGGTCTTCATAAACCCTCCGCCGGGTTGTTGGAACGACGGGCCGACCCGACTCGCGCGACCCGTCCCCCTTGAAAAAGAGTGTTCACACGTATTCCGCTGAGGACGAGAACTGCGGCTGTAGCGGTATAGGTCAGGGTCCAGAGACTTCGCCCGACCGATGCATGGGCGAGATTGAGAGCGCCCATGCCGAGAGCGAGAGTCAGGAGAAACAAAAGCTTGACTGCCTGGGGCTCGGCGAGCCCAGAATCCACGAGGCGGTGCGAGAGGTGACAGCGGTCGCCGCGATAGATGGGACGGCCTTCGTGCACGCGAATGGCGATGACCGAAAGCGTGTCGATGAGCGGTACCGCGAGCACGAAAGCGGGCATCAGCACGGGAAAGAGCGTGGACGAGGCCGGACTCACGTAGTGCTCGAGGATCGTGAGCGAGGACAGCGTATAGCCGATAAAGAGCGCTCCGCCGTCCCCCATGAACACTTTTGCGGGGTGGAGATTGAATCGCAGGAAGCCGGCGAGCGCGCCCGCGAAAGCCGCGAGGATCAAACAGAGAAAGATCTCGCCGAGCGCGACCGCGTTCAGGAAGAAGATGAGCGCTGAGCATACCGCCACGCCCGCGGCAAGCCCGTCCATGTTGTCCAGCAGGTTGAATGCGTTCGAGATACCGAGGATCCAGAGGAAGCTCATCACAACGTTGAGCGCCGCGATGTCCGTGAACTCCACGTGGATCCCGCAAGCAACCGGGATGGCGGCGGCGACGCATTGCCCAGCGAACTTGAGCCCTACGGGCAAGCGCTCGCCCACGATGTCGTCGATGAGGCCCACGCTGAACATCACCAGGGCCCCAGCGAGCAAGCCGAGCAGCTGTGTTTGCACGCGATAGGATTCTGACAGGGCGCTCGCCGTACTCGGAAAGAGAGCGCGCAGCTCTGAGAGCTCAGCGAGGTAGGGTGCGAGAAAATAGCCCACGATGACCGTGCCCGTGAAGGACAAAAAGAACGCAAACCCTCCGAGTCGGGGAATGGGCGCGCGATGCTGCTTGCGCCCGCCTGGTTGGTCCAACCATGCATGTGCATGGCAAAACCGCACGATCGGCGGGAGGAGGAGCAAAGTTCCACAGAGCGGGATAGCGAGCGTCAAGCCATAGAGCAGCAAGGACATCGCTAATGCTCCTTCTCCACCGAGTGGAGGGGAAAACCAACGCTCTGAGGCGTCTTCCATACAGAATTCGGCGAGGGGTTTTCGACCCACCGCGGGGACCAGAAATTCTCTGTAACTAGGTGTAAATAAATTGCTTCTAGCGAAATGGTGGTGTCGGGGCTCGAGACGTCGCGCCGCGGCGAAACCCCGAATCGGAGGGCTCGGACCTCGGATTCCACCTGTCGGCTGAGGTTTTTCCCACCCATCAGCGCCGGGCACACCTTCTTCGAAGACTTCGACAGAACAAGCTCGGCTGGCGGACCTGTAGAGCGCGGGGCGCACGGACCCGCCTGTTTGTGGTTGACCTTCAAGGAGTTATCGGAACGTAACATCGCTTTGGCACCCGCGGCTCGCACTCCGAGACACGGGTGAGTCTGTGTTTTATAGAAAGTCGATTGGATCGCTCCTCATTTACAAAGCAGGATTCGTTCCAGCTAGCTAAGTTGTTGAAAAATAGAAGCTAGTGCTGAATCGGTGTCCTGTCGCCGGGGGGCATGGCGAAGCCTTTGCGGCGGAGGAGCGTGCTGTAGAGGGTGTCTATATCGTCTAGCAGGCGCTCTGCGCGATGCTGCTCTAGTACCGCCGTGCGAGCCGCATGTGTCCGGGAAACGATTTCATCTTGACGTCTGAGGGTACGTTCGAGTGCGTGAGCAAGGGCTTCCGGCTCACCCGGGGGAACCAACTCGCCGAGTGCGCCGCCTTGCAACAGATCGGGCGAGCCCCCCACCGACGTGGCGACCACTGGAATGCCAGCCGCCATGGCTTCGATGAGAGCCACGGGCGTTCCTTCGTTGCGCGAGCTATTCACGACCAAATCGAGGTCCGGATAGACCGTCTCGAGCTCGGACAGAAACCCGGTGAAGTGCACGCGCGATGCGACGCCAAGTTTGTCCGCGAGGGACTCGAGTCGCTCTCTCTCGGGCCCGTCGCCGATCAAGGCAAGATGCGCCCGCATACACGGGGCAGGGGCGCCCTCGAGCCGAGCAAATGCGGACAACAGCGTCGGCACGTCCTTGATGGGGACGAGCCGGCCTACGCAGCCGATGAGCGGGATGTTCCGGTCGAGGCCGAGCCGTGCGCGTAACCGGCCGTTCGCTTCTGGCGAGCCGAAGCGCTCGAGCTCGAGGCCGAGCGGGATGGTGTGGATGCCGTGTCGGGGCACGAGGCGCTTTTTTGCGAGCTCCTCGGCGACCGCGGGGCTCACGGCGATGATGGCGTCGGTCACCCGCGCCAGCGCCCTCTCGACGAGGGCGTAGATCGCCGCGGGTAGCTTTCGAAAGTAGCCCGTAAAGACAGAGCCGTGGAAGGTGTGGACCGTGACGGGAACACCCATGAGCGGTGCCGCGATACGGCCCAGGGCGCCCGCTTTGGCGGTATGCGTATGCACTACGTGGGGCCGATGCTGGGCGATGAGACGGCAGATGGTGATGAAGCTTCTGAAGTCATCGACCGGCCTGATGGAGCGTCCGAGCGTGGGCACGATGATGGGGTCGAGGTTTTTCGATTGCGCGAGCTCGTGAAGATTCCCCTCGTGAACCTCTTCCTTTCCGAGGACGAGGGTCGACGTGTAGCGCGCCGGGTCGAGCTCCGCGGTGAGTAGAACGACATGGATGGAGGGGCCGCCGACGTTCAGGCGAGAAAAAATCCGCATAACGCGGATCTTTTCTTCGCTCGAGCAATAAGCGTAGGGCATTCGGTATTCAGTTCCGTCGGTCGGGGTGGGGGATCCAAATGTTCTCCAAAACGAGTGCGTCGACGCTCGAGCGAATAAACGTGTCGACCGCCTCTTCTGGCGAGCAAACGATGGGCTCCTGGATGTTGAACGATGTGTTGAGCACGACGGGAACGCCCGAGATCTGCTCGAACGCGTGAATGAGCTCCCAGTAGAGAGGCTCCGTTTCCTTGCTGACCGTTTGGGGACGCGCGGTACCGTCGACATGGACGACGGCTGGAATCTCGTCGCGCTTGTCCGAAGATACGGGCAGGACGAGCAGCATGTAGGGTGAGTCGACGGAAGCGCCGAAATACCGGGGCGTCGCCTCCTCGAGCATCGAAGGCGCGAAGGGACGGAATGGCTCGCGCTGCTTGATGCGCTCGTTCAAGATCTCCTTCATCTTGCCGTTGCGCGGGTCCGCGAGAAAGCTTCGGTGGCCCAGTGCACGAGGTCCGAACTCCATGCGGCCTTGGAACCAGGCGAGGATTTTGCCGTCGGCGAGTGCCCGCGCCGCGGTGCGCGCCACCGATGCGCGCGGGAGCTCTTCATGCGCCAGCTTTTTGGCTCGCGCCGCCGCAATGCAGCGCTCGGTGCTGTAGCTGGGGCCGAGATAGGCGTCACGCATCGTGAAGCGTCTCGGCTCGTTCAGCTTGTGATGCAGGACGTAGAGCGCGGAGCCGAGAGCGCCGCCAGCATCGTTGGCGGCGGGCTGGATAAACAGCTCGTCGAACGGGCTCTCCCGCAGGATGCGGCCATTCATGACCGAGTTGAGAGCGACGCCGCCCGCTAGGCACAAGCGCTTCTCACCGGTACGCTTTTTCAAATCGATGAGGATGTGCAGCACGGTCTCTTCGAGCGCCTTTTGTACGCTCGCGGCGACGTTGTAATGACGCTGCGTGATCTCCTCGTCGGGCCCCCGCGGGGCCCCGAAAACGCTGGTAATTTTTTCGGGATATTCGTGATGTTTCGCGAGGTGATGATCCATATAGCTGATATCGAGATGGAACGCGCCGCTGCCGTTTGCGACGAGCACGTTTTTGCGGAGGAAGTCGTAATATTCGGGCTCGCCATAGGCGGCCATCCCCATTACCTTGTACTCGTCTCCTTGAAACATATCGAAGCCGAGAAAGTTGGTTGCCGCCGAGTAGAATTGTCCGAGCGAGTGGGGGAGCTTCACGCGGTTCAGAACACGAATGCGGTTGCCTTCTCCGTAGCTTGCCATCGTTGTCGTGCTCTCGCCGGCGCCATCGAGCGTGAGAATAGCGGCGCTCTCGAAAGGCGAAGCGTAATAGGCGCTCGCGGCATGTCCGAGGTGATGCTCGACATAGTGGATCGAGGCGTCGTGCTCTCCGAAGGCATCGCTCAAGATCGTCTTGAGCTGAAACATGCGCCGATAATGTCCGCCGACTTGCTGCGCGCCGCGCTTCGCGCGGGCCTGAAAAAGTCTCGGGTGTCTCAGCAGGATTGGGATCGTGTGGCCGATGCGGTGGCCGAGCATCCACGGCCGCCAGTAATGCGTGATGTGATCGACCTCGGCGAGCGCTACGCCCGCACTGGAGAGGCAGGATCGTACGGCTTCGTAGGGAAAGCCGACGTGGTGTTTCGTTCGGGAAAAGCGCTCTTCTTCAGCGGCGTGGACGAGCTCTCCGTTCCAGAACAAAGCGGCCGCCGATTCTCCCATCGTGGTCAGCCCGAGCACGTACATGTTGGGGTCCTTTCAGAACGTTTTGAGCCACGAGGCGAGTGTCAGCAAACAGAAGAGCTGTTGGCCTCGATCGCGCCGGCCCTCCATATGCTCGGAAACGATCGCACCGACCCGATCTTGCCGGAGGTGCTCGAAGAGCGGCGCTTTCTCGGCTGTGAGCTCTGAAGTGATATAGGGCTCGAGCTCGTTGCGAAACCAAGCGCCGAGCGGGACGCCGAAACCCATCTTGGGGCGCGTCTTTATACGCTCCGGCACGAGATCGCGGAACGCTTCGCGGAGAACGACCTTCGTTGTCAGGCCGCGGAGCTTGAAACGATCAGGGAGCTGGCCCGCAAATTCGGTCAGACGCGTATCGAGAAACGGGGATCGTGCTTCGAGCCCATGCGCCATGCTCATACGATCCATTTTCACGAGCAGATCTTCGGGAAGATAGGTGCAGAAGTTCAGATAGAGCAAACGGGCGAGTGGTGAGCCCGACGCGGCTTCACTCAAAAACGCATCGAAGTGCGCGCTCGGGTCGACCGTGGACGGCCAGCGCAGAAGAGCCGCGGCTTCGGCCCGGGGGAAAAAGCTGCACCAAGTTTGAATGCGCTCGCCGAGCGGGAGTGCGGAGGCGTCGAGAAACGAGCGAACCCGCCGGAGCCGGCCAGCGTGGTCGCGCGGCGTGGGCAGAAGACGACCTCCGAGCGCGGCTGCCTGGCGAAGCGCTCGGGGAATGCGCTCGCTGAGCGCGGCCGCCGCGTGCCGGGAATAGCCGGCAAAGAGCTCGTCCCCTCCGTCGCCGTTCAGGACCACGGTAACGTCCCGACGGGCGAGCTCGGAGACGATGAAAGTCGGGATCGCCGAAGAGTCTCCATAGGGACCGTCGTGGTGATGGAGCAGGCGTTCGAAGAGGTCTTCTTTCGGAGCGGCCACATGAAAGCTCGTGTGCTCGCAGCCGAAGGCCTGGGCCGCTTCTTCGGCAAAGGCTACTTCGTCGTAGTCCGGCGCGCCTTCGAAGCCGATGCTGAACGTCTTCACGGGCCTCGTGCTCAACTCGCTCATGAGCCCGACGACGATGGTGGAATCGAGCCCGCCACTCAGGAAAGCCCCCAGCGGAACGTCCGCCAAGAGGCGCTTTTGGACGGCCTCGCGCAGAAGCGGCTTCAGCTGCTCGCAAGCTTCCGGGAGTGAGTGGATGCCATTGACTTCATAAGGCGGCGTCCAGTAACGCTCTTTCGATCGGCTTCCGTCTTCCTCGATGACCATCCACGTGGCAGGCTCGAGCGCGTGGATGTTCTCATACGCGGTGAGCGGGGCCGGGAAATAGCCATAAGCGAGATAGAGCGGGAGTGCGTCCAGGTTCGGCTGCCTCGAGACGGCTGGGTGGCGATGAAGCGCTTTTACCTCTGACGCGAAGAGGAAACGCTCCCCGTCATCGTAGTAGAAGAGCGGTTTTTGCCCCGCGCGATCGCGGGCGAGTAAGAGACGCCGCTTGCGCCCATCCCAGACGGCGAGAGCGAACATGCCATCGAGTCGTCGGATGGCGTTCTCGCCGTAGCGCTCATAAAGCGCGAGAACAACCTCGGTGTCGCTCGATGTGCGAAAGCGAACGCCCTCGGCTTCGAGCTCGCTTCGGATTTCGCGAAAGTTGTACATCTCGCCGTTGAATACGATCGCGACGTCGCGCCCGTCGTTCCACATCGGCTGATCGGCTTTCGTGGAGAGGTCCAAGATACGAAGCCGGCGGTGGCCGAGTCCCATACGGCCGTGCTGCGCGATTCCGAAGCCGTCCGGGCCTCGGTGGAAGAGCGCTTGGGTCATCTGCTCCAGGATCGTCCTGTCGGTAGGCTGGGCGCCGAGCGCGAGGGCTCCGGTGATGCCGCACATGACTCTCAGCCGAGCTCCATCGCGACGGGGTGCTCGCTCTCGAGCTCGGCGGAAGCCAAGCTTCGATAAATGGAGAAGTAGCGCTCTACGCCGTCGTCGAGCGCGAAATGCTTTTCCGCGATGGCGCGGCAGCTTTCGCGAACGGCTTCGGGCACGCGCTCGCCTTGGATGAGGCTGAGCGCTTGTCGAGCAGCAGCCGCGAGGTCGTTTTCGGTGAGCCCCGGCACGAGCACGCCGCAACGGTTCGAGCCGAGGATTTTCTCGACGTCGCCGACGCCTTTGTTGGTGACGACGGGCACACCTGCCGCGAGGAACTCGGCGAGCTTCGTGTAGCTGGACGCTTTGGCCGCGTAGCTCGGCTTCAGGAAGAACACGCCGAGCCGAAAGAGAGACAACCATTTCGGTATATCGGGAGGCTCGACGCTCGTTACCAGCAAGTCGTCTTGGCTGAGTCCAGCGTCGCGCGCAGCGGGTCGCACGAGCGACGGATCGTTCTGCGTCAAGTAAACGAAGCGCGCGTTCGGCAGGTGCGATTTGATATGGAAAAAGAAGCGGAACATCTCCGGGAGCATGTACCGCTTGTTGACGGCGCCGATATTGCCGATGACGATCCGTCCCTCGAGCTCGCTCGCGATCTGAAGCTCACGGTTCGGCTCAGTGAGTCGAAACCGGTCGAGGTCGGCGCAGCACGGGATGACAGAGATGTGCGTTTCGCGCGACTCTTGCGCGGCGAGATGCGCCTCGGCCTCCCGTTCGCGCAGGATCGCTTTGGCGCTCTCGGTCAGGACCACCACGTGGTCGGCGCGCTTTAGCAAGAACTGTTCTGAAAGCTTGCTCAAACGGTAGAGAACGCCCATGGGCCGAAACAGGCCAAGCTCTACACGCTCCTCGGGCCAGAAGCCGCGCATGTCGAAGACGAAGCGCGCTCCGGAGGCCGATTTAACGGCCCACGCGATGAGACCCGATAGATAGCTCCGCGCGTGCACGATCGCCGGTCGCTCGAGGCGTACGAGCTTGAGCGCGATCCTAATCCCGATGACGAGGTCGATGGCCTTCGCCCACGCTCTCGGGTGCTCGTGACGCCGGAGTGGTGTCCATCGGATGGACTTCGATGCGAGCCGTGATCGGAGCGCCCCCATCCCATCCACATCGGCGACGTCTCGGGGCTTCTCGAACGAGAGGACGCTGAGACCTACACCCCGATCGGCGAGCGCGCACAGATAGGGCACGATTTGGGACGCACCGAGTGGCTCGAGCAATCCGTCATAGCTGATATATAGAACGTCGAGGCCATGCACACGGGTCTCGACATCTGGGCGCACGTCGGGCATTGAAGT